>JABABU010000047.1 GCA_014238065.1 Actinomycetota bacterium
AATCGCATCCAAACCAATCTTCGCGGTACCCCGCCCATAGGGCTCAAGACAATCACCCGGAATACCCGCCTGCCCAGCAATATCACCCAACGGAACAAGCGACGCCCCATTAGCAATCTCAAGATCACTAGGAAAACTCATTGATCTTTTCCCCTCCACGAGCCGGCCGCTCGTCCCAAAGCAACAGTAGTTTGACAAATTCAGCCATGCATACCTAGATGAAACACTTTTTCCCCCTTGTAGTGGTTTCAGCTCGTCTGTTGTCGTAATTTCACCAGCGAGGGAGATATTTGAGCGCTAGTGTACCTCTAGGCCTTGTTGGTACGCGCCGGCGATGGGCTCTGACATCGAGATTTCAGGGGGAATACATGTCAAGCGACATAGAACAGTTCATCGAGGCAGAAGGCAGGGAGGCACAGATAGCCGAGGTCGAGCGACAGATCGAAGCTGACGGGATTCAGTACCTCTATTGCCAGTTCATCTCGGTCACCGGCCGAATCATGGGCAAAGGCATCCCGGCAAAGCACTTCGGAACGATCGCCCGCAAGGGCTTCCAGCTCGTCTACGGATCGACCGCAAACCTGTTCGTCGATCGCCACGGTGACTACATCGGCTACGGAGCCGAGTCGAAGGAACTGGTCGGCGTCGCCGAGGTCGAGACCTTCATGCGCCTGCCGTGGGACCACAAGACAGCGCGCGTGTTTTGTACTCTCTTCCGCGGACGCGAAGAGAAGGTGGACGGCGGAGCGTTTCTGACCTCGGATTGCCGCGGAAACCTCCAACGGATTCACGCCGAGTTCGAGGCCAAGCATGGCTTGCACCTTCGAGCCGGCTGCGAACCCGAAATGATGTGGCTCAAGGCCGACGCCGACGGAAAGCCGACCGTCGAGGGTCTTACGAAGCCGAACTGCTACCACATCGATCAATTCGCAGAACTTCAGCCTCTCATCCACAGGGTCGTCGAGTACGGAGAGGCCATGGGTCTCGACATGATCCAGGGCGACCATGAGGACGCTCCTGGTCAGCTCGAACTCAACTTCAACTTCGACCGCGCCGAACTGACCGCAGATCGCCTCAGTACCTACCGCCAGATCTGCAAACAGGTTGGCCGTGAGCTCGGCGCGTTCCCTTGTTTCATGCCGAAGCCATTCATGGGCGTGTCCGCAAACGGTTGCCACCACAACATCTCGCTCTGGGACAACGATGGCAACAACCGATTCATGCCCGAGGGCGACGATCCTCAGATCCCAGGCCCTATCGGGATGAAGGCCATCGGCGGCATCATCGAGCACCTGTCGGCGCTGACGTGCCTGAGTTCACCCACCGTCAACTCGTACCGGCGCTTGTGGGACACGGGTTTCTGGGCACCAGTGTTTGCCGACTGGGGATTCCAGAACCGCACCACTGCATTGCGCATCTCGGCTCCTGGTCGGTTCGAGTACCGGTCAGTCGACTCGGCGGTCAACCCGTACCTGTCGATGGCTGCGCTCATCAAGGCCATGGACCACGGTCTCGACGCTCAACTCGATCCTGGGCCGCCGGAGGAGCGCAACATCTATGAAGCCATGGAATCCGGCAAGGATGTCAAGAAGATCCCGATGAACCTGGGCGAGGCGCTCGACGCTCTGAGGGCCGACGAGGTCATCAAGAGCGCTCTGCCGGGCGACATGTTCCGAGTCTTCGAGCACTACAAGCGTGACGAGTGGGAACGCTTCATGGCTACCGTCACCGACTGGGATGTCGAGGAGTACCTCGACATTCTTCCTTAGCCAGCAACGGTTCTTTCCAACGCCTCTACCCTTCAACAAAGGAGTCCCACCCATGTGTGGAATCGCTGGCGTCATCCATCGTGATGGCCCCGCCGACATCGGCACCGAGATCACTCGGATGCTGCAGTCGATGAAACACCGCGGGCCCGATTCAACCGGATACGCCCTGTACGGACCGGCCGACGACAACATCGTCATCCGGTTTGTCCTGGCGGAGCCGAACGAGGCTGGCGGCTTCGGAATGGACGAGCGGCTCGAACAGAACCGAAGTGAAGTCGAGAGACGCCTCGGCCAGCTCGGGGCGGAGGTCGATCAGATCACCAGCGACACCGGATACGCCTTCAGAGCTTCCGTCAAGTACCGGGGCGAGCTACAGCCCCTCGCTGACTACCTCGAAGACATCCCGGGTTGTGAGATTCTGTCGCTCGGTAACTCACTCGAGATCGTCAAGGACCTCGGAGACGCTGAAACGGTCGACAAGCAATACAGCCTCGGATCGTTCTGGGGAACTCATGGCATCGGCCATGTACGCATGGCGACCGAGTCGGACGTGGACCTGGCGAGCGCCCATCCCTACTGGGCCTACCCCTTCTCCGACGTCGCCGTTGTGCACAACGGTCAGCTCACGAACTACCACCAGTGGCGTCGTCGTCTCGAGCGGTCCGGGCATCGGTTCCAGTCCGAGTGCGACTCGGAAATCATTGCCGTCTACCTGGCAGAACGCCTCCAGAGCGGCGTGAACCTAGAAGCCGCGATGAAGGAGAGCCTCGATGATCTCGACGGCGTTTTCACCTACGTCTGCGTGACGGCCAACGAGCTCGGCTTCGCAAAGGACGAAATGGCGGCAAAGCCACTGGTGCTGTTCGAATCAGACACCCTCGTCGCGGTTGCGACCGAGGAAGTAGCTATTCGCCATCTCACCAACAGCGAGAACATCACACGCGATCCGTACGAACGAGAGGTGAAGGTATGGCAGGTGTAGGCACCAAGAGCGGCGTCAAGTACGACGCGCGCGGGCTGGTCGAGCCAGACGCTGAGATTCCACATGTCAGCGAGGTCGATGGAAAATCGGCTCGCTTCGACGCAGGGAACCTGACTACACGTCAGATCAATCTCGAGTTGCGAGACCTCATCTACGTACAAGGCATGGAAGATGTCACCGTCGTCAATCCCGGCTCGAAGAACTCGCTGGGCGTCGGCATTCTCAAGCGAGTCAACCTGACCTTCGAAGGAAGTCCAGGTTGGTTCGCATGCGGCCTCATCGACGGACCTCAGGTTCGCATCAAAGGCCGCGTCGGATGGGCACTTGCGGAGAACATGATGTCCGGCACCGTTGTCGTCGACGCCAACGCCGGCTCTCTCACCTGCGCCGCCATCCGCGGCGGCGATGTCCTCGTCAACGGCGACGTCGGTGCTCGCACCGGCATCGACCAAAAAGGCGGCACCATCATGGTGATGGGCGATGTAGGCATCAACACCGGCTTCATGATGCAGCGCGGCCGCCAGATCATCGCCGGCAACGCCGGCGACGGTCTCGGTGACTCGATGTACGACGGAACACTCTACGTGGGTGGCACCGTTGCGTCGCTCGGTGTCGACTGCGTCGAAGGCGAATGGACCGATGCCGACACCGAGTTCATCGAAAGGAAGTACCGGATCTACGACCTCGGTACTCCCCCGACGTTCCAGAAATTCGTCTGTGGCAAGGTCCTACACAACTACGACTCGCTTGAGCCGTCCGAACGCAAGCTTGTGCTCTGAGGCTGATGACATGACTGACACCAACGAAACCGAAGTACAGATCACCAACAAGCCGACCGACGTGCTCGGCCAGAGCAAGATCTTCACACCAACCGTGATCAACGACATCCATGTGAAGGCCGAACTCGGCCGCTACAGGATGCGCGGCTTTTCGATGTTCAAGAAGATCCCTCACTGGGACGAGTTGGTGTTCCTGCCCGGAACGTTGACTCGATTCGTCATCGAGGGCTACCGGGAGAAGTGCGAAACCAAGACCGTCATCGGTGGTCGCTTTGCGAAGAAGCCCCTCGAGCTCGATATCCCCGTGTACATCACGGGCATGAGCTACGGCGCGTTGTCGATCGAAGCCAAGATGGCTCTCGCCAAGGGCGCGTCAATGGCCGGCTCAGCCACATGTTCGGGCGAAGGCGGCATGATCCCACCGGAGCGCGATCTGTCGACAAAGTGGTTCTACCAAGTCATCCAGAGCCGATACGGATTCAACCCGCACCACCTCATGCTCGCCGACGCCGTCGAATTCTTCATCGGCCAGGGCTGCAAGGTCGGCCTAGGCGGTCACCTCATGGGCCAAAAGGTCACAGAGCAGGTCGCCGAAATGCGGTCATTGCCAGCCGGCATCGACCAGCGGTCACCGGCTCGCCACCCTGACTGGCTCGGGCCAGACGATCTCTCGCTGAAGATCCAGGAAATTCGTGAGGCCACCGACTACCAGGTCCCGATTCAGCTGAAACTTGGCTCTTCGCGAGTATACGACGATGTTCGTATGGCTGCGAAGTGCGGTCCAGATTCGATCTACCTCGACGGAGCGGAGGGTGGCACAGGAGCAGGTCCTCACCTCGCAACTGAGGAGACAGGCATCCCGCTGATGGCCGCCATTCCCGAAGCGCGTCGAGCGCTGGAGGATGTCGGGCTCGCGGACGAGGTCGATTTGGTCGTCGCCGGAGGCATTCGAAACGGCGGAGACGTCGCCAAATGCATCGCGCTGGGCGCAACCGCCGTCGCGTTGGGTACTGCTGCGCTCATGGCCCTCAACTGCAACAAACACATCGAGGGTGTCACCGACTACGAAGGCACCATCGGCGTGCCGGCCGGCGAGTGCTACCACTGTCACACAGGCCGCTGCCCGGTAGGCATCGCCACCCAGGACACAGAGCTTCGCAAGCGACTCGACGTCGACGAGGCAGCGCTTCGGGTCTACAACTACCTGATCACGCTGACGATGGAAGTCCAGATGTTGGCGAGAGCCTGCGGAAAGACCGACATCCACTCGCTCGAGCCTGAGGACCTCGCAGCCCTCACCTACGAGGCATCGGCGATGGCAAAGGTTCCGCTCGCCGGTACCACCTACATCCCCGGAGTCTCAGAAGAGAAGGCACTGGCCGAGATGCGAGAGATGTTCGCGAAGCACACAATAGGACAGGGAATCTGACATGGCAGACAGCACACGCACCGTCTCGATCGATGCAGAACAACTCGCCGGTCGTCGGTTCCCGTACCAGGAGGACATTTCGCTCGTCGAGGGCATCGACCTCATGGCCGCCACACCTGGCGATGATCTGAACTGGCTCGAGGACATCGAGATGCTCACCGAAGATGGATACCCGGCCGTGTTCGATCGCTATTCGAACTCGTTCCTGAAGATCTACTTCGATGTGCCATCAGGACGCGAGAACGAGATCGCACGAAAGGTGCTCGTGAAGCATCTTCAGGACGGCAACTCGTACGGCATAACGCTGAAGGAAATCCACTGCAAGTTCCCACAGGTCGAACTCGGGCCATGGGTCGCAGAGTCCAAGACCATCGGCACCGACTACAAGCCCCCGGTTCTCGAGGGTTGGGAAGCGCCTTCAGGCCACTGAAATGACCCTTCCATCCTCATCACGATTCGTCATCATTGGCGCGGGGATCCACGGATTGTCGACCGCATGGCATCTAGCAGTCGAGTTACGCGAGTCAGGCCAGGGATCCGGCGCAGACATCGTCATCGTCGACAAGACCGGCGTCGGTGCTGGTGCCTCAGGCATCGCGTGCGGTGTCATCCGCAACAACTATTTCCAGCCGGCCATGCGAGAACTCATGGCCCACTCAGTCGGGGTATGGGACAGCGACCCGGAGGCGTTCTCTTATCACCCGGTCGGCTATATGCAGATCAGTCACGAAGGTATGCACTCCGACGTTGCTTCGATCTACGAACAACAGCAGGCCATCGGATACGACTCGACATTCGTCGAAGGCGAAGCCGAATGCATGACCTACATGCAGGGCATCTTCCACGACTGGCAGGCCAAAGGCATCACCAGTGTTCTCCATGAGCATCGTGGCGGATATGCCAACAACATGGACTCACTCAAGGGGCTCCTGGCCAAAGCCGAATCCGAGGGTGTCAACATCGTGTCCGGCGTCACCCATGACGGCTTCGAACGCAACGCCAGCGGCGCAGTGACAGCCGTCGTCACCGACCAAGGAACGGTAGAGTGCGAACACGTCGTTGTGGCCACAGGGCCTTGGGTGCAGAGTCAGTGGGCGATGCTCGGACTCCCAGAGGTCACACCCGTTCTGGGCGCCGACGGCGAAACGCACGACATGCCGACATGGGTGTACTGGTGCTTGCAGGAAGGCACGCTCGAGGTCGAGCCCACCTACCTGGTCGACAACGAGGGCAACATGCCACCGGTCGTGCACATCGACACCGACGCGCCGCTCTACGACGACGAAGGTTTGGTGACCGAGGGCCCGTGGGGCATCTACTACAAGCCGGATTTCAACTTCGGTGGTGTTCAGGGCGGATACATGCCCTACATCGTCGACAAGCCAGGCTCTCAAGTCGCCGTCGATCCCTACGGCCCCGAGTCGCCGGACTTCGTTGTCGGCGCCGACTTCCACCGCACATGGACCGCTGCGCTCGCGTTCTGTCAAAGCCGGTTCGAAGGCAAGAATCACCTCATAAGCCACGAACCCTCAGGTGGCATCGGAAGCTTCACACCTGACAGCTTCCCGGTGTTCGACGTGTTCAGCGAGAACGTCTATTTCATCGCCGACTCGAACCACGGCTACAAGATGATCGGCGTCGGCGCCCTCGTCGCGAAGGAATTGATGGGCGAACCGCAGCGTCTGCTCGAACCATTCCGGTACTCCCGCTATGCCGAGGGAAAGCTTCATCCGGTCAGCAACTCGCCGTATCCCTGGAGCTGACGATCTACGTCTTCTCTGATGCCGACATCGCCGGGTTTGCGCTCGTCGCTCTTATTGTCGCCGTCTCCCCAGGGCCCGACATGTTGCTGGTCGCTCGATACTCGATATCAGGAGGCTTCCGGACTGGTCTCGCCGCTGCGCTCGGCATCTGCTCCGGATTGTTCGTACACGCGATCGCGGCCGCAATCGGACTCTCTGCACTCCTTGCCGCATCTTCGGTGGCATTCTCGACCGTCAAGTTCGCGGGAGCGCTCTATCTCGTATGGCTGGGCTTCTCGGCACTGATGGCAGCGCGAAGAGGCGCAACTGGACCTGTGACAGGCATCGAGAGCCGCCAATTCTCGGCATTTCGCACCGGGCTGTTGACCAACGTGCTGAACCCGAAGGTCGCCATCGTGTTCTTGTCGCTGCTACCGCAATTCGTCGACGAGGCAGGATCTGTGGCGGCTCAGACCATGCTGCTCGCTGCGGTGTACTTCGCTCTCGGTCTCACATGGCTCTTCGCCTACGCCGCTGTCTTGGCCCGTACCGGTCGACTACTCACGACACGGCGAGTTCAACGACTGTTCGACCTCGCCACAGGCACGGCACTTGTCGGTTTCGGTCTACGCCTGGCACTGTCAGATCAATGAGCGAGGAGGCCGACCCAACTCCGGACGACATCGCGCGGTGGCGCGCTGCCGCGAAAGGCGGAGACGGCGATGCCATGTGCAACCTGGGTCTTCTCTGCCACCAGAACGGAATCCTGCACGGGACCGACTCTGCCGAAGGCTGGTGGGTCAGAGGCGCGCAAGTCGGTCACACCGATGCGATGATGAATCTCGGTCTCCTCCGGTATGAGGAAGACCGCATACTCGGACCGAACTCGGCCGAGTCGTGGTGGACCGATGCTGCGCTGGCCGGCAATATCGACGCCATGTGCAACCTCGGCCTGCTCCGCAGCGCACAGAACCGCGAATTCGGGGAGGATTCAGCGCAGAGCTGGTGGACCCAAGCCGCCGAGGTCGGCCACGCCGACTCGGTGCACAACCTCGCACAGTTGCGCGCAGGTCAAGACAGAACGATCAACTGATCAGCACACAGCGTCGTCCGGTGGGGACCCCACACCCGCGAACAGGTCCCACGCCAACACGGCCATCGCCGCCAGCGCCAACACGACGCCGCCAGACAAACCACCGCCTACCTCAACGCCATCGCGTCCCGACAGCTCGAAGAACTCTCTGGCCAGAACCGCGGCTGTGAACCCGGCAACGACCCATGCTGGCCGTTGGTTGATCTGAACCAGCAGAACACACACCAGCGCGCCGACGATCGCGAGGCGACCGGCATCTGCATCGATGCCGGTCACACTCGCATTCGTAGCCTCTGAGGAGGCCCAGGTGGCGAACATCGCCGCCACCATGGCCAACATCAGTATCTGAGCGGCGAGACGCCGCGCAGGTTGAAGTATCAAGCTAGAAGCTTCCTCCAGCGACTGCGTTCACCGCGATGATCACGAAGATGATCATCACCACACACGCAGCGAGGATGCCCTGCTCAAATTTCTTCGAGTGTGTCTGATTCTCGGGAAACTCAAGATGCTTGCCCGCCATGATCAGATACCCCACTTTCCGTTAAGTCGCTCTGCGGCTTCGTTGAGATGACTTTCCTCGTCATTCGTGAGCCACGCCATCCAGGCTGTTGCCAGCAGGATGCCGAGGATCGAGATGATGACGATGGCGGTGTTGCCGCCTGGACCAAAGGTGAAGTAGCCGGTTGTACCATCGGCGGCCTCTATCGCCTCAGCCCAAGAGTCATAGGGAAAGGTGTCCATGTATATGTCCTAATCCGTTGAAGAGTTGTCTAGTTCCTGGAGCTCACGTCGCCGGCGCACGCCCCAGATTCCAGCCGAGAAGACGACCAGATACATAAAGGCAATGGCGGCGATGAGCTGCACCACGTGCTTGTCCTGCCGCTACTTCGTCGCCGCAAGGGCGTCGGCGAGCGCTTCGCGCAGCACCGGCTCGGCAAGAACTTCCGTGCCGTCTGCTTCGACGATGACCTCCGGGGCACTCCCGTGTTCCGGGAAGAAATCGGCGCCGTATTCGGCAACGTCGAGGCCTTCGAGTTCCACGGCGGGCGGTACCCGCAGCTTGTTGGCTTTCCTGAGCCCCATCGAGATGAGGTAGCCAGGAATGAACGCCAACGGGAACAGGGCGGCAACGCCGACCAGTTGACCGAGGAACGACGTCTCGACACCGAGGGCACCCGTCGGGAAGCCGCCGGCGAAGACACCGACCAGAAGCACTCCGAAGAACCCGGTGAAACCGTGAACGGCCACAGCGCCAACCGCGTCATCGATTCTCGTCTTCTGCTCAAGGTAGCTGCCCACGTAGAAGGCAAACCCTGCGGAGAAGAAGGCAAGAATGAACACGAGGCTTGGTGCATAGATGTCAGCACCGGCCGACACAGCGATGACACCGGCGAGACCGCCAGAGATCGTCCAGAACGGATCTCGTTTGGAGAAGTAGTACCCGCCTGCAAAGCCACCGGCAAACCCGATCGTGATGGTGAACGTGATCGCCGACAGGGTGGCTGGGCTGAAATAGATATTCGCCCAACCAGGAACCGAACCCGCGGTGATCGCGAGGCACGCCGCGTAGAAGCCGTAGAAGCCGGTGAAGATGATCATCAGGCCCTGCAACGTCATGTGCAGGTTGTGCGGTTTGAAGGATCTGACTCCTCCGTTTCTGTCGAAACGCCCGATACGTGGACCGAGATTGAAGAGCACGCCGAGAGCGAAGATTCCGGCGATACCGTGCACCACGCCGGAGGCCGCGAAGTCGTGGTAGCCGAAGTGCAGCGTGAGCCAGCCTCCGTAGCTCCAACCCCATGCCGCAGCGATCACCCAGACGATGCCACCCATGACTGCGGTGAGCCACAGGTAGGCCGAAGTCCTGACGCGCTCGATGATCGAACCCGACATGATCGAACCGGTCGTCCAACTGAACAGCACGAATGCAGCCCAGAACACGCCGGTGATGTTGTCGCCGAGGTTCGGTCCGAGGTTGCCTTCCCACGGCACGGCGTAGCCGTCACCGCAGAAGAACAGTCCCGAGCCGGGATGGTTGCCATCCGCTGTCGTTGTCGGAAGGAGGCCTTCTTCCATGCAGAAGTAGACCCACCAACCTAGGTAGTAGAACACCGGCGTCACCACTGCGATGGTGAGAATGTTCTTGATTGCCGTTGCCATCACGTTCTTGCGACGCGCTACGCCAGCCTCATAGGTCATGAAACCTACGTGCAGCAGCCACATGATCGCGACGGTGAAGAAGTAGTACGACTCAGTGAAAACCGTCGCTGTCAGATCTACTTCCGCTTGAGCGAGTAGGCCCATGCTGATCCCCCAATATTTGTGAGTGGGCACCGCCCACACCAACCCCTCCAAGGGCTGGTCTCCAGAACACTAGCAAGATGAAATATTCTGCACACTGAGGAATGTCAACCCTGGGCGAAAAGTTTCTCAGCCGTCTTCTTCATTTTTGACGATGGCAATCCTGCTGACTTCACCTGTCTTGGCGTCGACCTCCACGGTCGTCAGTTTGATGAAGTCCCGCGGGTTACCTTCTTTCGGGATTGACAACGCAACCGCCCAAACCGGGTTGAGTCCGAAGCCTTGACGAATGAGTCGCGCATCGGAATCCACCGGCTCGAAATCGACATGTTCAAGCGCTATCTCGACCGCTTCCTCGCGGCTGATGTCGACATCGCGGCTTGCGGTCAAGAACCCCGTGGCAGCGAAGACGGCGAGAAGTATCGCCACGACCACGAACGCTTTGGCGCGAGAACTCATTGCGAGTATCCGGTCGATCATGACTCTCCGGCCTGCCCTTTCGGTTTACTAGCGGTGACGAGCCGCATGGCCACATAGCCCACAACGTGAATCAGCAACACCAAGAGAATCCACCACATCGCTGTCTTGCGGTCCATCCGTTGGTCGTGGGCCTCCCAGGCCGTCAACGCCAGCCCACCGAGCAGTAGGAGCGCGAGCACAACACTTGTTTCCGCTCCTGCAAGAATCATCAACCCCATGCCACAGAGCCCATGTGAACACTTCCCCTAGTCTGGCCGTTTGGCGGCGGGCCAGCACTGTAGCTGGAGCCGACGAACAACCAAAGACCTCAGACTCGGTGTTCGTGGCGGGCGGCGTGGAAGACCGGCACACGCGACATCACCGCCACAGCCCCCATCGCTGCGGCGCCGGCCACGGTCATGGCGAGTGAGTACCCCCCGCTGACGTCGTAGATCCTCCCACCGAGAAGCGGACCGGCGAGACCGCCGACACCCCACGCCGTGAAAATTCTCCCGTATGCCCGCTGGTAGCCGCCAGCCCCGAACCGCTGAGTCACGAAGAAGGGATAGACCGCGATGATGGCCCCATAGATGCCTCCGACAATGGTGAGCAGAGCAATCGTGAGGATGAGATCCGACGACACCGCCAGCATGAAGAGACTTGCGGCCGACATGGTCGGCAGCCACATCAGAAACCGGCGCGAATCGACTCGATCGGCAGCGAATGCCGCTGCGAGCCCACCAACTCCGTTGCCGAGCGCAACCGCGACAGTGCCGACAACGCGATATCGGACGCCACCTGCGGTCGAGCTCTCGATGATCTCTGCAGCGTGAGCGATTGCCATGAGGCCGGCCACGACGGAGAGTCCATAGGCCGACCACAGCAAGAGGACCAGGCCCGTTTGTTTCTCACCCAAGTTCACCTTTGGTTCGTCAGGCGTTGGTAGCACAACGGGCGACCGAGGTTGAAGGGCGGCCGCAGCAAGGCCCGCTCCGACGATCAGCACACCCAGCCAGGCCAGAGCGGCAGTTGCTTCTACATGCCAGATGATCCGATCCAGCCCGACGGCTCCGACTGCTGCACCGAAGGCGTAAAACGCCGTCACGATCCCCAGCGCGAATCCTCTGTTTCCGGGCGACTCATCGGAAGCGGATACAAGCGCGTGCGAGTATCCGAGCCCGTTCGAAAAGCCGAAAACGGCGCCATAGCCGACCACCAGCTGCCCCAGGGAGTTTGCCCATGCCGCAATGAACAGCCCAACCATCGCCATCACCGCTATGACGAACGGTGTCGATCGTCGCCGGCGCGAGCCGAGGGCTCTTTCACCGCTGACGAGCACCCCTGCTGTCAGCGCGATCAGCGCCACTGCGTAGACAAGGCTGATGTCAGCTCTGCTTGCCCCAAGGCGCTGTTCGAGCGGATCGATAAACAGGCTGTACGCGTGGATGGTGCCGAGCGATGCCGACAGCACACATGACGACGCGACCTGACGCCGGCCACGACCGAGAGCACCGGTCGCGGCCGTCGCGTTCAAGACTCGTTCGCCAAATAACTCTCCATCGAGTCGTCGAGGGCTTCTGCCCACGGCGTGTGATGTTTGGGCGCCACGGTTCCGGTGAGCGGCGATTCGTAACCCCAATCGCGATACTCCATGATCGCTTTGACCTTGTCGCCCTTCCACTTCTTGAACATCTGGTTGACGAGCGGGATGTTGAAGTCGGGGTAATCGGTCTGATCGACGAGCTCCTGTGTGTAGTCGCCCTGGAAGTCGATTTCCTCGTATGCGGTCTCGAGTGCGGCTTCACGTTCTTGCCACCGTTCGCCGTGAGCTTGCATGGCAGCCTGATCGGGCATGTCGATCCGGCCCATTATGACGTCACGCGCAAACCAGGCCTGGGCATCGAACATATTGAACGTGTAGTACTGATCCTGCATGCCGAGATAGAAGAGCCTCGTATTGCGTTCCCACACGACTCCTTCGTAGAGATCGCGTGTCCAAAGACGGTTGCCGGTCACAAGGCGAAGATTCTCGGCCATGAACGGGAAGTGGTGCAGGTATCCGGTGCAGGAAATGATCGCGTCGACGTCTTTGCTCGTGCCGTCGGAGAAGTACACCGTGTTTCCATCGACATGGGTCAGGATGGGCTTTTCTTCCCAGTTGTCTGGCCAGCCGTAGCCCATAGTGCCGATGCGCGAGGTCGACGTGATCGACTTCGCTCCGTACTTCCAGCATTGTGAGCCAATGTCCTCAGCGGAGTAACTCGCCCCGATGATGAGCAAGTCCTTTCCTGCGAACTCCATCGCATCCCGGAAGTCATGGGCGTGAAGAATGCGGCCCTTGAACTTGTCGTACCCAGAAAAGTGCGGCATGTTCGGGACAGAGAAGTGCCCTGAGGCCACGACGACATAGTCGAACTCGTCGGTGGTCTCGACATCGGTCTCGTGATCGAACGCGACCACCATGAACTTCGAAGTGGCGTCGTCGAAGGTCACTCGTCTCACCGATGTGTTAAACCGAATCTGGTCGCGGACACCACTCTTCTCGACGCGACCCTTGATGTAGTCCCACAGCACCTCGCGCGGCGGGTATGAGGCAATTGGTTTCCCGAAGTGCTCTTCGAAGCCGTAGTCGGCAAACTCGAGGCACTCCTTCGGGCCGTTCGACCACAAGTAGCGGTACATGCTGCCATGCACCGACTCGCCGTTCTCATCGAGGCCGGTGCGCCAGGTGTAGTTCCACAGTCCGCCCCAGTCGCTCTGTTTCTCGTAGCAGACGACATCAGGAACATCGGCGCCCTTTTCCTTCGCCGATGCGAACGAGCGAAGCTGGGCCAGACCGCTCGGTCCTGCGCCGATGACCGCGACTCTCTGTGACATATCGCTCTCCTATTGACCCATGTCTCGTCGGACTTCAGTCACGTACGTCACGTACGCGTGATTTGTCAGAATCGTAGAACGGGAAACGAACGACCGTCGCTGGGATTCGCTTTTGATGGCCGTCGAGCTTGCCAACCTCTACCTCGGTGCCGATCTCGGCGTGCTCCACTGCCATTCGGCACAGCGCGACGTTCTTTCTGAGAATCGGCGACATCACTCCACTGGTGATCTCGCCCACCTGATGCCTGCCAACGTGCACGCTGTCGGCGTTGGCTGCAATCTCACCACCCTCGAGTTCGAGTCCTACCAGCCTGCGCTGCGGGTTCTCCTTACGTCGAACCAGAGCGTCGCGGCCGATGAAGTCGTCCTCTTTGGTCTTCAATGGGACGGTAAACCCGATACCGGCCTCGTAAGGGTCGGTCTGATCACAGAATTCGTATCCAGCGAAGATCAGCCCGGCTTCGATTCTCAGCATGTCAAGGGCCTCGAGACCCATTGGCCTCAGACCGTGATCAGCCCCTACGTCCTCGATTGCAGCCCACACGTCGGCAGCATTCGCCGGGTGGCAGAAAACTTCGAAGCCGAGTTCACCGGTGTAACCCGTCCTGGAGACAACGAGCGGGTGCCCATCTGGTCCTCCGAGACGAGCGATGGCGAATCGGAACCATCCGAGCTCGTCCATGTTCGGCTGATCAGGTCGTGTCCAAATGATCGAGCGCAACACGTCTCGGCTGTTGGGTCCCTGAACCTGCACGTTGCTGAGCTGTGAGGTCGAGCTCTTGACCCAGGCTCGGAGTCCTCGTTCCTCGGCCTGCTGGCGAAGCCACAGCCCGCTCGCATCGCTGCCACCGATCCAACGGAAGTTCTCGCGGCCGATACGGAAGACAGTTCCATCGTCGATCATGCCGCCGGTGTCGTAACACATGGCGGTGTAGACAACCTGTCCATCGGAGAGTTTGCGAATGTTTCGGGTCACGCAGGTTTGCATCAACAGCTCGGCATCGGGACCGACGACCTCGTACTTGCGCAGCGGAGACAGATCGATCATTGCGACCGCTTCTCGGCACGCCCAATACTCGGCGATCGCGCCATGCTCGGTGTAGCTGTTCGCCAACCAGTAGCCCTCGTACTCCGTCATGTTTCTCGTGAGTGCGGATGTCCTTTCGTGAAAGCCGGTTTCCTTCGTCATCTGTGGCTCCGAGTCAGCAGTCATTCTGAATGCAGTCGCTTTCTTGAACATGTTCTTGTCGTCGTAGACGCGGACGTGAATATCGGTCGGGTTCCATCCGTTGGCTGCATCGACATCGCAGGGGCAGCCAGTGGAGACGCACACGAGGTCGGTCAGAGCTCGGAGGAGCACGTAGTCTCCAGGGCGCGACCAGGGTTCGTCTAGGTAGATCTGGTTCGCGGCGTCGACATTGGTGTTGTAGAAGAAATTGATCGCTTCCCAGCCGCGCCGGGCAGCAATGCCGTATGGGGCGAGCGCCCGATTCATGTTGTCGGTGCAGTTCACGTGGCCCGGATAGCCCAACTCCTCGTAGTACTTCGCGTTGCAGGCGGTGTTGAACGTGTCGTGCCGCCCGACACTGTCCTGCACCACCTCCACGAGCGGTTCCAGATTGGCCGCGTAGAACTTCGAGAAGAGCCCTGGGCCCGGATAGATCGCACCCATCGTGCTTCGGGTGATCGTGGCGTCGAGCCCCATCTCGACCCCCGATTGTAGTGACCGACCGTCAAAGCTCTGGAAGTCTGAGCACTGGCGGCCCTCGACGTCGATGATCTGGATGAAGTCTCCAGCTTTGACCTCGTATGACACCGCAGTGGCCTTGTCGATGCGGAAATCCTGGATCGGGTCAGCTAGCGGTCGAGGAAGGAACAGGTCAGACTCGGTTGGAGGCACGGCGCGATGGACGAACATCACGAGATCGGTTGGAGGGTTCCCTCCCCCTGGCGCCATGTCCGACCCAGTGGCTGCGATCACGCACACCGTGTCGACCTGACTCGTCGCACTGGCGCCCGTTCCCGCTGGATTTCCCTCGGTGAGCAGGGTGCCGGGATTGGCTGCGCTGAAGTCGATGCCTCTGAGCTCGAGTCCGGCACGAACACGACGTTCGTCAGACAGAGCACCGGAAAGAGTCGCGTCGAAAACGCGGGCGGATGATGCCGGAAGGCCAAGCAGACTCGGGTCGGACCGGCCGTCGCCATCGAATGCAGCGACGTGACACGGCTGGAGGCCCTCGGGATCGATGACCTCGACGGTGTCGCCGGCCCGAAGCGCCACCACAGTGGCGGCACCACCGCTGACCCTGTAGCGCTCGATCCCTGGCTCGAGCAACATGAGTCCGGGCTGGAGGACTCTTGGTCTCATGTCCATCATTGTCCTTGGACCCCCAGAATCGACGGCTGATGCCTAAAAATGTAGCTTACAATTCAATAACAACTACCCCGATGAAACTTCCAACGAACACACGGGCTCCACTCCCCAAGTCGGTCGGCTGCCATTCGCTCGTTGTGGGATCGATGCTCGTAGACGACGGTTCCATGTCTCGTGTCGGTTGTCGCGAGCGTAGATCTGGTACCCGTACGCTGCCGATCATCGACTCGAGTTGAGAAGGGACATGACGTCATCTCTCACTATCTCCCAGACTGAGCAAGCCAACTTCGATCAGCAAGGGTTTCTCGTCGTTGATGAGTTGCTCGCCTCGTCAGTGGTACGGAGGCTGCATGACCGGTTCGACGCAGTTTTCGCAGGCGAGTTCGAAACGGGCGTTTCACCGGACGAAGTGAACTGGCAGGAGGGTTCGAGCGACCCATCGCTCACCCGCCAGATCTGTAATGGATGGAAGGCCGATGGGGTCGTCGCCTCGGTCGTTCATTCGCCCGAGATCGGCAGAGCCGCCGCAAAACTGGCGCGCTGGCCTGGAGCGCGTCTAGCCCAGGACAACCTTCTCTGGAAGCCACCAGGTTCACGCTCGATCGGATTCCACAGGGACAACGCCTACGCAACATGGCTTCGACCCCAGGAAATGCTGTCGTGCTGGATTGCTCTCGACGACGTGTCAGCGAACACCGGCGCGGTCGAGTTCGCGGCCGGATCGCACAACTGGTCGATCGACAACACCCCTGGCGGTGAATTTCATGCTCCCGATGACTACATGGCGACCGTTCGGTCGGCGGCCGCAAACGAAGGCGCCGACATCGGCCTGCATGCTTTGGAGGTACCAGCAGGAGGCGGCTCGTTCCATCACGGCTGGCTCTGGCACGGATCAGGGCCGAACTCGTCGCAGCAAGACCGTCGCGGCCTCGTGGTCCACTGCATCTCGAGCGAAGCGAGGTTTCACCGTGAAGGCTTCGACGACGGCACCGGGCCGATCTACTCCCGCTTCGCCAGACCTGATGACGATGCCTTGGACGAGAACCATTTCCCGATTCTGTGGACGCGGGACAAAGCCTGTGCGTCTCGAATCTGAACGACAGCGACTTCAGGCCTCTCCTGGCGCCCGTTGGCCACAAAAGTACCCGAGACCGAAATCGGGTGTCGTGAACGTGATCGTGCTTCCCTCCGGGAAATAGAACAGATCACCCTTGGTCGCCGTCACGGTTTCTCCGCTGTCACCGTCGTGCACCTCGAATTGTCCATCCACGATCAGCTTGATCTCGTGATACGTGTACGTGTACGTCATCGCCTCACCGGCCTCGAGTCGGAACAGGCCAGCGGTGATCGGCGCTCTCGCGTCGTCCGAGGTCGCGAAATCGTCGAGAAACGCGGCCGCGCTCTCTTCGTCCATCGCTGGCAGCGAGCGGTCGAGAATCTTTCCGTGGTGTTTCATGGATGGCATGAGTGCTCCCGTGAGACGATGGGTGTTCGGCCTGCCTGAGGACACTAGTGATTCGAGCACACTCATGACACTGATACGGCCGGGCTGAGGGTGAGAACAGCCGCCACGCACGTAGTCGTTGTCGGCCGTGGTCTTCTGGGCTCAGCTGCAGCGCGACACTTGGCCGATCTTGGCGCAAGGGTCACGCTGGTTGGTCCCGGCGAGCCGGCCGACCATGCGAAGCATCACGGCGTGTTCGCGAGCCACCATGACTCAGGCCGCATCATGCGCATCATCGATCGGAGTCCGTACTACGCGCGCATCGCGGCTGCGTCCATCGGACGCCAACAGGACCTCCAGGCCCGCACTGGAATTCAGTTCTCATTTCCTGTGGGGCACATGACGATGACGAACATGGACGGCTACTACTCCGACCTGGTCGAGACGGGTGACCATTTCGGCGTTTCCTTCTCTCAGGTCGCCTCCGATGACATCGCCGACTTGTTTCCCTTTCTTTCGTTCCCATCGGGCCTACGAGGCGTGCTCGAATCGACGACTGGCGGGCACATCGATCCTCGTCGCCTTATCAGGGCTCAATGCGCAGCGCTCCAAGACACCGGTGGAACTGTTGTCGACGCAACTGCCACCGCCGTGGAGGACCGCACCGGAGCAGTCCAAGTGGTCACCGACACCGGGCTGCGCATCGAAGCTGATTGCGCCCTCGTCGCCACTGGCGCGTTCGCGAACCACCACGACGTGCTCCCTCAACCGGTTGCGTTCACCGTTCAGGAACACACCGTCGTTTTCGCTGAGGTCGACGAAGCTCAGGCCGCGAAACTCGCTGACATGCCATCGATCATCTTCAAGCAGGGCGACGAGATCGGCCAGAGCGTGTACGTCCTTCCGCCCATCGTGTACCCCGACGCCAAGACATTGCTGAAAATCGGACAATCAACCGGTCAGATCATGCATGATCCACTGCGACAGATAACTCCCTGGTTCCAAGGGACCGGAGACGTCGCGGTCGCCGAGTGGCTCGAACACGATCTACGAGCAATGATGCCTTCGGTCGAACTCGGTGCGATCTCAACGGCCAGTTGCGCAGTCACCAAGTCACCGTCCGGCCGACAGTTCATCGATCAATTCGACGGCACAGAGATCTACTCTTTGCTCGCTGATGACGGTCAAGTCGCCAAGTCGGCTGACGAACTCGGTCGAATCGCAGCACACCGCGTGCTCGACGGAGCGGTCCCAACCGAATACCGGGACGAGGACTTTGCGATGCGTTACCAGCGGTAGAGCCGAGGCAATCACTCGGCGGACGACGGATACACCTTGATCGAGAGGAAACGAACCGGAGTTTCAACGAGTTCAACTGGTCCGTGGGCCACCTCTCCGTGGAACTGGACAGTGTCGCCTGGGTCGAGTCGGTACGAGTTCGCGCCATAGCTGTACTCCATGACCCCTTCCAGCATGTAGATGAACTCGACGCCAGGATGTTGATAGAGCGGAAAGACTTCATCTGGCTCTGCCAGGACAGCCAACATCGGCTCGATGACACGGTTCGGTCCTCGCAGGGTGCCGAGATCCTGGTAAAAGCGCCCTGGCCCGCTGGCCTCATGAAGGATTTCGTGACCATCAGCCGCTTTGACGATGACGAGGTCGTGTTCCTCATCGAGGCCACGAAACAACGCAGTGATGGGAACTCTGCCGGCCTTTGCAAGCCGAACGAGAGTGGCGAGGCTGGGTGCGGTCTGACCGTGTTCGATCTTCGACAGCATTCCCAGAGAGATTTCGGCGACGCGTGCGAAATTCGCCATCGTTAGACCCATGTCCGAGCGAAGTTCACGCACCCGCAATCCAACTACACGACAGACGTCGGCCGAGTCCATCAACTGTTCGATATCTGGCTCATATGCTTCGGCCATAGGCGCATTCTGCCAGAACCTCAGATCAATTCCCCCAATATGGGGCGAGGAGGAGCGATCACTGGGAACGCTGACGTTGTTCTGCGAAACGCATCAGAACAACAGGTGCGCTCCGAGCCAATTCGCGATCAGCGTGCACAGCCCTGATGAGATACACCGACGATCCATACTGGGTACGTGCCAGGTCAACAACGAATCGCCGAACTGTTCGTCTACGGAACCCTCAGCCCCGGTTCGCAACGATGGGGATTTCTCGAAGAGTTCTCAACGGCCGTCGAGTCGGACAGCGCAGCCGGGATCATCTTCAACACCGACGGCGACTACCCCGGCGCAAAGTTCGATTGCACCGGAACGATCCGCGACCGAATCAAGGGAAGTCGCGTCTCACTGTCGACAGAGGACATCGACGCCTGTTTCGAATTGCTCGATGAACTCGAGGGCGTCACCGACGAACTGTTCCACAGGATCGTCATCACTCTCGACAGTGGCCAGAAGGCATGGACATACCAACTCACCGCCGATCCGTCTCGAGCCGATGCGCTCACATCGGGCTCCTGGGTAGTTCAGACCACCGAGACGCCCAGCCTCCCTTCCGGTGTCGGGCTGTTGAGCTTCACCGAGGCCCGTGTGCTCGGGTCGCTGATCGAGAAGGCGATGGCGACCCCGCAGAATTACCCGCTGTCGCTCAACTCGCTGGTGGCCGCTTGCAACCAGTCGAGCAGTCGAGATCCAGTCACGAACATCAGCGAGGACGAGGTCACAAAGGTATTGAAGAGCGGGAAGGACAGAGGGCTCCTTCGCTTCGTGCATCCAAGAAGTGGCCACGGCGTCACGAAGTACCGACAGGTGCTCGACGAGTTCCTCGAACTCGAAGAAGCCGCGACGGCGCTCATCGCAGTATTGCTGCTCCGCGGCCCGCAGACCGCTCGCGAACTCCGGGACCGCACCTCGCGAATGCACGACTTCGGTGGCACCGAAGACGTCGTCGTGACCCTGATCGATCTCGCCACCCGAGGTCACGTGGTTCGTCTCGATCCTCAGCCCGGCCAGCGTGACGAACGCTGGGTGGAGTTGCTCACCTGACGGAGAGGAAGTCGACACTCGACGACACCGTGCACGTTCTTCGCCTCGAGCGACACGGGACACACCTCCGGCACGGATGGCGAGAGCGATGACGTCATCCATGTTGGCTTGTCCTCGTGGGCCGATACTGTGAGGTCATGGCCCTCGCCGTCGACGGACTGCTCTCACACGAACAGGTCGCTGGTTACGCCGAACTCGGATATCTGCAACTCGACTCGTTCATCTCCCAGGATTGGCTCGACCGGCTCCGATCGGCTTCGGCTGAGTTCGTCGAGCAGAGCAGGTCGCTCGACAAGTCGACCCAGGCCCTGGATCTCGAGCCGTCGCACACCCCCGAGGCACCACGACTCAGGCGACTCACCTCCCCCTTTCTCCACCATGAGACCTTCCGCGAGTTCACCCTCGAGGGGCCACCTGCCCAGCTAGCCCAGGCCCTCCTTGGTGGTCCTGCCCGATTCCACCATTCGAAGCTCAACTACAAGTGGGCCGACGGCGGCGAAGAGATCAAGTGGCACCAGGACATCCAGTTCTGGCCGCACACCGACTTCACCCCCCTGACAATCGGCGTGTACCTCGAAGACGTCGACGACGCAATGGGCCCGATGGGCGTGATGCCTCGGAGCCACAAGGGCCCGCTGTACGACATGTACAGCGATGACGGGGCTTGGGCTGGCTCGATGAACGACAACGACATTGCCTCACTCGATCTCGAAGCAATGGCCTGGCTGATGGGTCCGGCCGGTTCAACGACCGTGCACAACTGCTGCATGATCCACGGTTCGGTGCCGAACCATTCGCCCCGACCTCGCCCACTCCTGCTCCAGACATACTCGGCGCTCGACTCCTACCCGGTCTCGGGAATCGGCGCCAACGGCATGGCGAACCGCACAGGAAACATCATCGTCGGCGGTTCCGCAACACAACAGTTGACGATCGACGGCAGAGCAATGCATGGAGCCCCTGATTGGTCTGCAGGCGGCACGCCCACCATCTTCGGCTCACAGCACTCGAAGACCTGACGGCGTGGAGCAGGGGCGCTTGACGGTGTTGGCACGAATACCCGGCTGTAGTACCAAATGAAGAAGCGACAATTCGATGACAGACGGACTGGCCGACATGTCGCGCCACCATCGAACTGCCACAGCTGTTGACCGAAAAGGCGCTGCTCGACTCGGCGGTGGACCAGCAATCGCCGAGTTCATCGAAAAACGCGACCCCGACTTCACGGGGGCTGTAGACGGGCGACTCTATAGTGACGTCCGATGACGGTTCTTGTCGCCGGCGGAGGCATTGGTGGGCTGGCAATGGCGCTCACCTGCCAGCAGATCGGGGTCGACGTGAAGGTCTTCGAGTCGGCCGCCGAACTGCGACCGCTCGGCGTCGGCATCAACCTCCAGCCAAATGCGGTGAGGGAGCTCTACGACCTCGGACTCGGCGACAAGCTGCCGACCGTCGGTATCGAAACCACCGAATGGGCACTCGTCGGCAAGAACGGCAACGACATCTGGTCGGAGCCAAGGGGCATCGGAGCCGGTTACAACTGGCCACAATTCTCGGTGCATCGCGGCAAGTTGCAGATGATGCTTTACAACGCGTTCGTAGAGCGAGCCGGCCACACCGCTGTACTCACTGACCACCGTCTCACCGACTACGAGAACCGGCACGACGGCGTGAAGGCAACGTTCACTCGCCGCAATGGATCGAGGATCGACATCGATGGCGATCTGCTCATCGGAGCCGACGGCCTCCACTCGGCGACTCGGGCCAAGATGTACCCGGACGAAGGAGCCCCCATCTGGGGCGGAGCCGTGGTGTGGCGAGGAACAACCCAGGCACGGCCGATTCGATCGGGCGCGTGCTTCACGCTCGTCGGCACTCTCGAGCAGCGGTTCGTGCACTACCCGATCACGCCTGTCGATCCCGACACAGGTCTGCAGACGCAGAATTGGCTCACGGAGCTCACGTTCGACCCCAACCAGGGTTGGAGCAGCAGTGACTGGAACCGGCGGGCCGACGTCTCGAAGTTCATCGATGAGTTCGCCGATTGGGACTTCGACTGGCTCAACGTGCCGGAGATCACGAGAGCAGCCGCGGAAATTTTCGAATACCCGATGGTCGACAGGGACCCAGTCGATGCATGGGTGGATCGCAACGTCGCCCTCATGGGCGACGCAGCCCACGTGATGTACCCGGTCGGGTCGAACGGTGGGAGCCAAGCAATCGTCGACGCACGCGTGATCGGCGCCAAGTTCCTCGAGCACGGCGTGACCGATAATGCGCTGTCGGCATATGAAGATCAACTGCGCGCCGACGTGTCAGCTCTCGTTCTGCGTAACAGAGGCGCAGGACCCATCGCCATCCTCGGCGTCGTCGAAGAACGCTGCGGCGGCATCTTCGACGACATCAACGACGTGATCCCCCTGGCAGAAATCGAAGCTTTCATGGCGAATTACAAAGCCGCCGCCGGGTTTGCCATCGACGCGCTCAACGCCGCTCCGCCGATCATCACCCCTGGTTCTCGTGTCAGCTGACTGAAGCGGGTGCTTACGCGACGTTCAGCCGCAATCCGTTCTGAGTCAAGATGACGTCGGTTGCCCTGTCTTGTGTCGTAACTCATGCGCACCAACCATTGCCAGTCGATTCCGACTCGCACCCAGGTGGACGACGGCTGTACGGTCCTGAGTGGGAGGACAACACAAGATGCCCGACATCTACGACGACGAACACGAGCAGTTTCGCGAGAGTTTCGCGAGCTTCGTGGACGCAGAGATGGCCCCGCGGTTCGACGAATTCGAAGACGCCGGAATCATGGATCGCTCCATCTATGCCGAGGCCGGCAAACACGGCTTTCTCGGCATGGCGGTCCCGGAGCGGTTCGGCGGAGGCGGAACGAAGGATTTCCGCTTCAACGCGGTCATCAATGAAGTGCTCGCCATGGCTGCGATGGGTGGAGCAGGCAACGGAATCGGCCTCCACAACGACATCACCACGCCCTATTTCATCGAGTACTGCAACGAAGAACAATCCCTGCGCTGGCTACCCGGCATCGCATCTGGCGAACTGATCACTGCCATCGCGATGACAGAACCCGGCACTGGGTCGGACCTGGCATCGGTCGCCACCACGGCAGTTCGGGACGGCGACGAGTATGTCCTCAACGGCACAAAGACCTTCATCACCAACGGCATCAACTCCGACCTCGTCATCGTGGTGGCAAAAACTTCGGCCGACGGTGGCCATGGCGGTATGTCACTTCTCGTCGTCGAACGCGGCATGCCCGGCTTCGAACGGGGCCGAAACCTCGACAAGATCGGCCAGAAGTCGGCCGACACTGCCGAAATGTTCTTCTCCGACGTCCGGGTTCCCGTGGCCAACGTCCTCGGTGAGGTGGGCAGAGGATTCGACTACCTCGGCTTCAATCTGGCCCAAGAGCGACTCTCGATCGGACTCTACGGACTCGCGGCCGCAAAAGCTGCTCTGTCCTGGACCGTCGACTACGTGAAAGAACGCAAAGCTTTTGGTCAAACAATCGCCAAGTTCCAGAACACCAAGTTCGTACTCGCCGAAATCGCCACCGAGATCAACGTGACCCAATCGTTCGTCAACGACTGCGTCCTGAAGTTGAATGCCGGCGAACTCTCGGCATCGGAAGCCGCCATGGCGAAACTCTGGGGCTCCGAACTCCAGAACCGCAACGTCGACCGATGCCTGCAACTCTTCGGCGGCTATGGCTTCATGACGGAGTACCCGATCGCTCGGGCCTACACCGATGCACGAGTCACCACGATCTACGGCGGCACGTCAGAGATCATGAAGACGATCATCTCCAAGGACGTGCTCTCCTGAGCGGGCAAAACATCGAAAGAGGACATCTGTGGCTGTATTGACCAGAGGCTTCGCAGAAGCGCGTGGCACCGAGATGGCGTTAGCCGACGACGAGAAGTCAGTGTCGTTCGGCGAGTTCGACCCGCGTGTGAATCAGCTGATCCACGCCCTCAGAGCCAACGACCTCAGGCCAGGCGACATGGTCGCGATCTTGTGTGGAAACTGCAACGAGTGGTTCGAGATGGCGATGGCGTGCTCCAACGCCGGCATGACATTCGTTCCTGTCAACTGGCATCTGGTGGCGACTGAGATCGCTTACATCCTCGGCGACTCCGGAGCCAAGGCGGTCCTGACCGACCACCGTTTCGACCTCGAACTGGCCAAGGCCCTCGACGACGAGCGATCGAACAACGTCCAGTTGGCGCTCCGGGTCGCTCCGCCAGGGCTGACTTCCGAAGGACGATTCACCGACTACGAGACCTTCATCTCAACGGGTTCGGCTGACGAACCGGACGGCCAACTCTTCGGTGGCCCGATGTTCTACACCTCGGGAACGACAGGCAACCCGAAGGGTGTGAAGGGGAGCCTCACGGCGATGCCAGAGGGCACAGGTCCCGAGATCTGGCAACTCATCGGCGCCGGCTTCTCAGAGATGGTGGTGCCACAAGGAACCACCGTCTTGTGTGGGCCCGCCTACCACTCGGCCCAGTGGGCGTTCTCCTTCCTGCCGATGATCGGAGGATCGTCGACCGTGATGCAACACAAGTACGACAGCGCTGAGGTACTTCGATTGATCGACGAGCACCAGGCGACGAACATTCACCTCGTACCGACGCAGATGAAGCGGATGGTGGATCTGCCAGACGAGGTCAAAGCCGGATACGACGGCTCGTCGATGCAGATGGTGATTCACGGTGCAGCGCCATGCCCACCGGTGGTGAAGACCTCGTTGATCGAATGGTGGGGACCCAAGATCACCGAGTACTACGGCTCGACCGAGGGGTCGATCATCACCCTCATCGACTCGGAGTCATGGCTCGAACGTGGCGGCAGCGTCGGAACCCCGCTCCCGAACGTCGAAATACTTGTGATCGATGACAGCGGCAATCCGTGCGGGGTCAACGAGTCAGGCACGTTGTACTTCCGTAGCCTCACGGGCGCGGATTTCGAGTACCACAACGCCCCTGAGAAGACGGCCGAGGCCCACAAGGAACCAGGCGTGTTCACGACGGGCGACGTCGGCTATCTCGATGACGAGGGCTACCTCTGGCTCAGCGACCGCAAGATCGACATGATCATCTCCGGTGGCGTGAACATCTACCCGGCCGAAATCGAGGGTGTTCTGGGAGGGCATCCACTCGTCGCGGACGTCGCGGTAATCGGTGTGCCGAACGATGACTTCGGCGAAGAGGTCAAGGCCGTCATCGTCGCCAACGACGGCGTCGACGCGGACGGCGAGCTACTCGGGGTTCTCGCAGCGTATTGCCGCGAGAACCTGGCCGGGTACAAGTGCCCGCGTTCCTACGACTTCTCCGATGCGCTCCCCCGCACCGGCACCGGCAAGGTCCAGAAGCGAAAACTGCGAGACCCGTACTGGACAGACAGAGACGCAGCGATCTGAGATGAAGGTCCGAATCGGCGTGGCCGCCGGGGCCGGGCTGACCAGTGACACGGCCCACTTCCTCGGGCTCGTCGACGCCCTCGACGACCTCGGCTACGACTCGATATGGGTACCAGACGTCGTCACGACTCCGACCGCAGATCCCATTACCGCGCTCGCTGTTGCCGCCGGTCGGCGTCAGCGGGTGAAGCTCGGCACGCATCTCATCATCCCCGGTCGCGAACCGGTTTTCCTGGCAAAGCAACTCGCCACGCTCGATCAGCTGTCAGGGGGTCGGTTGCTGCTGATGGCGGTGCTCGGCCTCAATCAACCGGCCGAACTCGCCTCCCAGGGAGTCGTTGCCCGCGAACGTACGACCATGCTCGAGGAGTCCCTCGACATCATGCGGACGCTCTGGAAAGGCGACGAACTCAACCACCATGGGAAGCACTACAGCTACGAAGGTGTACGGCTGGCGGTCGTTCCAGACCAGAATCCGCTCGAGGTATGGCTCGGGGGCCAGGTGCCGGCGGCGCTGCGCCGGGCAGGACGTCTAGCCGAAGGGTGGATGCCAGGTTTGGTGACGCCCGAGGAGGCCGCGGAGATGCGAGTGGTCATCGAGGCCGAAGCCGAGGCCGCCGGCCGTGTCATCGACTCCGAACACTTCGGCATGAACATCAGCTGGTCCCACGGCGCCATCACCGACGACCTCAGGGCCGGCATCGCGGCCCGACGATCGGACCTCGTGGCCGAAGAGGTGATCGGAGTCGGCGTCGATGGTCTGGCGGCGCGAATCAATGCGTTCCTCGCCGTCGGCTTCTCGAAGTTCGTGATCCGCCCCGCACAACAGCCCGAGTCGTGGCCGGATTCGGTGGCGGCGGTCGCATCGATCCTCGAGCTGCAGACATGAACTGCTGACTCAGTTCGCAGCAGCCCGGACAACGGACTAGGAACTGGCCATGGACTTCAGCATCCCTGCCAGTACCCGGCAGCTCCTCGACGAACTCGACCGGTTCATCGAAGACGTCATCAAGCCCATCGAGAACGAAGATGACAACATCCGGTTCTTCGATCATCGACGAGAGGACAGCCGCACCGACTGGGAGCGAGATGGCCTGCCGAACGCCGAGTGGGAGTCGCTGCTGCGAAGGATGCGCCTCGCAGCCGACGAAGCGGGATTCTACCGGTACCACCTTCCTGAACGTTTCGGGGGCAAGGATGGCTCGAACCTCGACATGGCAATCGTTCGGGAGCACCTGGCACGCAAGGGTCTCGGGCTCCACAACGACCTACAGAACGAGAGTTCGATCGTCGGGAATCTCGTGACTGTGCTGATGATGGAACGCTACGGCACAGAGGCGCAGCAGGCCGAGTGGATCCCGAAGATGCTCGCCGGCAAGGCACGGATCGGATTCGGACTCACCGAACCGCTCCATGGATCAGACGCGACATGGATGGAGACCACAGCAGTCCGCGACGGAGAGGAATGGATCATCAACGGCGAGAAATACTGGAACACCGGACTCCATCACGCCAGCCACGACTACATCTTCGCCCGCACGTCAGGAAACCCTGGAGAGGGCCTTGGCATCACCTGCTTCATCGTCCCCGTCGAGTCGCCGGGATTCAAGGTTGAGGAGTTCATGTGGACCTTCAACATGCCGACCGATCATGCGCACATTCGCCTCACCGACGTTCGAGTCAACAACCGGGACATCCTCGGGGAAGAAGGTCGCGGTCTTCAGACGGCACAGCTCTTCGTGCACGAGAACCGGATTCGTCAGGCCGCGTCTTCACTCGGCGCGGGGCTGCATTGCATCGATCTCGCCGTCGACTACGCGAATCAGCGGACGACCTTCGGCAAGCGGCTGTCAACGAACCAGGCCATCCAATTCCCGCTGGCCGAGCTGTACACCGAGGCCGAAATGCTGCGAGCGCTGATATGGAAGACCGCGTGGCAGTTGGACGAGGGCGTTGACCACATGGAGATCACCGACAAGGTGGCGATGTGTAACTACAGGGGCAACCGTTTCTGCTGCGATGCGGCCGATCGGGCCATGCAGACATGCGGTGGCAACGGCTACGGACGGGCCATGCCCTTCGAGCACATCTACCGCCATCACCGCCGTTATCGCATCACAGAGGGCTCGGAAGAAATTCAGATCCGCAAGGTCGCCGGCAGCCTCTTCGGTTTCGCCGGCCGCGCCAAAGGTTAGACATTCGGGTCAAACCTTCGGCCTGTCGGCCAGGACAGGTGGCCTGACCCGGGGATCATCACCCACCTACAGGGTTGGCGTGGGGAACTTGACCGGAAGGTCGCGGGGACCGCGGACTTGACCACCGGCCCAGGTGACCTTTTCGGGATCGGCGAGTTCGAACTCAGGAATCATCTCGAGAAAGGTGCCGATCGCGATCTGCATCTCCATGCGAGCAAGATTCGACCCCAGGCAGCGGTGAGGGCCGGCACCAAAGGCAACATGTCGGTTCTGCTCGCGGTCGATGATGACGTCTTCGGGGTTCTCGAACATCTGCGGGTCACGGTTGGCTGCGGGGAACGAAAGCAACACCCGATCATTGTGATCGACAGGGCAACCTGCGATCTCGGTGTCGTTCGAGGCCAGACGGGCCATTGTCACTGGCGAGTACGCCCGCAGGAACTCCTCGATGGCGATGTCGAGCATTTCGGGGTTCTCGACGAGACGCTGACGGTCCTCCGGGTGCGATGCCAGGTGCCAGATCGCGGAGCCGATCGAGCTCCAAGTGGTGTCGATGCCAGCAACGAGCATCAGGTTCGCGTTGGCCAGCACGATGTAGTCGGGCACCGGCTCTCCGTCGAGTTCCGAGTCGAGCAGAATCGAAAGGAGATCATCACCCGGGTTCTCGCGGCGCTTCACGACCTCCTCCTTGAAGAAGTCCTCGATGATCAGGCGATACTTCTCTCGCAGCTCAGGATCGGTCAGACCGAACTCAAGCACGTTCTGCACCCACATCGTGAAGGTGTCCGACATGTCGGGATCGATACCGAGGATCTCAGCGATCACGCGCGGCGGAATCTGGCGGGCGTATTGGCCTCCGGCATCGACCTCGCCCTTCTCGATGAACCCGCGAATGAGATGCCGGCACAGACTTCGGGTTGGCTCCCTGTACTTCTCGACCATCTTCGGGGAGAAAAACGGAAGCATCAGGCGTCGCTCAGGCATGTGTTCGGGCGCATCGGACGCGATGATCGACCGGCGGCGGTTGCCGTCCTCGTCATAGGCAATCGGGACAGGGGCAACAGAGACCTCGTACGAGGTGAAGTTGACGGCGTCACGTGCCACGGCGGTCACGGTCTCGAACGTTGACGGCATGTGAGAACCACCCCAGCGATCGGTGTGTGGCACCGGGCACTTCGGCCTCAACTCTTCCCACACGGGATACGGATCGTTGACGAACCCCGGATCGAAGATGTCGTAGTCGGCTTCCCAATCCGTAACCGGCTCGGTCGTCATGAAAATCCTCACCCTCCCAGCGCGATCAAACACAGTCGCATCTTGACCCTAGCGAGCCGGCGCTCGACCGTGGAAGCGGGAGCTGAGGACAGTCACTCGCCGGTCAGCCATTCGAGGAGTTCGTCATGGATCTCCTGACGGCTGTGTCCGACCCGTGTGTCGAGCCCGTCAGAGAAGCAGGCTCGTCGCAGACGAGGCCACGATCGGCACGAACTCGCGATGATGTTGCCAGTCGTGGCGCCGATCGATGGTGGAGGCATTCGCGACCGGATTGAGGATCAGAGAGAAGATCCGCCGATCGAGAGCTGAAGTGTTCGGCGGCGATGCATGCAGAAGGGTGTCGCCGAAGATCAGCAGCGAACCAGCCGCACCGGTGGCGGTGTACACCCCGTTCACGTCGGCCAGCGGCTGGACAACCTCGTCGCTGACACACCACAGGTCGTAGCTCGTGGTCTCGGTGTCGAGGAACGTCTCGTGAGCACCGACCAAGTGCGAGCCGCGGACGAACTGGAGGGGACCGTTGTCCATCGTCACGTCGTCGAGGAAGATGTGCAGATTCAGCGCGAGCGGCAGAACGACGCCGTCCTCATGATGATGGGTGGCGAAGTCGTAGTGCCACTGCCACGCCTCGCCGACCTCGGCGGCCTTGACGTTGACCTTCACCTGCTGGGCGTACAGCTGTTGGTCGCCGATCAGCTGTACCGCCGGCTCGACGAGACGCCGGTCCCGGACCAGTCGGTCGAAAACAGCGTGTCGCCGGTGCAGACCCATCGCGGTGCGGATGGCGCCGGTGTGTTTCTCGACCACATTCGCCGGGTGATCCGATCTGGAGACTGATTCGAAGGCATCACGCAGGAGTCTGACCTCACCATCCGAAAACACCCCCTCGATCATCACGAAGCCGAGTTCGTGGAACTGTGCGACATCGTGGTCAGCGAGCAGCATTGAGCTCGTCCGTCAGGAAGGCTGCGATCTCGCGCAGCGATTCGGCCGATTCGGGGAACTGGTCGTAGTACTCGAACACGTGCCACAGCCCATCCCAGACCCTGGTCGTCACATCGACCCCTGCGCGGATCATCTTCCTCGTGAGGCGCAAGCACATCGGCATGAACAAGTCGCGGGACCCGGTGGTGATGATCGTTGGCGGGAAGCCTTCGAAGCCACCGAACGCCGGTGACACTCCAGGGTCGGTCGGCTCAACAGCTCCGACATAGGCGTCGAGCACGTCGAGCATACGGTCAGGATGAAGAGACGGATCAGCATCGAACGACCACCCGAAGAGATCCCTATCAGGACGAAGATCGGCCGCAGGTGACAACGCCGCCACCGCCGTGGGCACGCGCACACCGTCGAGCATGGCTCGCTGCACAGTCACCAGCGCAAGGTTCCCACCTGCCGATTCGCCGCCCACGATCAGTTGCCCCGGCTCATCGGCAAGCTCGGCATACACGGTGAAACAGTCATCAGCGGCTGCCGGCGAAGGATGTTCGGGAGCGAGGCGGTACTTGGGGGCAATGACCTCGACGCGGCACCACTCGGCGATGGCGCCGATGATCGGAAGATCCGAGAACGGGTCGCCGACGATGAACGCTCCTCCGAACACAAAAAGACATCGACCGCTCGCTGTACCCGCAACCGACGATGCAACGCGCTCACACGGGACTCCGGCAACCTCGATGTCGTCTCGCACGAGTTGGTGACGTTCGATCGCACGCATCGATGCCGGCGAGAATCCAGCTCTCGTCTCGGCCCGGATATCGGCGATGCGAGTGAAATCTGTTCGTTCGTCAGATCGCGGAAATCCGGCCATGAACGCTGCTGCCTCCTGACTCAATTGGGTCATGCGAGGTCTCCGAGGATCGAACGGTACGCCTCGGCATCACCTTCATCCCTGACAGGAATCGAGAACTCGATCCGGTCGACCCTGTCCGCGTAACGCTCGTTCAGCTTCACTGCAATCTCGTCGTACGTGCCTATGGTGGCCACGGTGTGCAACATCTCGTCGTCTACGAGCCCGGTCAGGTCGTCCCATCTCTGCTCACGCGACAGTTGCGATGCCTTCCTGGCGATGTCATGCCAGCCATGGAGGTCGAAGGTTCTTCTGTACGAGGGGGTCGACAGGTAGAACGCCACCCGAGCCCTCACCGTGGCGGTAACCCGTTCCAGCTCACCCTGCGTCCCAGCCGTGCCAATCAGTGGCTTCATGCACAACTCGATCGCGTCGACGTCTCGGCCGGCCCGTGCCGCGCCTTCGGCCAGCGACGGCAGCACCTTCTGGTCGATGAAGGCAGGAGTACACACCGGGTGGAGCCGAACCCCATCACCCAGTTCGCCCGCCAAGGCGCACATGTTCGGGCCGATGGCAGCGATGTGCACAGGTATGTTCGGATGATCGATGGGACCAGGATCGAAGAGCGGAACCATCAGGTCGAGCGAGTAGTGCTCGCTCTCGAAGCTCAGTGGCGATCGGTCCTGCCAGCAGCGCCACACTGCTCGCATGGCTCCGATGTAATCGCGCATCCACGGGGCTGGGGCTGACCACTCGATTCCGAACCGGCGCTGCATGTGAGCTCGCACTTGTGTGCCGAGCCCGAGAACGAACCTGCCACCTGACAGTTTCTGTAGTGACCAGGCCGACATCGCTGTCACCGTCGGGCTGCGAGGGAACGCCATCGCCACGGAGGTCCCGAGCCCAATGGCGGTGGTGGTCGAAGCCCCGAGGGCGAGGAGTTGGAAGGGGTCGTCCTTGGTCTCCTCGACGAGAACAGCACCAAGACCGAGTTCTTCGGCCTGACGCGCTCCGGCTGCGAAGTCGCCGATGAACAACGGCCTATCCGGTTCACGTAGGCCAGGATCGAGTTTCCCGAGTGGCAACAACGATTCGACGAGCACAGAGAACCTCGCGGGAGTCCGCCGGGTCAGGAGTAGTCAAAACCTCGGAGGCCAGTATCGAGCGCGGATGGATCAAAGGTCCAATACTGCCTGATCTCGTCGATCAGACCGTTCACGAACCGGTAGTGCTCCGAACCCCGGAACGTGAACTCCACTCCATCCGCCGGGTCGGTTCCAGTCATCCACCACTCGATCGCGGCTGCGTCGCCCGATTCGACTATCGAGTCGACACCCCACTTCGCTCCGAGCCAGCGATCTCGGACGGCCACCCACGACTCGCCGATGTCCGCTGCACCGCGCATCGGTCGGATGTTGGTGTCGAACACCACGGCCTCCGGCGTGAAATGTGCCGCGATCTCGGTCGCGCTTCCTTCTCCGCATGCAGTGAAGTAGGCGCTGATCCGTTCCTCGAGGTTCACGACTCGTACTCCTCCATCATCGTCCGGCCGTAGGCGTCATACACCACATTCGACACGACATGGTGTTGTGCCGACCCATGAGCATCTCGGAAACATCTCTGGATGACGCTGCTGTTGAAGAGCGCGCCGGCACCTGCGAAGTGAAAGAGGTTGCTGATCGCGCTGGTCGCCGATTCGGTACAGAACGCGGCCATCGCACCCACGGCCCGCTCCTCGGTGGTCGTCAGTCCACCGGCCGCGTCACACGCTTCGTGCGCGCTTTGCAGAGCGTCGATGCCGTAGGAACGCGCCGCATTCACGGTGAGCTGCGCCTTGCCCAGCTCGTACTGGAACGCGCCACGATCAGCGAGGCGGCCGTCGTTTCCACGCGTCTTGTTGGTCGCGAGTTCGGCTACCTCGTCCATGAACCGCTGGCACACCCCGATCGTGAACCCCAGGTTCTCGCCGGCCACGAAGGTCTGGTGGCTGGTCGTGAACATCGGACCGCCACGCTTGCGTCCGAGTGTCGGGTCGGCGGTGAGGTGCTCTGGTACGAACGTCGCGTTCAAGTGAACGTTCACGCTCCCCGTGCCCTTGAGCGCCATCACGTCCCAGTTGTCGTCAAGCGTCACGCCGGCGGGATCGACCACCATCTGCCGAGCCTCGGGCCAGTCGTCTCCGCGAACTGCTGGCAGGAACACCCAGTCGGCGTGACGAACTCCGCTGATGTAGCGGTAGGTACCTGTTGCCAGAACACCGCCCCCGGTGTGCTCGAAGGTTCCCGTAGCGGCAGCAGAACCGCCCATGGTCGGCGAAGGATTCGAGCCGAACACTGTTTCGATCCCATCGTCACTGAGGTTGGCTGCAGCGCTGCTCGCGGCCCCCGCGTTGTTGAAACCGATCCAGCCTGCCGTCGGATTCGAGTACGACAACGCTTCGAAGAACCGCAACTGTTCGTGCATCTTGATCTCGTCCCCACCGATCTCCTTCGGTGCCTTGACCATCGCAACTCTGAGTTTCCGTATCGAGTCGACCAGCGCGGGCGGAGCGGTGCCCAACTCGTCAGCCTCCGAGGCTGTCGCGTCGAGCTCGCCATGGAGGGCTTCGACCTCAGCGACGAGTTCTTCGATGGTGCGAGCCATTCCTACTCGAGACCCGCAGCTTCAGAACCGGCCCCGCCTTCGGCGATGCGGAGCCGAGTTTCACTATCGGCAGCGCCTATGACCTCGTCGCTCGTTCGCCGGATTTCGCGACGCTCCCAGAACGCCATGAGCTCGTCGAGAGCGTCGATCGAGACCTCGATGTCGAGCAATCCGGTGAGTGCCATGTGTCCATCCCCATTCACCAGAGTGCGAACCTGGCCAGCGAGACCGCGCTCATCGCAGTGCCCATCCGACTTTAGCCAGCCGGTTGGACCCGACCTGATTCACCACATCCCGAGGGCGGTAGCGTGCCCATCGTGCACGTCGTACTGGTCGAACCAGAGATAGCGCCGAACACGGGCAACATCATCCGATTGTGCGCGATCACCGGCACCGATCTGCATCTCGTCGAGCCGCTCGGCTTCGAGTTGTCCGATCGTCTGCTGAAACGCGGTGGCCTCGACTATCACGAACGGGCCAACGTCACGGTCCACGCTGACCTTGATTCAGTGAGCGCTCAGTTGACCGGGCGCTGGTTTACGTTCAGTTCGAGATCTACGACATCATTCGCCTCCGTGAGTTTCGAGTCCGATGACGTGCTCGTATTCGGAGGTGAGCGCGCCGGCCTCTCCCAGGACGTGGTCTGCCGGTTCGCCGAAGATCGTCGCCTCACGATCCCGATGAGACCAGGTAATCGCAGTTTGAACCTCGCCAACGCGGCCGCCATCGTCGTCTATGAAGCCTGGCGTCAGCACGGCTACGAAGGCGCAACCCTCGATGGTGTGACCGCCCTCACCAGCGAAACCCCGGCCGCTGAACCGTTCGATCCCTAGCGGAACGAAACTCCTGAGCCGCGGCTGGCCGGCTGCCTTGGCTCGACACTTCCTCGGTTGCGAGCTCACGAAGATTGTCCAGCGACCAGCCTCAGCACCCAGGACAACATCCAGTGTTGCTACCCCAGTCCACGCCTAGCGAGGTTGCGGTGAGCCAAAAGGACACCCTCGAGCCGACTCACACCTGTTTCCGTGCAGCTGGGTGCTTCCGCATGGTCCAGAAGAACGACATCGCGGCGACGGCGACGGCGACACCGGCCACACGAAGAGCGAAGGTGATCGAGGTCACGTCGCTGAGCCAGCCGAGAAGGAATGGACCAGCCACGAATCCGATGTCGCCTGCCGACCGGTAGAGACCGATACCGACGCCTCGAATTCGAGCCGGGGTGATGTCGGCTGCGAACGTCGAAGGCGCAGGGCCTGCGGTACCCGTACCGAACGACATCAAGATGTTCCCGATCACGAAGACGATGACAGCCGAATCGCTCGCGAGGAGCAGAACTCCTGCTCCCGCTGTGACGCCGGAGAACAAGATGACGACGCGGCGACCGAGGTGATCTGAAGCCCACGCTGCCGGCATCAGCGTGAACAAAGTGAGGCCACCGGTGACCGTGAACAGCACGCCGATCTCGGCCGGGCCCCAACCCAAAACCGAGTCGGCGTGCAGCGGTATGAGCACTCCTCTCGTGCCGGCCCTCGTCATGAAGATGGTCATGGTCACCAACGTCAGGGCAAGGAACGGTTTGCTGAAGATCAGCGCCTTCACGGCGTCTCGATCTGAAGCACCTTCAGCAGCGGTTGGCGAAGGTTGGTCGGCCAAAGTCTCCGGGAGCCGAACAACTGCATATGCAGCCGTTCCGATGCCGAGCACACCGACGATGTGAAACGGGGCTGACAATCCGTAGGCATCGGCGATGAGTCCACCGATACCGGGACCGATGGCGACCCCGAGGCTCAGCGCCCATTGGTTCGTGGCGATGAAACGGGCCCGCTGCTCGGGCTTGGCGACGTCGATCAGGTACACCAGAGCGCCACTCATGTAGAACGCCGAGCCTGCCCCTGCGACGAAACGCCAGACAAGCAGCGTCCAGATGTCGTTCGCGAATCCCGAGCCCGTCATCCCGATCGATGTCAGGATCGGACCTCCGATGAGCAGGACCCTTCTCCCCCACCGGTCAGCGATCATTCCCGCGGGAATGTTCAGGATCAGCCGCGCCGCCGCATAGACGGTGATCGTGAGGCCGACCATCGAGGTGCTGACGCCGAAGTCCTTCGCGTACAGCGGAATGATCGGTGACACGACGCCCTGACCGACCATGACGAGAAAGGTGGCTCCGCACAGGACGAGAAGTTTCTCGTTCTCACGAAGCCTCTGGATCGTGGCCGACACGCGGGAGAGTTTGGGCCACATCACTGTCCAGTGCGAATCGACAGCGGATGCCGTCGAGAACTATGCACTTGGCATGACAGAACGTGGACCCATCATCCCGGTAGGCCAGGAAAGAACGTACGAGCGTTTCAAATTCGCTCCGGCGTTCAAGGTCGGCAACACCATCTACGTTTCGGGGGTGATCGGCACCGATGCAAGTGGAGCCATTCCCGAGACGCCGGAACAGGAGTTCGCGAACACCTTCGCAGGGCTCGCAGCGACACTCGACGCGGCGGGAAGCGGACTCGGCGACGTGGTCGAGATGACCTCGTTCCACTGCGACATGACAGATCTCAGGGCATTCATAGCCGCCAAAACCACGGCGATGTCCGAGCCGCACCCGGCCTGGACGGCCATTGGGTGCACCGAGCTCGCCATTCCCGGAGCACGCGCAGAGTTGAAGGTCACCGCCGTATTGCAGTGAGCGCCGTTGAGCCTGTCAGCGTTCGATCAATGGGTTGCATCGCTGCTGGTCGCGGCCGAACACGTGTGTGAGTTCAAGACCGCTCGACCGAAGGATCCAGCGAAGAGCTGCGCCGCGAATGCCACCATCGTCGGCGCCCTGTCGAACTCGTGGATCTGGCCGTCTTACAGGAACTGTGCCAACAGCCCCCAGTTGAGCAGTAATCCCACAGCCCGCTGATGTCGATCGTCACGCGGCTTCACCGAACCGGACCGCTGCCGGCATGACCGCTTCGATGAACAGCCGCAGCGAGCCCATAACGTCGTCGTGTGAGAGATCACCCCAGCTGAAGTTGAGTATGGCCGGGTCGATGCCCGCTGCCGCCAACTGGCGCAGTCGATCCGAGAGTTGCTGCGGAGTACCGGCAAGCACGAGGCCTCGTCCGACAGCAGCGTCGAAGTCGCCTCCAGCCGCGGGGTCGTTTGGTAACTCGGTGATCCCAGCCTCGGCGAACACCCGACTGATCCGAGCCGCGAACGGAGTCCACGAGCGGCGTGCGGTGGCAACTGCGTCAGCTTCGTTCTCGGCCAGATACACGCGGATCGCTCCTCCGATACTCGGCTCGACATCCAGTCGCACCGCTGATTCGGCCCGCATCTTTCGAAAGGCTGCCACGGCACTTGGCGCGACCTCGGCACTCCCGCCGACCACGGTGTTGAACCCCATCTCGGCCGCGTGGGCGAGATTCCCTGGGTACCAGATCGGGGGATGTGGCCGCTGGAGCGGTCGGATCTCGATCGGGACGTGATCGAACGACCAGTTCGCTGTGTCGAGACTCAGTCGGTCGTCGCCTTCCAGAGCCATCGCGGCTCGCATCACGACGAGACTCTCGGTGTATGTCTGGCGTGCCTTCGCCGCGTCGAGATGCCACATCTGATGCTCCGGTGGAGCTATGCCACGGCCAACGCCCATCTCCACCCTGCCACCGGACAAGTGGTCGAGGATCGCGACCTCTTCGACAAGCCGCAGCGGATGGTGGAAGGGAAGGAGATATACCAACGAACCGATACGAATCGATGTAGTGGCGTGCGCCACAACGGTGAGCCAGACATTCGTGCTCGGCGCCACGTCCAGAGGGCTCACGTGATGCTCGCTCTTGAAATAGCACCAGAACCCAGCGGAGTCGGCGGTCTGAATCATCTTGAGATGGTTCCGATAGAACTCACCGAGTGACACCCCGGGATTCTCCATCTGGTCGAACATCGCTATTCGCATTACCCATCCCCTGCCCCGCACCGAACATAGGGTGCAACAACCGCGTGGCCGAAATCAGATCGCGATCCAGCATTGAAGGTTACGGTTGACGCCATGACCGACGACGTCGTGACGGCACCGACGAAGCGTCATGTCGTCATCTTCGGCGGCAGCGGCTTTCTCGGCTCCGAGCTGAGGTCGCGGCTCGTCAATCGCGGCGATCGTGTCACGGTCGTGGCCCGAGACCCCTCACGAGACTTCCACGGCTGGACACAGGCCTACTGGGACGCCGAGACCCTCGGACCATGGGTCGACGTTCTCGAGGACGTCGACGTTGTCGTGCACATGGCAGGCAAACGCGTCGACTGTCGCCCGAACAAGCGTAACATCGCAGAATTGATCCGATCGCGGGAAGGCACGGTTGCCCTCGTGGGGAGGGCGCTCGCTCGATTGAGTCATCGCCCCGACGCATGGATTCAAATGTCATCGCTGGCGCGGTTCGGCGACTTCGGAGATGCGATCATCGACGAAAGCACCACGCCTCCCGAGGCAGGACATCGACAGATGGTCGAAGTGTGCCGCCGTTGGGAAGCTGCATTCGAGGAGGCATCAAGAGGCATCTCGCGCACGGTGCTGCTCCGCCCGTCGATCGGCATCGGAGGGATCGGCGATCCCGCCACCGGCCAACTCTCAACCCTTGCGAGATTCGGGATGGCCGGCAAGATCGGATCGGGCCGACAGTGGGTCTCCTGGATCGGCGCAGATGACCTGTTCGCGCTGATCGAACGCGCCGCTGTCGACGAAACAATGTCTGGCACGTACCACCTCACCTCCCCGAACCCGGTGCAGAACCGAGAACTGATGGCCGCCTACAGGGCGGCTGCTGGACGCAAATTGGGTCTCCCCGCTCCGCGTCCGATTGCGAAGATCGGCGCAAAGATCCTCGGGTCCGACCCTGCTCTGGCGCTCACGAGCCGACGGGGTATACCAACACGGCTCCTCGCCGAAGGATTCCCCTTCACTTGCACCTCGATCGACGAAGCAGCTGCCACTGCGACGGCCCCGACGATCGAAGCAGCCAACGCGCCACCCCCACTTCCTCGCGGCATGGCTCGCCGAGGAATGAGACGGGTCAGCGAGCCTCGAACCAGATCCTGAAGGACGGTCTCTTTTCATGCGCTGCCGACCGCGTTTCGATCATGGGTCGTCGCAGATCGCGAACCGCCCGATTGGAAGCCCGAATCCGGCACGTGGGTAACCTCACTTTCGAACCCCGAGCCTTGGGAGCATCATGAGCCACGATCTGATCATTCGAAACGGCACGGTCGTGGATGGCACCGGGGCCGATCGCGTTGTGGCCGACATCGCCGTTGACGGGGACAGGATCAGCGTCATCGGAGACCTCCGGGAACACAGCGCCCGTCGCGAATTGGACGCTTCCGGACACGTCGTTTCACCTGGTTTCGTCGATCTGCACACCCACCTCGATGCCCAGATCGGCTGGGACCCTTACATGACTTCGAGCAGTTGGCACGGTGTCACGACAGTGCTCATGGGCAACTGCGGTGTCACGTTCGCGCCGGCTTCACCCGACAACCGCTCCTACCTGGCCGAGATGATGGAAAGCGTCGAAGACATTCCGAAAGAGGCAATTCTCGACGGACTTCCTTGGGACTGGCAGACCTACGGCGAGTACCTCGACTCCGTCGAGCGGCTCGCGCCAGCGCTCAACGTCGTCGGTCTCGTTGGCCATTGCGCGGTTCGCTATCACGTCATGGGTGAGCGCAGCCTCACCGACGAAGGACCGACTGCCGACGAGCTCCGCCAGATCGCCGACATCGCAGCAGAGTCTGTGGCCGACGGCGCCGTTGGCTACTCGACCTCACGTCTACTCGGCCATGTCGTGCCCGACGGACGTTGCGTGCCAGGAACGTTCTCTTCGATCGACGAATATCTGGCCATCGCCGACGGGATGAACCGCGCCGGCGGGGGCCTCTTCCAGGCGGTGCTCGATTTCGACACGAAAGCAGGACACGAGTTCCGCCTCTTGCGCTCGATGGCAGAACGGTGCGGTGACGTCCTTTTCTCCGGCGGCGTCGGCGATCGCGGCCTCGACGGCGTCAACCGGTTCAACGACTTCCTCACGACCACGAATGCCGAAGCCGGCCGCATCAGCTCGCTGGCAATGAGCCGCCCGAGCGGATTCCTCATCGGCATCACTCAGGAACCACCGGTCAAGGGCTCGGCGTGGAAGGCGCTGATGGAGCTGTCGACCATCGCCGAGAGGGTTGCCGCTCTCCGCAACAGCTCGACCCGAGCCGAACTCGTGGCCGAAGCCGAGCGCAAGGGCATGCGATTCGATCCGAGGATGATCTACCCGCTCGGCATGGAAGGACTCCCCGACTACCACGTCGACGGCGAAGGCTCACTTGCCGATGTGGCATCAGCCGCCGGCGTCAGCCCGATCGACGCAATGATCGACAGGCTCATCGAGAGCAACGGCAGAGAGCTCTTCAACGTGTGGTTCTTCAACCGGAACGTCGAGGCGCTCGGCGAGTTCCTCCACCTCGAAAACGTGTGCCCAAACCTCGGTGACGCCGGCGCCCATGTCGGCCAGATCTGCGATGCAGACGCTCCCACGTTCTACCTCCGCCACTGGAATCGGGTGACTGGTCGGGTCAGCATCGAACAAGCCGTTCAGGGCCTCACCCAGAAGCCTGCGGCAGTACTCGGCTTAAAGGGCCGCGGGACACTCGCTGTCGGCGAGCACGCCGACATCAACGTGTTCTCTCCCGAACGACTCGAGACGTTGTACCCCGAGTACGTCCACGATCTGCCAGGAGGCAAGGGCCGACTTCAGGTCAGATCGGCTGGATACGCCGCCACGCTCGTGAACGGTGAGATCGTGGTCGAAGAAGGGCAACACACCGGAGCGCGACCCGGACGCGTCATTCGCGAGTTCGCCAGAGGCCGGCCTTCTCAGGTCCGGCCACTCCCGGTCCACAAGGTGGAGTGATGCGACGATCCTCGCGGTCCGAGCTAGCTGTACTGAAGGAGACCTGCCGCGCTCTCGTGCGAGTCCGAGGCGAGGAATCTGCGGCCAGCCTGTCCAGTCTCGCGGCCCGCAGATACGGCCTGCTGACCGCGACTGACAAGGCCATGTTCTTTCGGTTCCTGCTTGCCGACTTCGGGCCAAGCGACTCCGACATCGTCGAGGCCATCGCGGCCTACCAGGCTGACGCCAGCCCATCGAATGCTCAAGCGCTCGAAATGGCTGCAACTGCGCCACGTCAACAACTGTTCACGGCGATGAACACCGCCGAAGGCGGCACAGCATGCATGCTGGCGATGAGGGCCGACTGCGTCACGGCCTCGCGACTCGAACCGACGCTTCGGCCCGTCGAGCGGGATCTGGCGCGACTGATCGAGGCGTGGTTCAATCGCGGATTCCTCGATCTACAGCACATCGATTGGGACACTCCCGCCGCCATTCTCGAGAAGCTGATCGCCTACGAAGCGGTCCACGAGATCAGAGGCTGGGATGACCTCCGACGTCGACTCGAATCCGACCGTCGCTGCTTCGGCTTCTTCCATCCTGCGCTGCCGGCTGAACCTCTGATCTTCGTCGAGGTGGCGCTGACCGTTGGACTGCAGACCTCGATCCAGGCGGTCATCGACGCTCCACGGCCCGACGATTCAACGAGCGACAAACCCGACACCGCGATCTTCTACAGCATCACGAACTGCCAGGCAGGCCTCGCCGGCATCCCGCTCGGAAGCTTTCTGCTCAAGCAGGTCACCGACGAACTTCTCCGGTCCGTCGAGGGACTGACCAGGTTCAGCACACTTTCCCCTGTGCCAGGACTCCTCAGATGGATCACCGAAACCGGAGGTGGCCTCGCTCCCGAGGCTGTTGCGTCGGTGCTCGCCAACAACGCAGAGATCGATGACGAACTCCGCCAAGCAGTGACGACAGCGTGCGCGGACTACCTCGTCAATGCAAAGCGCGGCGCGCAGCCACTCGATGCGGTGGCGAGGTTCCACCTGAGGAATGGCGCACGGCTCGAACAGATCAACTGGCGAGGCGACACTTCACACAAAGGCATCGACGAGTCGTACGGCCTGCTCGTGAACTACGTGTACGACCCTTCAGACCTCGCTGACAACCACGAAGCCTTCGTCAACGAGCATCGCGTCACCTACAGCAGCACCATCGCAGGACTTCTCACCTCGGTCGACTAGCACGGCCGAGTTCGCACGCGAAAAACGGCGTCACCTGCGCGTCCCCCCGGGCTAAGGCAACCCAGCTCGGGCGTGTTCGACCCGACGATGGTAGATCGCCCCGGCGGCCAGTCCGCTGACCATTGCTGGGTGGGAGCCGGGTGCAGTGAGACAGAAGAGGGTCCTGCCGTCATCACCGCCGAGCATGCATGCGTAGGTGGGCGCAGGGGTGGCGACGGTGTCGACGACCTCACCGCCTTCGCGAACACGGATCACCTGCGGCGTCATGGCATCGGAGAACCAGATGGCTCCTTCGCTGTCCAGGGTGCAGCCGTCGGGGGCTGTTCCTGGAATGTCGGCCCAGCGGCGACGTGCCGACAGCGTCGCATCGTCGTTGATTGTCCATGCTTCGTACCCGCCGCCGTAGGACTCCCCGACAATCAGCGTCGAGCCGTCTGGCGTGATGGCCGATCCGTTGGGAAACCGCACGTCGGAGGCTGCGACCTCGACGGATCCGTCGGACCTCACCAACGCCAGATCAGCGGGCGTCGGGTCGCCGCCCGCCTCGGCGTCGAATCCGAAGTTGCCGACATAGGCGTTGCCGTTCGCATCGACGACCATGTCGTTGCAGTGTCCCGTGGCCACACCTGAGAGATCGCCATGTTCGACCAGCTCGCCGTCCTCGAGTTTCATCACTCGCCGGGTGGTCATGAACACGACGAGCAACGTGCCATCGGGCATCCAACCGAGTCCCGATGGCCGATCCGGCAAGTCGGAGAGCACCGCGGTTCGCTCGCCATCGGGGGTCACGGTGTACACAGCAGCTTGGTAGAAGTCGGAGTACCACAGGAGGCCGTCGCGCCAGCGCGGACCCTCACCGAAGTCGACGCCGCCAACCAGCATCTCCCAGTCGCTCACCAGTGCCTCCGTGGGTAGTCGGCGCCGGCCACCATGCTGCCGCGCTCCTCGCATTGTGTACATCACGCCGTGCTTCGACTCCCAACTTCTTCGTTCGGTGCGCCAAGATGACTCGATCCACCCACACCGAGACCGAAAGGGGTGGCCGTGAGCACAGACATTGGCCGAAACAACGTGGTGCTGGTCGCCAATCGAGGCGAAATCGCCGTTCGTGTCGCGAAAGGAGCTGCCGCCGCCGGTTTCCGGTCGGTGATGGTGGCCACGACCGCAGACGCCGACTCGCTGCATTCAACGGCCGGTGACGTGTCGGTCGTGCTTCCAGGGACAGACCCGATCGCCGCACACCTCGACGGAGGCACCCTCTTGGCTGTCGCCGACGCCAACAAGTGCGGATTCGTCCACCCTGGATACGGATTCCTGGCAGAGAACGCTGCATTCGCGCAGCTCTGCGAGGAACGCGGTCTGACCTTCATCGGACCATCGAGCGAGGTTCTCGCACTGTTCGGCGACAAGGTCGCGGCAAAAGCACTCGCCGCCTCGCTCGACATACCGGTGATCCGCGGCTCCGACGCAGCGGTAGCGACCGCAGCCGATGCTCGCGACGCCGCCGACGCACTCGGCTATCCGGTGATGTTGAAGGCCGCTGCCGGTGGCGGCGGGCGCGGCATCCGATCGGTCCACTCCGGAGATGACGTCGCAGAAGCATTCGAGCGATGCGCGAGCGAAGCCTCTGGCGCGTTCGGCGATGGCTCGATCTTCGTCGAGCAGCTCATCGATCGACCTCGCCACATCGAGGTACAGGTGCTCGGCGACGGCGCGACAACCGTTCATCTCTTCGAACGCGATTGCTCTGTCCAGCTGAGAAACCAGAAGATGGTCGAGGTCGCGCCCGCCGTTGGGCTCGGCGAAGAGCTACGCCACAGACTCCACGGTGAGGCCGTTCGTCTGTGGCAGGAAGCAGGGGCCACGAACGCAGGAACCGTCGAGTTTCTCGTCGACCCAACCTCTGGCGAGCACTACTTCATCGAATGCAACCCGCGTATCCAGGTCGAGCACACCATCACCGAAGAGGTGATGGGAGTTGACCTGGTTCGCGCGCAATTCGCCATCGCGGCCGGAGCGAGCCTCGACGACATCGGCCTTGGTGACCAGATATCTATCAGCGAGCCGAGAGGCATTTCGATTCAAGCACGAGTCATGGCCAGCGGGTCAGGCACCCTGACCGGTTACAAGGAGCCGGCTGGTCCAGGAGTCCGGGTCGACTCCCACTGTTACCAGGGCATGTCCCCGGCACCTCAGTTCGACCCGCTCCTCGCCAAGGTCATCACCACGACGCGGTCTGGCTCAATCGAAGATGCCGTCGAACTCGCGGCACGAACGATCGACGAGTTCCACCTCGTCGGGGTTCCGACGAACATCGCAACACTCAAGGCGGTGCTGGCCTCGAGCGCAGTACGCAGCGGCGATGCCAGAACCACCCTTTTCGACGAGAAGCCAGAGCTTCTCGTAGCCCGACACGACGGAGGCCGTCACGACAAGATCATGTCCCTCCATGGGCCTACGACCACGACAGAAGCTCCAGTTGCTGAGCTCGAGGTTCCCGACGGCGATCTCGGCGTCGTGTGTCCTGTGCCGAGCGTGGTCCTCGACGTGCGCGTGTCCGCCGGCGATCAGGTGTCGGCAGGAGACCCTCTCTTCGTGGTCACCGCCATGAAAATGGAGACGCTCATCGCTGCAGGGGTCTCCGGAGTCGTCAGTCACCTCGCCGCTATCACCGAAGGAACACAACTCGTCGCTGGTCAGATCGTCGCATCGATCACCCCAGGGGCAAGCGACGGGAGGTCTGTCGAGATCGATCCACACAACACGTGGGCATCAGTTCTCGATGAGGTTGCCGCGCTGCAGGAACTCGCCAATGAGCGACTCTCACCCAGCTCAGAGGAGCCAGGAGTCGTCCGTCAGCGAAACCGAGGAAAGCTGACATGCCGACAGCGAATCGAGTTACTGCTCGACGACGGTTCGTTTCGCGAGATGGGGAGCCTCGCCGGCTTCGCGTCCTACGACGAACACGGCAACGTGGTCGCGTTCACCCCTGCGAACCACGTCGGAGGCACCGGCACGATCGACGGCAGGACGGCCATCGTCTGCGCCGACGACTTCACCTCACGTGGCGGCCACGCCGATGGAGCCATCGGCGCGAAGAGCATGCATCTCGACATGCTGTCGGTGGACCTCGCTTCGCCATCGGTGAGACTCCTCGACGGCTCGTCAGGTGGCGGGAGCGTCGCTGCCATGGTGCCGCAGCAGAAGAAAGAAGGTGAGAGCACCGCCGAAGAGAGCAGCGGCGCTATCACGGCAGGACGACCACGTGTCACTGGAGGAGGAGGCTCGTTCCTTCCTGGCCACCTCGGAAGCACCGAGTATGCAGAGCAACTCGCGTCGGTTCCCGTCGTCAACATGCTGCTTGGAAGCGTTGTGGGAATCGGGGCTGCGAAAGCTGTTCTGGGCCACTTCTCGGTCATGGTCCGCGACATCTCACAACTGTTCGTGGCTGGTCCCCCCGTGGTCAGCCACGCCATGGGCTACGAGATCACCAAGGAAGATCTCGGCGACTGGCGAATCCACTGCACGAACGGATCCGTCGACAACGTGGCTGAGAGCGAGGAGGAAGCAGCCACAATGACCCGCCGTTTCCTCAGCTACCTCCCCTCGAGCGTCGACGAGGCACCGCCCATCCTCGAACCCGACCCCACAGACCCCGCCGATCGCGCCGAGGACGAGTTGTTCACGATCGTGCCGAGGAAACGCACGACCACATTCGACATGCGCCGCGCCATCGAGCTCATGGCCGATCGCGGATCGTTTTTCGAGATCGGTCCGCTCTGGGGTACGGATCAGATCACCGGCTTCGTTCGCATGAACGGCCACCCCCTCGGCGTCATCGCATCGGACAGCAGACACGTGAACGGGGGTGCGCTGACAGCCGATGGCTGCAGGAAACTGACCCGGCACCTCGACCTGTGCGACCTGTTTCACCTTCCGGTATTGAACCTCGTCGACAACCCCGGCTTTGCCGTCGGTCTCGAACACGAGGTCGCGGGCACCATCAGACGTGGCGGTGAATGGATGGTGGCCTTCGCCCAGACCCACACCCCCATCTTCACCGTCCTGATGCGAAGAAGTTTCGGTGTCGCTGGCAACAACTACGCGACGCCACGTCGCAGGAACAACGCGCGCGTCGTGTGGCCGTCGGCTGACGTCGGCGGCATCCCGCCCGAAGGCGGCATCGAAGCCGCGTACAAGCGACAACTCGCCGAAGCCGAGGATCCCGTTGCGCTCCGCGCCGAACTGGAAGCCCGTATCGAAAGCGCTCGCGGACCCATCGGACCTCTCAACCGGTTCCAGATGGAGGAGATGATCGATCCCCGAAATACGCGCCGACTGGTCTGTGAATGGGTCCCAACTGCGTATCGGGTAGTGAGCAACCCGAAAAATCTCGGACGCAGAGACCTCGACTTCCGACCGTGAACCGCCCGAGCCGACGGCTGAAGGTTCCGCGTGCCATCATGGCTCCAACATCACCCGCGACGATGTCTCCCTGAAAGCACAAATGGCCATCACATCAACGCCCGTCGAACACACCGCCTCGGACATCCCCACCGGTCTCAAGCCAGTCGTCGACGCCATCCCCGAACGTTGTTACCGACGCTCGACCACACGTGGCTTTCTCCTCCTCGGCCGCGACGTCGCGATCTACGGCCTCGCCATCTGGGGCCTGCTCTCGACCAACAACATCCTGCTCCTCATCCCATTGTGGCTACTGGCCGGCACGGTCACGGCGAGCCTGTTCGTGCTCGGCCACGACGCAGCGCACGGTGCGCTCTTCGACTCGAAACGCGTCAACGCACTCGTCGCAAGGGTGTCGCTACTTCCTTCGTTCCACGCGGCCGAGGTGTGGATCTTCGGCCACAATCGCGTCCACCACGGCCACACCCTGAAGCAAGGAATCGACTTCGTGTGGCACCCGCTGACAGTCGACGACTACGCGCAACTCGGCTGGTTCGGGCGACTCAGGCACAAGTTCGAGTGGGGACCACTCGGCGCAGGCGCTTACTACCTGCGTGAGGTGTTCTGGAACAAGATGGTCCGCTTCCCGCCTCCGAAGCGATGGAGGACGGCAATGCGGCGAGACAAGCTCATCGTTGCACTGTTCGTGTTCGGCTCGCTCATCGTGCTCGTTGCGGGGTATGGCGCCCCAGGGTTCTGGCAGTGGGCGAAGGTCGTGTTCATTCCTTTCCTGCTGTTCTGTCAAGCCATCGGCTGGGTCGTACACGTCCACCACATTCACCCCGAGATTCGTTGGTGGCCACGTCGCGAGTGGAACCGATTCCGGGGCCAGGTCGAAGGCACCACGATCCTCAATGGCCCTCCTGGCTGGGATTTTTTCTTTCACTGGATCATGGTCCATGTCCCGCATCACGTGGACATGAGAATCCCCTGCTACCGGCTGCGCGAGGCAGCGCGAGCCATCAAATCGGCGTTCCCCGAACAGGTCATCGAACAACCGATCAGGGTCCGCGACTACATCCGGTCAGTGCGCGCGTGCAAGCTGCACGACTTCGAGACAGGAAGGTGGCTCACCTACAAGGCCGCCAAACTCGTCAGATCCCGGCAGCCGGCGACCGTCTGAGCTGACACCGCGACGCACAGCCGCTGGGTATTTCGCGGCAATCTAATCTAGCTAGTGTCGGGACATGGCAGAACGAGACACCTTCGGCGGTATCATCGGCCGCACTGCAGACGAGTCGACCCCATGGTGGCCAGATCCCCCGAAGACTGCTGACCTGCCGAATGTCGTCGTCATCCTGTTCGACGACACCGGGTTTGCACACTTCGGTTGCTACGGGTCCGACATCGACACCCCCAACATCGACCGCCTCGCCGCAGGCGGCATCAGATACAACAACTTCCACACGACAGCATTGTGCTCTCCGACGAGAGCATCTCTGCTGACCGGCCGCAACCACCACACCGTCGGCATGCGGAACATCTCGAACTTCGACACCGGCTATCCGCACATGCGCGGCCGCATCAGCCACGACGCCGCGACCATCGCAGAGGTGCTCGGCGACGCCGGCTACGCGACGCACTGCCTCGGCAAATGGCACCTGTGCCCGATGGCCGAGACGTCGATGGCCGGACCATTCGATGACTGGCCGTTGCAACGTGGATTCGACCGGTTCTACGGATTCCTCCAGGGCGAGACCGACCAGTTCCATCCTGAGCTGACCTTCGACAATCATCACCTCGAACCGCGATCAGAAACCGACGACGGATACCACCTGTCGGAAGATCTGGCCGACAAGGCGATCGACTTCATCCGCGAGTCGAAATCGGTACGACCAGATGTTCCGTTCTTCTCCTACATCGCGTGGGGCGCAACACACTCGCCACATCAGGCACCACGGGACTACCTCGACAAGTATCGCGGGCGATACGACGAAGGTTGGGACGTCATCCGTCAGCGGTACTACGAGCGCCAACTCGAACTCGGCATCATCCCGGAGGGAACAGAACTCGCGCCTCGCAACCGAGGCGTGAAGCCCTGGGACGAACTCAGCAGGTCAGAGCAGAAGCTCGCCGCCCGTCTGAACGAGGCTTTTGCGGCCTTTCTCGACCACACCGACGCCCAAATCGGACGCATCGTCGACTTCCTCGAATCGATCGGCGAACTCGACAACACGATCGTCGTGGTCACCTCCGACAACGGGGCAAGCCAGGAGGGCTTCGCGACGGGTGTCGTCGACGAGATGCGTTTCTTCAACGGTGTCGTCGAAGATGTCGAGGCCGCCCAAGGTCGCCTCGACGAGATCGGAACCAGGACATCGCACACCAACTACCCGTGGGGCTGGGCCCAGGTCGGCAACACCCCACTCAAGTGGTACAAGCAGAACACCTTCGGTGGGGGCGTGCGAGATCCGCTGGTGATCCACTGGCCAGATCGCATCGTCGATGGCGGCGCGATCCGGCAACAGTTCCATCACATCAGCGACATCACCCCGACAATTCTGGGCGTGGTGGGCATCGAAGCACCTACTTCGTTCAAAGGACGCGACCAACTCCCGATGGCCGGAACCTCGATGTCGTACAGCTTCGAGTCGGCCGACGCCCCGACGACGAAGCGGGCGCAGTACTTCGAGATGTTCGGGCATCGCGGCATCTGGTCCGAAGGATGGAAGGCGGTGACCTACCACGTCTCCGGTCGACCGTTCGAGGACGACCGATGGGAGCTGTACAACGTCGCCCAGGACTTCTCCGAAACACACAACCTGGCCGACGCTCACCCCGAGAAGCTCGAAGAGCTCATAGAACTCTGGTGGTCAGAGGCCGAGGAGCACGGTGTTCTTCCGCTTGACGACGACTTCACCGGTATCGCATTTCGGGCGCGACGGCCGGGCACCCCTCACGCCGACACGAAGTATCGCTACATGCCACCGATGTCCCGCCTCCCCAACGAGGCCGCACCGGCAATCGCTGGCCGCAGTTGGCGCATGGAAGCTCATGTTTCTCGCTCGACGGGCAGCGAAGATGGCGTCCTCATGGCCTGGGGCACCGCCAATACCGGGATGACGTGGTACTTGAAAGACGGCTATGTCGTATTCGACTACAACCTGTTCGGCGACCATCATGTCACCCGCGTCGAAAGTCCCCCTGCCGGCGACGCCGTCCTCGAAGTCGAGTTCGTCCGAGATGAGGAAGGCGCAGCAGTCACCGTCAAGGCAGGGGACGGCACTGAGGCGCACGGACGAGTGCCATGGGTGCTGCGGTTCATTGGCATGTCCGGAATGGACGTCGGCAAGGATGCAGGGTCAGCCGTCACCCACGACTACACAGGGCCGTTCCCGTTCAGTGGCGAATTCAGCGAGCTGAACTTCGAAGTCACCGAAGAGCTCGACCCCCGCGAGATCTACGCCCAGGACCGGGCAAGAATGCGGCGAGAGATGGCACAGCAGTGACCGCGAGGAGGACAGTCAGATGAGCGAGGAACCTTCGCCAGGTCAACTTTCTGGTACGGGTCGAGAAGACCTCCGCCGTCGTGAGCCTCGTAACCGAGCACGTGTCGGAGCGACACAGGAAGGGTCCTGAGTCGAGCACGTACCGTTGCCGGCGAGATCGGTCGGGGTGGGAAAGTTCGTCACGAGTCGGTGGAGGCAAATTGCATGTTGCTGATATCCGACGTTGCCATGGTTCGTTCCTTGGCGTGGCGGCGCGAGACCCGATGTCCCTCTCCGACGCTGTGCGAAGATGACCCGATGACCGCACACCTCGTGAACGAACTCGGCTGAGCCCATGGAGGCCGAAGTCACCGACGTGATGATCGACACGATCGCCAGGTTCGTCGACGACGACGTGATTCCTCACGTCAACGAATTCGAGCTCGACGACACCTACCCGGACGCCATGGTCGACCAACTGCAGGCCTTCGGACTGTTCGGCGCAACAATCCCGGAGGAGCATGGGGGTCTTGGCCTTGACGTGTCGACGTACGCACGAGTCGTCGAAGAGTTGTCGCGTGGCTGGATGTCGCTGTCAGGGGTGTTGAACAGCCATCTGATCGCCGCGCAGCTCATCGGCCAGTTCGGCACCGAGGGGCAGCAGCAGAAGCTCCTCCCCCGCATGGCCTCTGGCGAACTTCGGGGCTGCTTCTCGCTGTCGGAGCCCGACTCGGGCTCCGATGCAGCAGCCCTGCGTTGCCGCGCCACCAGAGACGGTGACGAGTGGATCATCAACGGCACCAAGATGTGGGTCACCAACGGTGAGCGCGCAGGGGTTGTTGCTCTGCTCGCGAAAACCGGCGACGGCATCAGCTGCTTCATGGTCGAGAAGGCACCCGGGCCAGAAGGTGACGGTGGCATCTCGATCTCCCGTCACATCGACAAGCTCGGGTACCGAGGTCTCGAGACTGTCGAGATGAGCTACGTCGACCACAGAATTCCCGGAGCCGCTCTGCTCGGCGGAGACGAAGGTGATGGCCAGGGGTTCCGGTGGGCACTGTCAGCGCTCGAACTCGGTCGCATCAACGTTGCGGCTCGCGGCGTCGGTGTCGCCCAAGCGGCTTTCGACGCTGCGCTGAAGTACAGCAAGGAGCGCAAGACTTTCGGCAAGCCCATCGCTCAGCACCAGGCCATTGGCTTCAAACTCGCGGAGATGGCAACCAAGTTGCACGCGGCCCGACTCATGGTCCGCGACGCTGCAGCACGCGTCGACGCGGGCCAGCGGGCCGACATGCACGCTGGAATGGCAAAATTATTCGCGTCAGAGACTGCGTCCGAACTTGCCCTCGACGCCATGCGAATTCACGGTGGTAACGGCTTCACGACCGAATATCTCGTCGAACGGCTCTACCGCGATGCTCCGTTGATGATCATCGGCGAGGGCACGAGCGAGATTCAGAAGCTGGTGATCGCTCGACATCTCCTTGCCGAAGAGCGCTGACCGTCGAAGTCATCCTGGTCGAACTGGGAGCGGGTGGCCGAGCCGGTCGAACAACTTGTCGATGAGCCGCAAGGTCAATCCCCACAGCACCCGGCCTTCGAGGTCCACGGCCGGGTAGTCGAACCCCGGTCGCAACGGATAGCTGTAGTCGAAGTGGTTGTCGGGATCGACGAATTGTTTCATGTCGACCCAGAACGCGTCTTCGACCTCGTAGTTGAGGTCTAAGACGACGTCCGGGCTGTGGAGCCACCATGCATGATTCGAGACGGTGATGAGCCGATTCGGCGTCGGGCCTTCGAGATCGTCGAGTTGACCGATCCACGTGCCGTGTCGCCGGAGGTCTAGCCCGATCTCTTCCCACGTCTCCCGCAGAGCTGTCGCTCGGGTGTCAGCGTCTCCGACATCGACTCTTCCTCCGGGAAAGGCCAGGTGCCCTGACCACGGGTCACCCTCTTGGCGGGCCCGTTCGATGAACAAGAGCCGCGTTCCACCGCGGGGAGACTCGGAGAAAACGGCGGCGACCGAGGCTCTGGGCGCATCATCTGATGACAGGAATGCAGGCCGCGTCCCGACAGCGCGTTCGATGTCGCCTCGTTCAAACATGACCGCCGACGCTACCAACCTTGCCCTTCAGAGGAGCCACTCGGGTTCGGTGGATCCGAGGAGGGATCCGCCGACACTCCTCGCCACAGGGTCCGGGACCATGTAGGCATGCGACAACCCCGCTTGGACGTCCTGGAACCGGCGTTGCAGAGGATGGTCGAGGAACAACGCCGTTCCCGAAGCCATTCGGAACAGGTCGAGAGTGGCCTTACCGACCAGATCGCACCCGTGGTTGAGGTTCCATCGCTTCTGGCCTCGTTCGGCCATGGACGCGACGTGTCCCGCCTCAGCCCAGTCCCACAACTCCACAGCATCGAGGCGCATCCGAGTCATCGCTGCGTCGAGCGTCCAAGTCGCCTCGGCGACGCGCTGTTGGGTGAGCGCATCGTTCGCCAGCGCGCCGGCGCCAGGAACCCGACGGCTCTTGTTCTCTTCGACCCAACAATCGACGAAGCCCTGCGCTGCGCCAAGAACCGACGATGCGAGTGCCATGTTGAACACCACAGACCACGGCAGACGGAACACCGGCCCTGGGTTGGCGGTCTGGCCGGGCAAGGGCTTGCCGAGTGCGTACAGCATGTGCGATTGAGTTCGGTGCGCCGGAACGAACGCCGAATCGACCACGATGTCCTTGCTCCCCGTGCCCTTCAAGCCGACTACATGCCAGTTGTCGACAATCGAGTACTGGTCTCTGAACAGCACGAGACTCAACAGATCACGCTGTCGCGTCGGCGCATCCTCGGGAGCAGCGACGACCGCCCCGAGATTGACGGCGCCGCAGTGATCACACCCCGACGAGAACGACCACGTTCCGGACACCTCCCACCCACCTTCGACAGCCACCGCCGAGCCGGTCGGGTTGTACGAAGAAGAGTGCATTCGAGTCGGATCGTCGTCCCACATGTCGTGCTGGGCCTCGTCTTCGAACAACCCGAGCTGGAACGGGTGAACACCGATGACAGCGGCAACCCAACCCGCGGACGGTGCAATTTTGGCAATCTCGACGATCGCGTCGACGAACTCGAGCAGCGTCGTCTCGGTTCCCCCGAAACGTCGAGGTTGCAGCGCACGCAAAACGCCAACGTCCAGGAGCGCATCCCATGTCTCGGCCGACAGCGCGCCGTTCGCATCGCCAGGTCCGATCGATGCCTGCCACACCGGCGCAAGATCTCGTACGTCATCAACCAAAGTCATAACCGGGCCCTTCGCTGCCAACAGCGACCATAGGTTGTGGCAGGCTCGTCGCTATGACAGACGTGGTGCTCTACGACGAGCGTGACGCCATTGCCATCATCACGCTCAATCGCCCAGAGAAGAAGAACAGCCTCACCGAGGCTGTGATCAGTGGCATCGCCGACGGCATCGATGCCGCAACCAAGTCACCTGATGTCGCTGCGATCGTGCTCCGAGGGGCCGAGGGGACGCTCACGGCAGGATACGACCTGACCGCGCACGCCGAGGGAGCGACCTGGTCGACGCCTTACGGAGCCCATGGCCCGAAACCCAGAGATGGAGCATGGGATCCCGTTCGCGATTTTCAGTTCATGGGCAACAACATGAGGCGGTTCATGAAGGTCTGGGAATGCCCGAAGCCGGTTCTCGGTGAGATCTCCGGTTGGGCCGTGGGCGGAGCGACCGACCTCATCTTGTGCTGCGACCTGCTGTACATGGCCTCCGATGCGCACATCGGCTACGCCCCGAGCCGGATCTACGGGACACCGACGACGATGATGTGGGTGTATCGACTTGGGCTCGAACACGCCAAGCAGTTCCTGCTCAGTGGTCGAGCCATCGATGCCGAGACGGCCTTCCGAATCGGCCTCGTCTCCGAAGTAGTCGAACCCGACGACATCGCCGCGCACGTCGAGCAAGAAGCAAAGCGCTTCGCGAACATCCCCGCCAATCAGCTCGCCCTCAACAAGTTGCTGATCAACCAGGCCTACGAGAACATGGGCCTTCGGACGTCGCAGATTCTCGGCACCTTCTTCGACGGGGTCACCCGCCACACGGAGGAGGCCTATCGGTGGGTCGAAGGGTTCGAAGAGAAAGGGTTCCGCCAGGTGATCAGAGAGCGGGACGAACCATGGCAGGACTACGGAGAACGACCACGAAGTGAGTGAACCCATCGACACCCTGACGAACGAAACCACCGAACTGCTCCAGGCGCTCATCCGGAACGCGTGTGTCAACGACGGAACCCCCGATTCCGGCAACGAGACGAAGAACGCCGTCTTGCTGCGAAACGAGTTGGACAGCATCGGCGTCGACATGGAGATCTTCGAGATCGCCGAGAACCGCGGCTCGCTCATCGCACGGTACGAGGGCACCGACCCGAACGCACCCGCACTATGTCTCATGGGCCACACAGACGTCGTCCCGGTCAGCCCAGCGGGTTGGAAGGAAGACCCGTTCGGCGGCGAACTCATCGGCAACGAGGTGTGGGGCCGCGGAGCGGTTGACATGCTGAACCTGACGTCCTCGATGGCCGTCGCGTTCCGTCACGTGGTCACGTCCGGCAAACGATACCCAGGCGACATCATCTATTTCGCGGTGGCTGACGAAGAGGCCGGAGGTGTCCTGGGTGCGAGCCAACTGGTCGATCAGCAATGGGATGCGCTGAAGTGCGACTACGTGCTCACCGAATACGGCGGCACCCCCGTCGACACTCGTGACGGCACTGCCATTCTGGTGACGACCACCGAAAAGGGCGTCGGCAACCGGCGACTGATCATCGGCGGGGAGCCAGGCCACGGCTCGATGCCCCACGGCACCGACAATGCGTTGGTGAAAGCAGCTGAGGTGGTCCGGCGCCTGGCCGAATATCAACCCAGTACCAAGATCGACGACATGTTCACCGAGCGCGTCAAGGCGCTTGGCCTCGGCCGCGATCTCGAACAGCGGGTACTCGACCCGGTCCGGCACGCCGAAGCACTCGACGAGATCGACCCGAGCATGGCGAGGAATCTCCACGCGTGCTCCCACACCAGCTTCAGCCCGAACTTGTTGAACACCGGCAAGAAGGTGAACATCATTCCCGACACAGCGGTCTTGGAGGTTGACATTCGCCTGCTGCCAGGAGAGACGCTCGATGACGTCGAAGTCCACCTTCGCGCCGCACTCGGAACGGACCTGTTGGCTGACATCGAAATCGAGGAGATGTACCAGAGCACCCCGACCCTGTCGCCGATCGACACGCCGCTCTGGCACGCCATGGCCGACTCGATGCGGGCCGCCTATCCCGGCGCTCAGATCGTGCCGTCGATGGTGACGGGCGGAACTGACGCCAGGTTCTTTCGCCAGAAGGGCATCCCGGCCTACGGGGCGGGTCTTCTCAGCCGATCGATCGGCTTTGCGGAGTTCCTGAACCGTTTCCACGGACACGATGAGCGCATCGACATCGAGTCGCTGAAGCTCACGACCCAGCTCTGGCTCGACATCATGGACCGGCTCTGGGACTGATGCAGGTCGCGAACAGGGCTGACCCGCCACTGATCGCGTCTCGTAGCCAGCATCAACAACGCCGTGGCGGTCACGAGTCCACCCCCAGCACAACGAGGTGATCGTCAAAATCGCCGAAACCAGGCCGTGGCCCCTGCAACGCCCAACGACGCACCCACGCGGAATCCGCTTCGGTCCGCTGACCCGGGGGTCGTAGTCTTTGGTCGCGGCTCGAGGAGACTCATGCAGGTAGTGACATCGATCTCAGGTGACCTGGCGGGCGCCGCGAAGCGGGCCACCGCCCGCGAGACCAGCGGCTACGACGTGCTCACCACACAGGAGAACAAGAGCGACCCCTTCCTACCGATGGCGCTGGCGGCCGACGCAACATCGAGCGTCCGCCTGGCAACAAACGTCGCCATCGCGTTCCCGAGGAGCCCGATGGTCAGTGCCAACGTTGCCTGGGACCTGCAGCGACAATCTGGCGGCAGGTTCATCCTCGGGCTCGGTAGCCAGGTGCGCGGACACAACGTGCGGCGTTTTTCAGTGCCATGGAGTGCCCCGGCATCCCGGCTGCGCGAGTACGTCGAATCGATCAGAGCAATCTTCGACTGTTGGAAGAACGGTACGCCGCTGTCATACGACGGCGAGCACTACCAGTTCACTCTGATGACGCCGAACTTCACGCCAGAACCGCTCGAAGGGCCCCCGCCGCCTATCCACATAGCTGCCGTTGGTCCGGCCATGATGCGTGTCGCCGGCCGATCATGCGATGGCGTGATGCTTCATCCGTTCAGCACTCCGGAATACTTGCGCCACGCGATCCTCCCTGCTCTCCAGACAGCGCTGTCAGAGTCAGGACGGACACGCGACCAGTTCGAGATCTTCGGGGGTGGATTCATCGCAACCGGAGCCACCGAAGCCGACGTCGACGCCAGAGCCGAATGGGTCCGTATGCGGATCGGGTTCTACGGCTCGACGCCGTCGTACTGGCCGGTGTTCGAACTACACGGGCTCGAGGATCTGGGGCACAAGTTGAATGCCATGTCGAAGGCAGGGCAGTGGGACGACATGACCGCGGCGGTCGACGACGACGTTGTTTCCATGTTCTGTGCCCGAGGCACCCATGACTCGATCGCTGGCGAGATCGAGCGCCATTACAGCGGACTCGTCGACACCCTCAGCATCGACGGTGGTCTTCCACCCGACCTGATCCAGGACATCAAACGCCTCTGATGGCTTGGAGTTGGGTGAGGACAGCGTGTTACCTTCGCCAGCCGGGGGGCTGAGCCGATGAGCGAAGAGACGCACGGAATTCTCAGCGGCCTGAAGGTCGTCGAGTTCTCCCAGAACGCCGCGGTGCCGCAGTGCGGGCGGTTGCTCGCCGGCATGGGCGCCGAAGTGGTCAAAGTCGAACCGCCGGCCGGCGATTCGATGCGCCACGTCACGAAGGTCACCGAGGCAGAGTCGAGGACATACACAGCGATCAACAGCGGTAAACGAGGGATCGTTCTCGACATGCTGGCCGGTGACGACAGCAGACGAGTCGTCGACGCGCTTCTCGGTTGGGCCGACGTCTGCCTCGTCGGGCTGAAACAAGGCGACCTTGTCCGATTCGGGCTCGATTGGGAGCACGTATCTGCGGTGAACCCGCGGCTGGTCCACATGGTGCTGACAGCTTTCGGGCCCCTCGGACCGGATGCGGCCGAGGGCGGCTATGACGTTCTCGTCCAGGGTTTGAGCGGTCTCGGATTTTCCATGAACCGTGAGTCCGCTGGCGTGCCGGAGCCGACAAGACCCGCCATCTTCGACTTCTCCAGCGGGATGATGGCTACCGTCGGAGTCCTCGCCGCACTGATCGATCGGCAGCGAACGGGCAAGGGGCAGCGCGTGGACGCTTCCCTGCTCGGGACCGCCGTCAACCTTGGCGTGCCCGTCCTCACCACCTATGACCGCGACCGCGACCGCGTGAACTCGGTCCTTGACCAGCTTGGCGATCTCCGCGCCGAAGGGGCCGACTTCGCGACTCAACGCCAGTTCTACGAGACAAGACTCGCCCGAGGAGCCAGCGCATTCGCGCTCTACTTTCGGCACTACCTCACCAGAGACGGCGTTCTCTCGGTCGCAGCCATGAGCGCCACGCTCTACGAGAAGTTCCACGCGGTGACCGGTCTGCCCTCGATCCATGGCCTCGACGCGAACTCTGCTGAGTTCAAGGCCATCGTCGCTGAAGCCGAAGTGCTGTTCGAGACGCGAACCACCACCGAATGGATGAAGGAATTACGAGCCGTCGGCTTCCCGTGCGGGCGCTACAACACCCCGTTCGAGGCCGTCGACGATCCGCAGATCAGAGCCAATGACTATGTCGTCGAACTCGAGCACCCCGTCATCGGCTCGTACGCCACAGCTGGGATGCCCATCAGCTTCAGTGAGACACCAGCAGGAATCACGGCGACGTCGCCAAGACTCGGCGAACACACAGCGCAGGTCCTCGCCGATGTCGGCCTGACCGCCTCCGAGATCGCCGATTTGCACCAGAAGGGCGTGACCGCGCCGTTGATTTGAATGCCACGAGCCGGTTTGGCTGCGGGTCCCAGCAGACAACATCCAGGGCAGTTGCGCAGGTACCTTTCACTCAGGGAAGCTCACCAGGATCGCGGCGTTGGCGATGACCATGAGATCGGCGCCGTTGGGTGCTGGGACGTCGAGACCACCTTTGACCGGCGTGATCGTTACCGTCCCGTACGGAACTTCGTCCGCAATCGCATGGACATCGATCTCGTCGGGTTCCGCGACAGCCACTCTGACCTCGATGTTCATCTCGCCGCGCTCCTTGCCGGCAGCCGCGAAGAAGTTGAGGCTGCTGTGACGGAGCGCATCGGAGACCGCCCTGCGGGCAGCCTTCGTGTAGTCGCCCCCGTGAACGTCGACACCCATGCCCATTTCCGTGATCCAACGAACCAATGCCATGGACGAACCGTAGCGGCGGGATCGTTCGCTTGGTGTCCGTGAGCAGCTGATGACGTCGGAGCCGACAGAAGCGCCTCATCGGAGTATGACGAGTCAGAGGGCTACCGTGCTCCGGCGAATGCAGTGGTGGCGGGATTCGAGACAGGATCCTCCCCATGACCTGCCCGGATCCGATTGCGACACTCGGCGGCCACCAGGATCCCTGCACTATTGGTCCCTTGCCTGACATCGTGGCAAGCATCGTTACGCTGGCAACATGACGAAGGATCACTTTGACGTCCTGGTCGTTGGCGCTGGGATCTCCGGCATCGGCGCCGCGTACCACTTGCAGAAGAACTGTCCTGGCATGTCATACGCGATCCTGGAAGGCCGAGCTGACATCGGCGGAACGTGGGACCTGTTCCGCTATCCAGGAATCCGCTCGGACAGCGACATGCACACACTTGGATTCAGTTTCAAGCCGTGGAACGCCGAGAAGGCCATCGCCGATGGTCCTTCGATCTTGGCCTACCTGCGCGAGACGGTGGCCGAGAACGACATTGGGCGCCACATCAAGTTCAATCACCTGGCCTCAAACGCTTCATGGTCCTCCGAGACGGCGACATGGACAGTCACCGGTCACCGATCGGACACCGACGAAGAGGTGTTGCACACCTGCAACTTCCTGTTCATGTGCTCTGGTTACTACAGCTACAAGCAGGGCTTCTCGCCCGAGTTCCCTGGCGCTGACGACTTCACCGGCCAGATCATCCATCCGCAGCACTGGTCGGACGATCTCGACTACGCCGGCAAGAAGGTCGTCGTCATCGGTTCTGGGGCCACGGCGATGACAATCGTCCCTGCGATGGCCGACGACGTCGAGAGCATCACGATGCTTCAGCGATCACCCACATACGTCGTGGCCCGCCCCGAGAAAGACCTGTGGGCCAACCGGCTACGCAAGTACCTGCCGAACAAGCTCGCCTACAAGCTGACTCGCTTCAAGAACATCAAGCGCACCGGACTGATCTACAGGAAGACGCGTACCGAGCCTGACAAGATCAAGAAACTGTTGCTCGGAGGTGTCCGTCAGGCCCTCGGTCCTGACTACGACGTCCAAAAGCACTTCACGCCGTCGTACAACCCGTGGGACCAGCGGCTGTGCCTGATCCCTGACGGCGATCTGTTCCGAGCCATTCGGGCCGGCAAGGCAGGGGTGGTCACCGACACGATCGATACGTTCACCGAGACCGGGATTCGCACCAGGTCCGGCGAGCACCTCGAAGCCGACGTCATCATCACCGCCACCGGCCTGAACATGGTGACGCTCGGCGAGATGGGTTTCGTCGTCGACGGTGTTGCGGTCGATTTCGGTTCGACGTGGACCTACAAGGGGCTCGGATACTCCGATGTTCCCAACCTGGTGTCGTCATTCGGCTACATCAACGCATCGTGGACACTTCGTGCCGACCTGACGTGCGAGTACGTGTGTCGCCTGCTGAACCACATGAACAAGACCGGCACCGACCAGTGCACACCTCGACTCCGACCCGAGGATGCTCATATGGCTCAACGTCCATGGATCGACGACTTCAGCTCGGGCTACATGCAACGCACCATGCATCTCATGCCGAAGCAGGGCGACAAGGAGCCATGGCTCAATACCCAGAACTATCAGGCTGACCGTAAGCTCCTCGGCAAAGGGCCCGTCGAAGATGGGGTCATGACCTTCACTTCAACAAGGGTCCCTGCCTCAGCCGGCTGAGCCATGACCATCATCGACGGTCATATCGTGGCGCTCCGAAGGGCCGAACCAGATGGCGTCGGAGTTCGTCGCCGTCAGATCAACACCTGAGGTGACGAAGCGTTGGTACTCAGTCGGCGCACGACCCGATGCGATCGAGGCGGCGAGCGATGTTGTTCGAGGCGTCTCAGAATTCGTTCCTCGTCGCTCGGTATAGGAGAATTGTGATGGCATCAAGGGGAACGAGTGAGCGATAGCACGCAACCAGATGTCGACGTCGTTGTCGTCGGCGCAGGCTTCGCAGGGATGTACCTGCTGCACCGACTTCGCGAGGCTGGATTCACCAGCCGCGTGTTCGAACGAGCCGATGACGTCGGAGGAACCTGGTACTGGAATCGGTACCCGGGAGCACGCTGCGACATCAGAAGTATCGACTACAGCTACTCGTTCTCGCCTGGGCTCGAGCAGGAATGGGAGTGGTCCGAGAAATTCGCAACACAACCTGAGATCCTCCGCTACGCGCAGCACGTCGCAGAGCGCTTCGACCTGTACCGCGACATCGACTTCGAGACCTCGGTCGACAAGGCCGTCTACGATGACGATTCAGGGCTGTGGCACATCACCACGAGTCGAACTGAAACAGTCCGTTGCCGTCACTACGTGATGGCGACCGGATGTCTGTCGACGTCGAAGCTCCCCGAACTACCGGGGCACGGCTCGTTCACAGGGCCGACGTATCACACGGGTCATTGGCCCCATCACGAAATCGACTTCACCGGGCTCCGGGTCGGTGTCGTTGGCACAGGTTCGTCCGGCATCCAATCGATTCCTGTGATTGCTTCGCAGGCTGCCGAGCTCACGGTGTTCCAGCGGACGCCGAACTTCAGCATGCCGGCGCACAACGGCTCCAACGATCCGGACGAACTCGCCGCGGTCAAGGCCGAGTATCCGGAGTACCGCCAGAGGGCCAAGTACTCAGCTGTCGGCGTTCCTGCAGATCCGCCAACGAGATCGGCACTCGATGTCGACGAAGAGGAGCGCAATCAGCTCTACGAAGCCGGTTGGCAAATCGGAGGCCTCGGCGGCCTTGGGGTGTTCAACGACCTACGCCTGAACCAGCAGGCCAACGACACCGCAGCGGAGTTCGTGCGAAACAAGATTCGCAGCATCGTCGACGAACCGGAACTGGCGGAAACGCTGTGCCCGACCGACTATCCGTACGGCACGAAGCGCCTGTGCGTCGATGACGGTTACTACTCGACGTTCAACCTCGACCATGTTCGACTTGTCGATCTCAAAAAGACGCCACTCGAACGCATCACCACAACCGGGGTCGAGACCACCGACGAGTCGTTCGAGTTCGACGCCATCGTGTTTGCCACCGGGTTCGACGCGATGACGGGGGCGATCGTCAATGTCGACATCACCGGCGTGGGTGATCGGACCATCAAGAACTACTGGGAGGACGGACCGAAGACGTATCTCGGTCTCACCGTGGCCGGATTCCCCAACTTCTATGCCATCACGGGGCCTGGGAGCCCATCGGTGCTCAGCAACATGATGGTGTCGATCGAGCAGCACGTCGATTGGATCATGGACTGCATCGAGCACATGCGAGAAGCGGGGCTCACATCGATCGAACCGACTCCTGAGGCCGAAGCCCAATGGGGTGAACACGTCGTCGCCGTTGCCGACCTCACGCTCTACCCCAAGGCAAACAGCTGGTACATGGGCGCCAACGTCAAGGGCAAGCCGCGGGTCATCCTGCCGTACATCGGCGGCGTCGGTGAGTATCGCCGGATCTGCGACGAGGTCGCAGTCAGCGGCTACAGCGGCTTCATCCTGTCCTGAAACGAGACAGGGGGTCAGACCTCGAGTCCCCTGTTCAGCCGAGGGTGTCGTGGAAGAAGGCGACCATCTCGGCCCAGACAGCTGTAGTGAGGGCCTCGTCATGGGCGCCCATCGGATTCTCTTCGTTCATGAAGCCGTGGCCTGCGTCATGGATCGTGAACTGAACGTCCTTGCCGAGGCTCTGGAGCTTCGACTCGAGCGCGCCGGCTGCTTCCGGGCCGAAGAACGTATCGGGGTTGGCCATATGACCACGAACAACCGCGGTCATGTCGCCCCAGTCGGGCTCGGCTTCACCCTGCGGGAAACCGTAGAACGGCGCCGCGGCAGTGATTTTATCGCCCCGGTTTGCTGCGATGATCAGCGTGAGCATGCCACCCATGCAGAACCCGACAGCGCCGACCCCTTCGCCGGTCACGGCTTCGTGCTCGGCGAGATAATCGACAGCTCCGCTCATGTCGCGGGCGGCACGATCAGGAGGAAGCGTGGTCATGAGATGGCCGGCCTTGTCCATCTCGTCGTGCCCTGCCAACTCGCCGTGATACAGATCAGGTGCAAGGGCGACAAAGCCCTCCTCGGCGAGCCGATCGGCAGTCCGCTTGATCTGCGGGTTCAAACCCCACCATTCCTGGATGACCATGACACCTGGCCCGCTCCCCGACGCGGGGACGGCGAGGTAGCCGCCGGCCGTGTTGCCGTTGCTTGCGAATTCGACGTTCTCTCCCATGACCCGAACTTAGCCCTGTCCCGGCGCAGCTCGCGCCACTCGACCAAGACCAACAGCAGTTGTGTCCAGCCCATTACCCATGAGATCTTCGAAGTTCGTCCTGAAAAACCGCTCCTGCACCTCTGCGTCGAAGTGCCCCACTTCGGCGTCGAAGCGCTTCAACGGGTTACGGCCCCCTTCGACATGAGGGAAGTCGGACGAGAACATGCAGATCTCAGGTGCGCTGTTCTCGATGATCCAACCTGTCGGCTCAGTGGGGTACGGCGTCACACGCACCTGCCGGGTCATGTACTCGGCCGGTCTCAGCGACAACTTCTTGAGGCGTCCTTCGTGTCGCTCGAAGGCCACGAAGGCCGCCTCGAGCTGGCGCAAGAACGACGGTACCCACACCGCGCCAAGCTCGATGACACCGAACCGGAGTTCGGGGAACCGATCGAGAACGCCATCGAAGATCATCATCGACAACGCTTGCATCGGAGAAGAGCTGATGGCCATGTACGACACCGAACGGAAGTTCTCGCCGCCACCGTGGAAGTCCGGTTCGGGCGGCAGCCCGTTGTTGCGATGCTGAGAAGGCATCACCAGCTCGGGCGTTGCCACGTGCATCACGATGGGGATGCCAGCTTCCTGAGCTTGGGCCCAGACGGTATCGAACCCGATGTGACTGTGCGCATGGCGCTTCGGCATCCGATTCGGAATGAGCAAGGCAGCAGCACCCTCGGAAATGGCCTCAGTGGCGCACGGGCCCGCCAGCTCAAGATCCTGCAGAGGTATGTACGCGATCGGCAGTAACCGAGGATCGTGAGCGCAGAACGCGATCTGGGCCCGGTTGGCCGCCGAGGCCGTCTCGTAGGTGAGGTCCGCAGGAGCTTCGTGCTCCATTGCCTCGAGCAGGGTGTTCGGCCGGGTGGGGAAGATCAGCTGGCTGGCGAAGCCCATTGCATCGAGCGCCTCGCTTCTGTCAGCCGGATCCCACGCGCCAGGTGCGCGGTAGTTCTTTCGCAGCATCACCTCGGCCGCAGCTCCAGCCCTGAACTCCTCGTCAGCATGCAGAGCGCGACTCCGTTCGATCTCAGTCGACATCGGACTCGAACCGAGCACGCCTTCATCGCCGCCGTCGTAGCGCGATCGTTCGTAGTCGATGACTCGCTGCGTCGCGAACTCGTCGAGCCACTCTGGGGGTTCCATCGTGTGCGCATCGGCATCGTGGATGACACGGTCTTCGACATACGGCATGGAAGCAATCGTAGGCAAACACTGTGTGCACAACATGCTCGTCGCCGTTTGAAACGCGACCTGCAAACATGTCGCTATGTCTGACCGGCCGTTTCTCGAACACTTCGACCCCATGGGTATCTACGAGGTTCTCTTCAGCTTTCTCGACGCGTCTGGTACCTACATGGGGAATCCGGGTACCCACCCGTGGGCGCAGGGCTTTCCACTCACCACACAGCTCCCCGACGGACCCACGATCCCGTCGTCGATCTCGTTCGAACCCACCGACCTCAAATACCCGCCGGCGACAGGTGGACCCGAGCTACTCGAAGCGCTGCGCGACTATTTCAACGGCTTCTACGGCGCCCATCTCAGCACCGACAACCTCGCGGTGTTCGCCGGCGGGCGGCCGGGCATCTTCGCCACGATGTCATTTCTCGATCCGGCCATTCCGTTCATGATCGAGGAGACCGAGTACACGCCGTACTGGGATCTTCTTCGGCTCATGAAGCGTCGATACGCGGTGGTGGCGAGCAACGAGTCGAATCGGTTCCGGCCCGAGGTCGAAGACTATGCGGCCGCAAGTGCTTCCATCGAAGGAGACGATCGGCGTTTCCTCATCAAGAGCAATCCGTGCAACCCGACCGGTGTCACTGTTTCCGGCGAGGATCTGAAGACGGTCGTCGACTATTGGTCGCAACCCGGTCATGGCGCCATCTTCGACGAGGCCTACGAGTTCTTCCATTCGCCGTCACCGGTCAGCGCGCTCGCGTTTGTCGAGGACATCGACGAAACTGACGTGTTCGTCGTCGGAGCAGCCACCAAAGGGCTTCAGACGCCAGGGCTTCGAACCGGCTGGGTCGTCGCCTCGAAGTCAAACATCGAGATCTTCAGAAACTACTCGTCGTTCGGGATGGGAGGCGTTGCGAGGCCATCGCAGTTGTGTGTGGCCGACATGCTCCAACGCGATCGAGTGCAGCAAGCCCGTGCCGCCGTCGGGACCTTCTACGGAGAGCAGCGCGCCAAGTATGCCGCGGGGCTGTCAGCTGCCGGCATCGAACTGTTCACCGGAGACGGCGGCTTCTATCACTGGGGGCGACTGCCCGGTGGGCTCGGCGCGCGCGAGTTCAACACCCGTCTCTTCAAGCACAAGGCTGCGATCTTGCCAGGAACGTTGTGCGACATGTTTCGGCGAGGCGACGAAGGACCACACCGCGACTTCATCCGGTTCTCGTTCGGACCGATGGAACCCGAGACCTACGACGAGAACATGGAGATCATCACGTCGTGCCTCTGACATCAGCCGCGACCTGAGCAACAAGCTCCACTGTCGATTGGCGCGCGTCGAGCCGCCAGGTCGCCACCTCGTCGAAGAGAACGCTGCGCCTCGATGCAGCACTTCGCAGCTCAGCTTCGGTCATCGGGCGACGATGGTCACCCGACGCGATGCGTGTCATCAGCTCGCCGATGTCGAGATCGAGGACAGCGACCCTCGACCGTTCGGTCATGAGGCGGCGACACTCGGGATCCTCAACGACCCAGCCCGCTGCGGCAACAACAGTCGCTTCGTCGCCGGACAACGCCGCGGTAAGCACATCCGCCTCGTACCGGTGCAGTCGACACACGCCGACCTCGCGCACGAGCGCGGCTCCGGTGCGGCCGCTCGCTGATTCGATGTCGGCATCGGAGTCACGCATCGGCCAGCCAAGCGCTTCTGCCAACGCCTTGGCGGTACTGGTCTTGCCCACGCCCATCAGGCCGGCAATGACGATGTGGGGGCCGCGTTCTGACACCCGACAATCATGGCCCGTGATTGCTCGGCGCCCGAACCCCAGCGCTACTCTCTGGCGAAGACACCTGCCCAGAAGGAGCTCTCCGATGGCTGACGCATTCATCATCGACGCCTGCAGAACACCACGAGGCATCGGCAAGCAGGGCAAGGGCGCCCTGTCTCACTTGCATCCCCAGCATCTCGGACGCACAGTGCTCGAAGCTCTTCGAGATCGCAATGGGTTCGACACGAAGGACGTTGACGACGTGGTCTGGGGCACCAGCAGCCAGGTCGTCGAACAATCGGGCGACCTCGGCAGGATGTCTGCGCTCGACGCCGGCTACGACATCACCGCGAGCGGCGTCACACTCGACCGCTTCTGCGGTTCAGGCATCACGGCGACCAACTTCGCGGCGAACGCCGTGATGGCCGGCATGGAAGACCTCGTCGTCTCCGGTGGCACCGAGATGATGTCACTGCCCAAGAAGGGCATGCTCCCGATGGGTGCCGGCAACCCTCATCTCCAGGAGATCCACCCGCAGAGCCACCAGGGAGTGTGTGCCGACGCCATTGCCAGCATGGACGGCATCGAACGCGAGGCGCTCGACGCCCACGCTGCCGAATCGCAGCGAAGGGCCGACGTGGCCATCAAGGAGGGGCGTTTCGAGAAGAGCCTCATACCAGTGCTGAACCTCGACGGTTCAGTTGCGCTCGCCCAAGAGGAGTTCCCGCGGCCCAACACCACTGCCGAATCGCTCGCTGCGCTGGCACCGAGCTTTCCAGCCGTGGCCGACTACAGCCACGAAGGTGGTCCGACGTTCCGTGAGCTCATCAACCAGAAGTACCCCGATGTCGACATCCAGCATGTGCATCATGCCGGCAACTCATCGGGTGTCGTCGATGGCGCGGCTGCCATTCTCATCGCCGGCGAGAAGTACGCCCGCGATCACGGCATGACACCACGAGCCCGCATCGTCGCCACCGCGAACATGGGTGACGACCCTACGCTGATGCTCAACGCCCCCGTTCCTGCAGCTCGCAAGGTGCTCGAACGTGCCGGCATGACCATCGACGACATCGACCTGTTCGAGATCAACGAGGCCTTCGCGGTGGTGTCAGAGAAATTCCAACGGCTGCTGAATCTTGACCGCGACAAGGTCAACGTCAACGGCGGCGCCATGGCCCTCGGCCACCCCATCGGAGCGACCGGCGCCATCCTCATCGGCACGGTACTCGACGAACTCGAGCGCCAGGACAAGCAGGTCGGCCTCGTCACCATGTGCGCCGGCGGCGGCATGGCCCCAGCCATCATCATCGAGCGCGCCTGACCCCCTGGAGCCTGGCGCGACGGAAACCCGACGTTCTTGACGCCGCATGCCTTCGCTCCGGAAGCCGTTCGAGAGCCGCGGAGTTTCCTCTCGGTCGCTGCTGCGAGGGTTCCGGGCCTACGCGGACGAATGAACGATGGCGTGGCTCAGAAGATGCTGAAACCGCCGTCGATCTTGATGATGTCGCCGGTGTGCCATCGCGAGGCATCACTCATCAGGTAGACGGCGATAGCCCCGAAGTCATCTGGCTGACCCCAACGACGCATCGGGATGCGCGGAATGACCGCGTCGCGAAATTTGTCCCACGCCATGGCGTCAGCTGTCATCGCCGTTTCGATCCAACCGGGGATGATGGCGTTGGCCGTGACCTTGTAACGAGCCATCTCGACAGAGAGACCCATCATCATCGCGATCATGGCCCCCTTGGTCGCAGCGTAGGCCTGGCCCTTTGCTGCGCCCTGGATCGCGGTGCCGCTGGCCGTGAGGATGAGCGACCCGCCCTCGCCCTGCTCGACCATCTGGCGGGTCGCTGCCCTCAGTGTGTAGAAGACGCCGTGCAGGTTCACGTCGATGACGCCAAACCAGTCTTCGTTCGAATGTTCGTGAAACGGCCCTCTGTTCATCGTCCCGACACCAGCGTTGGGGAAACAAGCGTCGAGACGGCCGTGGCGCTCGATGGCGGCCGCCATGCACTCCTCGACCTGCTCCTCGTTCGACACATCGCACAGCATCGCCGTCGCCGAGGGATTTATCGCCCGCAGTTCGGCTTCGGCGGCTGCGTTCTTGTCGGAGTTGGTTCCCCAAATGCATACATCGGCGCCAGCCGCGGCCACACCCTTCGCGAACCCGAGTCCGATACCGCTGTTCCCGCCGGTGATGACAGCGACCTTGCCAGTCAGATCGAATCCTTCGTACGCCATTGTTCCCCCTGGAAGTTCAGTTCTTGCTCGCCACCGTATTCTGCGACCGATGCATCGACCTCGCGGCGTGGCTGTCGCGAACAAGCAGGTCACCAACCGGTTCCTCGAGAAAGTTGGCCGCGGGGCGCGTGGGGACACCTTCCTCGCTTCAAGAAGACCCCGCTCAGGTTCATGCCTGTCAGCGGCTTCACATCGTGACCTCCGAGCCGTGACCGCACACGATCGAGCAATCGCTTCCCTCTGGACGAAGGCCGATGTCGTTTCGCGGGCACCCGGCCGAGTCAACCTGATCGGTGAACACACCGACTACAACGAGGGTTTCGTCCTACCCATGGCTCTTCCTCTCGACACCGTCGTCGTCGGCGCCATCGAATCTGCAGCTGACGGGGTGACGATCATCTCCGAACCGTTCGGGTCCGTTCGATTTCACACCGATGGGACAACGGCCGAGCCCTTTGACACGATGCACTGGGCGGCGCACATCATCGGCGCCCACCAACTGCTGTTCGAGGCAGGCGTCCGTGTCCCGCCATGGAGCGGTGCAGTCGCAACCGACGTGCCGATAGGGGCAAACCTGTCGTCGTCGGCGGCCTTGCTGGTCGCGACGGTCGGAGCTGCGCTCAGGCTCGCGGGTGATTCATGGGACCCGGTTCGAATCGTCGAGTTGTGCCGCTGCGTCGAAAACGACGTACTCGGACTGCCGAGCGGAATCATGGACCACCTGATATCGGCCACTGCAGTCGCGGGGGCTGCGAGCCTCATCGACTGTCGAACGTACGAAGCACACCGAATCCCGGTTCCGGCCGCGACCCGCGTCGCAGTACTCGACACCAAAAGTCGAAGAGAACTCCTCGACAGCGAGTTCGCAAATCGCAGGGCTGCCTGCGAAGTTGCCTGCGAGCAACTCGGTGTGGCGACGCTCAGAGACACGACGATGGCCGATGTGGCCCTTCTCGCGGATAGCACCGTCCGACGTCGAGCAACACACGTGGTCACCGAAAATATTCGCACTCTCGGAGCTGCCGAAGCAGCTCTCAACGATGACCCTGAACGTTTCGGCGAGCTCATGACGCACAGTCACATGAGCCTGCGCGATGACTTCGAGGTCTCAGGCCCGGAACTCGACGCGATCGTCGACGCCGCCCTCACCGCTCCGGGTTGTTTCGGTGCCCGAATGACCGGTGGCGGGTTCGCGGGCTGCGCTGTGGCGCTCGTTGCAGTCGAAGCGAGCGATGAGTTCATCGGCGCCGTGACGAATTCGTTCGAGAGGACGACTGGAGTCGAGCCGAACGTGATGCTCGCGGCGCCGGGACCCGGCGCAACCGTGAGCTGAGCCGTCGAATGTGTCTCAGACGGCATCCTGAGGCAGAGTGCGGTCATGGAATTCGACCTGGAACAGACCGACGCCCTTCTCTCGACAACTCGGGCTGTACGCAAACGCCTCGATTTTGATCGTGACGTACCCGATGACGTGTTGCTCGAGTGCCTACAGCTCGCGGTCCAAGCCCCCACCGGATCGAACCGTCAGGGGTGGCGCTGGATGGTGGTCCGCGACCAGGCGAAGAAAGACGCTCTCGCCGAGATCTATCGGAGGGCAGGCGGCGAGTACCTCGCGACCGCGGCCAAGGGCGCCGATCCCGGAACGCAGACCGCCCGTGTCATGGACTCGGCCAACTACCTCGCCCAGAACATGGGCCAATCGCCCGTACTGGTGATCCCCATGATCATCGGCCGCATCGACGACCCGAGTACCAACTCAGCCGCTGGCCTCATGGGATCGATCATCCCCGCAATGTGGAGCTTCCAGCTGGCGCTTCGCAGCCGTGGCCTCGGCAGCTGCCTCACCACGATTCACCTCGGTCTCGAACGTGAGGCCGCAGAGCTGCTCGGCATCCCCGAACACATGACCCAGGTCGGTCTGCTCCCCGTCGCCTACACCAAGGGCACCGACTTCAAGCCGGCGGCCCGTCCTCCGGTCGAGGAGATCACCTACCTCGACACCTATAAGAGCCCCATCCGCTAACCGCCCTCGTACTTTGCAGACTTGACGCACCAGATGTGGTGAATTCTGCAACTCTCGGGAGGCTGACGAAATCTCGAGGTCAGCGCCGGGTCAGATGGAAGTGGCCTGGCATGTCGGAACGGACCGCTGACATGTGGTCGAGATACTCGCGCATCGTGCCGTTGTAGTTACCGTCCTGACGACGGTTTTCTGAGCCCTCGAAGTTGTAATAACCCGGCGTGCAGTCGCGGTTACGCGTGGTCTTGCCCCGGTGATCGATGACTTCTTGCACCCACCACTCCTCGGCGTCACCGGTGCAGTCGATGCTGTGGACGTCGTTGCGACGGGCGTAGTCGATGCACTCGGCGATGTGTTCGCCTTGGCTGTTCAACACGTCAGTGAGGTTGAAGGCGAAGAAGGCCTGATAGCCGCCCATGATGAACAGGTTCGGGTACCCGGCCGAGTGGATGCCGAGCACCGTGCGGATCCCGTCGAGATATTTGTCGTTGAGGTCGAGTCCGCCCTCACCGATGATCTTGTTGTAGATGCCGGTCTTCTGCACCTCGAAGCCGGTGGCGTAGATGATGATGTCGACGTCGTACTCGACCCCGTCGAACACCGGTCCACGCTCGGTGATCTGCGTGACGCCGGCCCCCTTCGTGTCGACGAGATGCACATTCGGACGGTTGTAGCTGGGCAGATAGTCGTTGTGGAAGCAAGGGCGCTTGCACATCAGCATGTACCAGGGCTTCAGCGAAGCAGCTGTGTCGGGATCCTCGACGATCTTGTCGATGCGCTTGTGGATGCGCATCATGGCGTCGATGTTGGCGTTCTCTTGGCGGCGAATCTTCTCGTCGCGGCTGATGGCCGCTCGTCGAGCCAGTTGCTCTTCGGTCAATTGCGGACCGGCAATGGCTCGTGCTCGTCTGGCCGACTGCCATCCTGGCTCGAGTGTCTTGGCCCACTCGGGGTCGGTCTTCCAGTCGTCGCGGATGTCGATGGACGACGGCGTCCTCTGGAAGACGAAAACTTCCTTGGCTTGAACGCCGAGGTTCGGGATCGCCTGAACGGCTGATGCGCCTGTTCCGATGACGGCGACCCGCTTGTCCGACAAGTTCTCGAGGTCGGGCCCGGTGTAGTCGTAGTCCCATCGTGAGGTATGGAACGAGTGTCCCTCGAAGCGTTCGATGCCGTCGATCTTGGCCAGCCTCGGTTTCGACAACGTTCCGTTGGCGCACACGACGAACCTCGCCTTCATCGCGTCGCCACGATCTGTGCCGATGTGCCACATCTCGGTCGCTTCGTCCCACACCGTCGACGTCACCGTCGTCTGGAAAACGGCCAGGTCATAGAGGTCGTAACGGTCGGCGATCGAACGGCAGTACTGCCAGATCTCTTCGCCGCCGGCGTAATGGCGGCTCGGCACGTAGCCGGTCTCGTCGAGGAGCGGCAGGTAGTCGTACGACACGACGTCGCAGGCAACGCCGGGATAACGATTCCAGTACCAAGTGCCGCCGACGTCGCCGCCGCGTTCGACGATGCGGATGCTCTCAACCCCCTTCTCGCGGAGACGGGCCGATGTCAACAACGCCGAGAATCCGCCACCGATGAACAACACATCGACGGTGTCGGTCAGGGGTTCGCGTGGTTCGATCTCCTCAGCGTAGGGATCGTTCGCATAGTGCCCGAGCTCACCGGTGAGGTCCGAGGTGTAGATGTCGGTGCCAGGCGGACGGTACCCGAGCCGAATGTCGCGCTCTTCTGCAAACTTCGCCTTGATGGAGTCGTAGTAGTCCTGTGGCATCCGCCCGTGGTCGTCGGCGGTGTAATCCAGTGTGCGAACGTTCGTGGGCTGCTCGTTGTCCGAACTCATATGGGGTTCAGCCTACGACGTGGCCGCGCAGGCCGAGGATCCGGAGTCCTTTACAGGCCGGGCTTGAAGATCATGAGCCAGAGCATCACCATCAGCAGAACGGTGATGATGCCCCCGCCGGCGTCGAGTTTCTTCGCGGCCGATTCGTCCCCACCGGCGATGGCCCGCTCAGAGGGGATGACCATGGCGTGGAGCACACCGTTCATGGCTACCCATGTGATGGCGGCCGTCAGGAACCAACCTTGATCGAAGCCCCAGGTATCGGCTGACATCCCTTGGAGAGCGAATCCGAACAAGCCGGTGAGAATGAGCGCCGGTGCGTAGATGCGGCGGCCGTTCTGCGAGATGTACCCCATGATCGTGCCGCGGGCGGTGATCTCCATATCCTTCGACTGCTTCGTCAGCAACGGGTGCACGAACGCAGGTGCGAAGGCTGCCATCGCCGAAACGATGTGGAGTAGAAGAACGATGTTGTAACCGGTGTCATCGACCGCTGCAAAGATCATGGCGAGGACAGTAGCCCACGATCACTCGTTGCCGAGAGCCTCGGATCGGCACTTCCCGGCAGTCAGCGCGCTCTCTTCCGGTCCCGAGGCTGCGGATGATATGAAGCTCGCGTCGCGTCACCTACTGGGGCAAAGACACTCGAAACCGCTCGCGGAGGTCCTGTCGATCTCGTTCGATGAAGTTCGAGGTCCACTCGACAAAATGTCGGCTCGACTCGGTGAGGAGGCGGCCGAGACGGCACTTCATCTCCTCGCGGGCACATCGACCAGTCCTGACGCGGCGCGGAGACCGTATATCACTCTCGAGAATCCGCACCGGAGCCGGGCTCCAGGCACCCACGAAGGTGACATCAGCCATCTTTGTCCCCCAAGTTTCGTCATCACCCTCGTACCCGCCGTCACCAGAACAGATCAGCTCGATCGTGTACTAGACGCGCGAGTTCGATAACTTCGAGACCGAAGTTCCCATCCGAATGAACACGGAGCCCCCATCGTGCGCGAAGCAGTATTCGTCTCCTATGCCCGTACCGGTCTCGCGAAAGCCGCCCGTGGCGGCTTCAACATGACGCCGACCATGACCATGGCCGCTCACGCCATCGAGCACGCCGTGAAGAAGTCAGGTGTCGAGCCCGAAGCCGTCGAGGATGTGTACCTCGGCAACGGCGCTCATGGCTCTGGCAACCTGGGTCGCCTCGCAGGCCTTCTTGGCGGCCTTCCTGTCACCACAGGCGGATCGACCATTCAACGTCACTGCTCGTCCGGCCTGAACTCCATCGCCTTGGCTGCCAACTACATCAAGAACGACGGCGCCGATGTCGTCGTTGCCGGCGGAGTCGAGTCGATCTCAATGCCGAACCCTGGTTTCGGTGGTGCAGCCAACATGGATCCCGCCCTTCCCGACCAGTACCCGGCCATCTACATGGCAATGATCGAGACTGCCGACATCGTCGCCGACCGCTACAACGTCACACGCGAGTACCAGGACGAGTTCTCGTACCAGTCCCAGATGCGTATGGCCGCTGCTCAGGAGAACGGCCTCTTCGAGGACGAGATCGTCCCCATGGACACCAAGATGAAGCTCGTCGATCGCGAGACGAAAGAAGAGACCATCATCGACTACACCGTCGATCGCGACGAGTGCAACCGTCCGAGTACCACGCTCGAGGCGCTGGCCAAACTCCAACCGGTTCGTGGCGAAGGCAACTACGTCACCGCAGGAAACGCCAGCCAACTCTCCGACGGTGCAGCGGCTGTCGTGATGATGTCTGACGAAGAAGCATCGAGGCGTGGGCTCGAGCCGATGGGTGCTTTCAAGGGCTGGGCCGTGGCAGGTTGCGAACCAGACGAAATGGGAATAGGACCGATTTACGCGGTCCCACGCCTACTCGAACGTCACGGCCTCACCGTCGACGACATCGACATCTGGGAGCTGAACGAAGCCTTCGCGAGCCAGTGTCTCTACTCACGTGACAAGCTCGGCATCGACCCCGAGAAGTACAATGTGAATGGCGGTTCGATTGCAGTTGGCCACCCCTTCGGCATGACCGGCACCCGTTGCGCAGGCCACATCCTCCAAGAAGGCAAACGTCGCAACGCCAAGTACGGCGTCGTCACCATGTGCATCGGTGGCGGCCAGGGCGCAGCCGGTCTCGTCGAGATCTACTAGGCCACATCCCGAAAACCTGCGCGAATCCCTGGGTCCGATCTCTCGCGACGCGCGTGGTGTCAGAAGTTGTCGAGGTCGATACCGAGGGCCAGTCGACCCACCTGGTGGGTTATGCGGTCGTGGTGGGCGTTGATGTGCAGCGGCATGGCCTGGAAATCCCTGACCCGTCGCTCGAAGTCGGCACCCTCCCGAAGGCCGTTGCCCCCCAGCGTGCGACGGAGAAGGGCCACCGCCTCGGTGAGTTGTTCGAGGGCCATCGTGATGATGGCCTGCTGACGGAAGTAGTCAGTGGCCGACGGGACCTGGACCGCGTCGATTCGCCGGTCGACTTCCGCGCACGCCTCGTATACCGCGGCGCGAGCCGACGCCGTCAGCGCCAAGGCTCGACCGATGTTCATCTGGACTGTTTGGCGTCCGACCATTCGTGCGCCCATGATCACTCGTCGCGTCTCGATCTCGTCGGTGATCTCGATGAGACATCTCCTGACGATGCCGACTGCCATCCATCCCAGCCAGAGATCGGACAACCCGACCCAGTCCTCCCGATAACGATGATGGACGACAGGAATCGTCCTGAGACTCTCAGCCCGGTTCGTGCCGAACCAGGCCACGCAGCCGGCAAGATCGACGGACACGTGGTCATAACGGACGTCGTCGGTCGCCGACGCACGCAGGCCGGACCCGTCCCACGTGGGTTCGATGGTGATTCCGGCTGACGAGTTGCGAACCATCGTGAAACGAAGATCGAGCGGTCGCATCGCTTCGCCGTCGTCACCCGCGACCGCGAACACCACCCCACAATGGTCGCCATATCTTGCGCCAGTACCCCAGCGTGCCGTGCCGTTGAGTCTCGCCGTGTCGCCATGGAGTCGACCACGAACACCCGAGCCAGCACCTGCCGGAAAGGAGACCCACTCCCCAGCCGCGACGATGTCGCTCAACTTGGTTGCCTGCTCTGGTCCGAGCGCACCGACGAAGAGGTGGAATACCGCGAGATGATTCCAGAGTGTCCATGCGAGACTCGGGCAACGCGCTGCGACCGCCTCCAACTCGCGGCCGACGTGCTGAACGGACTCCTCGGTGCCTCCGAGTTCGCTGGTTGCGGCCATGCGCATCACGTCGGTGCCCTTGAGCGCCGCAATCACGTCGCGCGACACCGACCGCGTGCGGTCCGCCTCGACGGCTTGGCCTTCGATTGCATCGAGGTGTCGCGAGACACGAAGTGTCGACTCATCAACGGGAAGGAACTCCTCCACTGCCGAAAGGTCGCTCATGACAGCAAGTCTGGCCCATCGGACGAGATCAACCCGCCTCCGATGCGCGAGCATGTGACATGACTCGAACAGTGCTGGCCAATGGGACCGTCTTGGATGGAACGGGTGCGGCGCCTGCTGCGGCCGACGTCGCTGTCGAGGATGGCTTCATCGTCGGCGTGGGTGTCGGCCTCGATGGTGACGAACAGATTGACCATGCCGGCCATCTGGTGACGCCAGGGCTCATCGACTGCCACGTCCACTTCATGGCCGACGGCGACTTCAGCGTCAACACCCACGCCAACACTCCCTTCTCCATGAACTTCTACAACGCGGCCGAGCGTATGCAACGAACGCTCGCAACCGGTGTGACCACAGTGCGGGAAGCAGGAGGCTCAGACCTCGGGGTCAAGGAAGCCCGCGACACGGGCATGATCCAAGGGCCCAGGATGCAGATCTCAATCTCGATCCTCTCTCAGACCGGCGGGCACGGCGACAAGTGGGCCGTCTGTGGGGCTCACATGCCGGGGATGATGGATTCGCACCCGGGCAGGCCGCACAACATCGTCGATGGACCCGACGAGATGCGGCGAAAAGTTCGCGAGTTGATCAGAGCCGGAGCCGACGTCATCAAGGTGTGCACATCGGGCGGGGTGCTCTCATTGCGAGACGACCCGCAACACGCGCACTTCATGGCCGAAGAACTCGACGTGCTCGTTGCAGAGGCAACCTCAGCCCACAAGTTCGTCATGGCACACGCTCAAGCCACCGATGGCATCAAGAACGCCATCAGGGCTGGCATTCGTTCGATCGAGCACGGCATCTACATGGATGACGAGGCGATCGACATGATGCTGGAGCGAGGCACCTACCTCGTGCCGACCCTGATCGCGCCGCTCGGCGTGATCCAGGCCGCCGAACAGGGTCTCGATCTCCCACAGGTGATCATCGACAAGGCGAATTCAGTTGTCGACGCGCATCGTGCATCGGTACAGAAAGCCATACAGGCCGGTGTGAAGATCGCCATGGGAACCGACTCGGGCGTCATGCGCCACGGACAGAACCTGACCGAACTGGCCGAGATGGTGTCGCTGGGTATGGCACCTCAGGCTGCATTCGAGGCGTCAACGCGAACCGCCTCGGAACTCATGGGCATCGAACACGCGGTCGGTACGATCGAGGTCGGCAAGCGCGCCGACATCGCCGTGTTCTCGGGCACCTCGCTTGAGCCGGTCGGACTTCGAGATCGCGTCGCAGCTGTGTACCAGGACGGCACCAAGGTCGCCTGACGGAACTGGCGCAGGGCGTTGTCGTGCAGCCCCGATTCAGTCAACTGGCTGGTCGCTTTGTCGGGGACGCCGCGCCGTTTAACATCGAAACCGACACGACCGAGGAGCCGTCATGGCCGCAACACTCTCCCGCCCGGAGATCGCCGTCGAACGAAGGACGAGCTACGACACCTTCGACATCACAACTCTCACACCTCACCTCGGAGCGGAGATCAACGGCATCGACCTTGCGGTCCCTCTGACTGAAGACCAGATCTCCGACGTGAGAGCGGCGTGGGCTGATTGGGCCGTCATCGTCTTTCGCGACCAGCACCTTGACCGCGAGGCACACAAGGCCTTCGCCTCACACTTCGGCGAACTCCACGTTCATCCGATGAGCAATCGTCGGGGTCTCGATCCCGCCATCCTCGTCGTGGAGACCACCGCCGACTCGCCCTACACCGCTGGCGACGGCTGGCACACCGACGTCACCTGCGACGCCCATCCACCGATCGGCTCTGCCCTGTACATCACGAAGACACCTGAGTCCGGCGGCGGCGACACGTTGTACGCGGACATGTACCTCGCGTACGAATTGCTCTCACCCACGATGCAGACGTTCCTCGAAGGGCTGACCGCCGTGCATGACGGCGCGATCCCATACGTCGGCGCATACAAGTCCACCCCACCTGAGGGTGGCTACCCGGTGAACGAGCATCCAGTCATCGCTGTGCATCCCGATACCGGCAAGAAGGTGCTCTACGTCAACTCGGGCTTCACCTCCCACATCAAGGGCATGCGCAGATGGGAGTCCAAGGCGCTGCTCGACGCGCTGTACAACCACATCGCGGCGACACCGAAACTCCACGCACGTATCGAGTGGAAACCGAACACACTTGCGCTCTGGGACAACCGGTGCACCCAGCATCACGCCGTGTGGGACTACTACCCCAATTCCCGCTACGGCGAGCGAGTCTCCGTTGTCGGCGACCGTCCCACCGGTGTGCGTTGACAAACTGGAGGTCAGGCTCCGATTGCGTCGACGCCGGCGCCGGCATGGCTCCGTTGAATTGGCTGCTCGCTAGGCGAAGGCCGGGATGACCTCGTTGCAGAAGAGCTCCATCGAACGCTTCTGCTCCTTCAAGCCAAGGCCGAGGCTGGCGTAATAGATGAACTCGTCGACACCCAGCGCCTCATAGCGCCTCAGCTTCTGGATGATCTGGTCCGGCGTGCCGAACATCAAATTCTCCGTGAGGTTCTCTGGTTCGTACTCGTCACGGTTCCGCACCTGATCGAGTGACAGCTGCTTAGCAAACCCATTGTCGACATCGCCAAGGTTCTTGAAGAGGTTCTCGAACTGGCCGAGTTGACGTTGGGCCGCGATGACAGGAACCATCCACTCGTTGGCCGAGTCGTACACGGCTGTGTGGCGCATGAGAGCAAAGATCGGCCGTTCCGCCCCTTGGTTCGCGGCAACTGTGTCGGTGAGCTGCTGTGCGTACAGCTCCGCCTCGGCAAAAGGTCGAGCAATGGGCCAGGACATGACGTGACAGCCATTCTTCACTGCGTAGTCGAACGTGATCGGCGACCGCGCCGCTACCCACACGCGCGGATCTGGCTGCAGCGGTTTCGGCACCGAGGTTGCTGTCGGGAACTGCCAGATGGCACCGTCGTGCGCATAGTCGCCGGCCCACAGAGCCTTCACGACCGGCAGCATCTCCTGCATGTGCCGCCACGCATCGCTCTGGAGCAGGCCTGGGCGCATGCGGTCGAACTCGCGCTGATACGCACCTGATCCGATGCCAAATTCGAGGCGACCTCCGCTGATCACGTCGAGCATCGCCGCCTCGCCAGCGAGGTTGATCGGGTGCCAATACGCCGCCACTGCGACGGCTGAACCGAGCCTGATGTTGTCGGTGTGCGTTGCCCACCAGGTCAGGATCTGAAATGGGTTGGGCGCGATCGTCATCTCCAGCGCGTGATGCTCTGCGGCCCACACGATGTTGAACCCGCCGACATCGGCCATCTGGACCATCTCGAGCGTGTGACGGGCGACCTCGCTGGTCTCAATGGAGTCGTCCATACGTTCGAGATTGATCGCGAGCTGAAACTTCACTGGCGAACTCCTGGTCGGCGCGATGGGCGAAAGAATCCCGACGGAAGCTGTACCACGCGCCGGGTAGACCTGAACGTCGACGACGGCAGGACGGTTGGACGCTAGTGCAGCCTCCACGGCGCCGCCGACCTCGGCAATCGACTCGTCCGTGATCCGGCCAGCATCAGTCGAGGTACAGAGCTGCTTCGGTGTCGTAGTCGTCGAAACCGACGACACGCTTGAGTTCGTCGAAGTCGACGAGCGGCGGCATCGTGCCGTGTCCATCGAGTGCAGAGAGCGCCCGCTTCATTGCATCGACGGCTGCTTCGAGCAGCGTGACAGGGTAGGCAACCAATTTGTAACCGATGTCCTCGAGGTCGCGGGGAGCGAGCACCGGCGTTGCGCCGCCCTCGATCATGTTCGCCATCGTCGGGGCAGGGACGGCGGCGCAACTCGCCCGCATCTCCTCGACCGAGTGCGGGGCCTCGAGAAAAACAATGTCGGCACCCATCTCTGCAAATGCGACCGCCCGCTCCAACGCCTCTTCGAATCCGTCGGTTGCCCGAGCGTCGGTGCGGGCAAGAATCAGTATGTCGGCACCCTCGTCGCGAGCGTCGCACGCCGCTCGGACGCGGGCCACGGCTTCAGCCTGAGGCACCACCTGCTTGCCTTCGGTGTGGCCACATCTCTTTGGTGCGAGTTGATCCTCGATCATCACAGAGGCGAACCCAGCGGCGGCATATCCCCTGACGGTCCTCTTGACGTTCATCGCATTGCCGAATCCGGTGTCGCCGTCACCGATGACAGGGATACTCACCGCGTCGCAGATGTTGCGACCCTGGTCGAGCACCTCGCCATAGGAGATGAGGCCCGTGTCTGGCACGGCCAGCCGCGTGGCGGCCACGGCGAACCCGCTCATGAACGTCACGGGGAAACCAGCCTTCTCGATCAATCGCGCCGAAAGGGCATCGAAGCAGCACGGCATCGTCACAATGCCCGGCTCTGCGAGGAACTCGCGTAAACGTGTGGCAGGACTCCGCTTCGACATGAGTTGGAGGCTATTCGGTGGATGTCACGAGCCAGGCGCCAAAGGTCTCGACCTGCCCTGTCGCGACCGTGGCTGCTCTCGTCGGCCTGGAACCGAACCGTTGACCATACGGACCCAGTTACCCTCGCCGTATGGGAACCGAAGCAGTAACAGTCGAACAGCGCGACAACGTCACTGTCGTGCACATCGATGACGCGAAGGCCAACGCGCTGTCGCCGGAGGTGCTCAAATCGATCCAGGCCGCCGTAGTGGTAGCGGAGGGCGACGAGGGAACGGGCGCTGTAGTGCTCCACGGCCGGCCAGGGGTGTTCTCGGGAGGATTCGACCTGAAGGTCATGCGCTCCGGCGACATGGACGCTGTGCGCGGCATGGTGAGCGGGGGCGGCGAGCTGGTCCGTACGTGCTACGGCGTAGATGTTCCCGTCATCGCTGCCTGCACCGGGCATGCCGTAGCGGCAGGAGCGCTCCTCTTGCTCGGATGCGACCTCAGGGTCGGGCCAGATGCGAACGCCAACATCGGCCTTCCCGAGGTGAACATCCAGATGGTCCTCCCCGACTGGGCTTTGACCATTGCGGCCGAGCGACTGAGTCGCCGCCACCTACAAAGGGCTGTGGTCCTCGGAGAGATGTTCGACCAGAACGGCGCGGTCGATGCCGGCTTCCTCGACGAACTCGTCGCCGCCGAGCACGTACTCGAAACTGCTGTCAGCCGAGCCAAGGCACTGCTTGAGCCTATGCACCTGCCATCCTACGCGGGGTCGGTTGCCAAGTTGCGTGGCCCTGTCCTGGCCACGATGGACGACCAGATAGCGGCCGATAGGGCCGCCTGAGCTTCGGCAACCGAGCCCAGGGACCCCAACCCATTTCGAGAAACATCTTTCGGCTGTGGCAGGTTCAGCGGAGCGATGACCCGTTCAGACAACGTTCGCGGCGCGAGTTGGATGACGCTGAGCATGCTCGGCTACGTCGTGAACGACGCCTTCATCAAGAAGGCCGTCGAGGATCTCGAGCTGTTCCAGGCGATCTTCATCAGAGGTCTGTTCATCGTGGTGATCCTCGGCACCATCGCCTACGCCAGAGGTGAGCTTCGTGGGCTGAAGCGTCACCTTCACCCGACCATCGCCGTCCGAGTTGCGATGGAGGCAATCAGCACCGTGCTGTACCTGCTCGCGCTCAGCCATGTGCCCCTTGCATCAGTGACTGCAGTGCTCCAACTGGTGCCGATCGCCGTCACCTTCGTCGCTGCTCGCATGCTCAGAGAGCGGGTCAGCGTCCACCGCGTGGCTGCCTTGATCGTGGGATTCGTCGGCATGTTGATGGTGGTTCAGCCGGGCGGCGACGCGTTCAGCCCATGGTTCTTCGCCGCATTTGCAGCCATGTTCGCATTGGTCAGCCGCGAGATGGTCACGACACGCGTTCCGATGACGGTGCCTTCTTTGGTGCTTGCCCTGTCGACCGCCACTGTGATCACGACGATGGGTGGCATCGTCTCGGTGTTCACCGGATGGGCCGACCTCGACTTCGACGCCGTGCTGTTGCTCATTGTTGCTTCGTGTTTCCTGAGCGTCGGCTACACGACGAGCGTGCATGCGGTTCGTCTCGGTGACATCAGTTTCACCGCCCCGTTCAGGTACTCGGTCCTCGTATTCGCTCTCATTCTGCAGATCATCGTGTTTCGCGATGTGCCCGACGCGCTGACATTCATCGGCATATTCGTCGTCGCGGCGGCTGGGTTCTATGCGTTGGCTCGAGAGCCACGGGTCGTGCCGCCCGTCTCCCGAGGCTGACTCTTCAGGTACGGCCCGGGTACGGTCACTGACATGGCAGAACCGTCAGACCTCGAGACACGAGTCATCACGTTCTTCGCGGCAGCCGAGTCCGGCGATTGGGACCTCTTTCGATCACTGCTGGCCGACGACGGCACCTTCGAGCAGCACAGCGCTCACCGGGGCCCCGAATCTGCCGATGAACTCACAGCAGCATCTCGCGGACTCGTTGGATCAGATCTCGACCTGACGTATTCGAACTTTCGCAGGACGGCCGTTGAGAACGTCGTCATCGATCGTCACGAGGTGAGGCTCACACGGCCCGACGGAAAGACCGGCTCGACTGACGTGTGCGTCATCTTCGAGTTCGACAACTCGTCGAGAATCAACCGCATCGACGAATACCTCGATACCGCCGTTTTCGCGCATCTGTTCCAACCATGAGTTGAAGCCGCATCTTCGCCGCGATCCAACTATTTACGATGATCCTGCGACCATTCTGGGGTGCTCATGACCCGACGCCTCCGGTGCATAGCGCCATGGCCAGCTTGCACTGACTACAATCACCGCACTTTCACCCTCACAAGAGGTTCCTATGACTACCTCGACGCTGTCCTCCCCCGGCCGCGAAGCGCTCCGACTCCGATCCCTCGACCATGTGGTCGTGCTCGGAGCCAACGGCACGATGGGCTATGGCAGCGCAGCGCTCTTCACCAATGCCGTTCCACAGGTCACCTTTCTTGCCCGATCGAAAGACAAGGCCGATGAGGGCCTCGCTGCTGCTGTGAAGCAGGTGCGATCGGAATCACTTGCACTGCGCGCTGACACGGGGAGCTACGACGATCTCGCCTCGGCGCTCCAGACCGCTGATCTCGTTTTCGAAGCCGTAGCCGAGGACATGGATCTGAAAAAGCAGATCTTCGATCAGGTCGAAGATCAAATGAGACCTGATGCCATCGTCGCGACGGTCAGCTCCGGCTTGTCCATCAACGAACTCGCTGCCGGTCGCTCGGATGCCTTCCAGAGAAACTTTTGCGGGCTCCACTTCTTCAATCCGCCGAACGTCATCGTCGGCACCGAGCTGATCGCCAGCGCCCAGACGGACCCCGAAGTTCTCGATTTCCTCGAGGCCTTCTGTCGGATTCGCCTCGGACGCGACATGGTCCGCACCTCGGACACCCCGGCGTTCGCAGGAAACCGTGTCGGGTTCAAGGTCCTCAACGAGTGCGCCCAGATGGCCGAGGAGCTCGGCCCGATGCTCGTCGATGCCATCGTCGGCCCGTACACGGGCCGCGCCCTCACCCCGCTCGCGACGATCGACCTCGTCGGCTGGGATGTGCACCAGGCCATCGTCGACAACGTTCACGCGCTCACGAACGACGAAGCTCACGACACGCTCGAACTGCCGGGTTACATGCGCGAACTCATCGCCAACGGCACCCTCGGCAACAAGACCGGTGGCGGATTCTTCAGCCGCGACGGCGACACGCAGACGGTCCTCGACCCGGCCAGGGGCACCTACGTCCCCCAGGACTCGATCGAGCTTCCCGATATGAGCTATGTCGACGAGGTGGCGAACCTCTACTCGCAAGCTCGGTATCGCGAGGGAATGGCTGTTCTCCTCACTGCGAAAGGGCCGGAAGCTGCGATCGCCCGCAAGGTCATGGCCGGCTACATCAGCTACTCGTTCGAGCGAGTCGGTGAGGTGTGCGCCAACATCAGCGACATCGACCGCATCATGGGCTCCGGCTTCAACTGGGCTCCACCAAGCGTCCTGGTCGACTTCTTGGGCGCTCCAGCCGCAGCCGAGATGATGCACGAGGCAGGCATCACGGTTCCCGATGCCATCGCCAACGCCGACGCCAACACCCGTTTCTTCGACAATCCCAACACCAACCGCGGTCGATTCTTCGTCGCGGGCTGACCCAGCAGCACTCAGGAGATTCCCATGAGCACCCCAGAGGTCTTCGTCCTCGGCGGCTACCAAACCGATTTCGGCCGCAACTGGACCAAAGAACGTAAGCATTTCTCCGCCCTGATGCGCGAGAGCGTCGTCGGAGCAATGGAGACGGTCGACATCGCAGCCGAAGACATCCAGTCGGCTCACGTCGGCAATTTCGCGGCAGAGCTGTATTGCATGCAGGGCCACCTCGGTGCATTCTTCACAGAGGTCGACCCTGAGTTCAGCGGCCTCCCAACTTCTCGACACGAGGCGGCCTGCGCCTCTGGCTCGATCGCTCTGCTCGCCGCCTCCGCAGAGATCGAGGCGGGACGGTACGACATGCAGGCCGTCGTCGGCATCGAACAGATGAAGACCGTTGACTCTGCACTCGGTGGCTCCTACCTCGGCACCGCGGCCTGGTACGAGAAGGAGGCAGAAGGCATCGATTTTCCGTTTCCGAAGCTCTTCGGACGCCTTGGGGACGAGTACGACGCCAGGTACGGCCTCCAGGACGAACACTTGGCCGAGATCAGCAGGCTCAACTACGACAACGCCAAGCTGAATCCGAACGCGCAAACGCGCACCTGGTACATGAACCGCGACCACGCCCTCAGCCGCGGCGACGACAACGCTCAGGTCGGGGGTCGCATCCGGCTCGCCGACTGCTCGCAGGTCACCGATGGGGCTGTCTGTGTCTTTCTCGCGTCGCGCCGGTATGCCCAAGAATACGCGGCGAAACGGGGCATCTCGATCAACGACATCCCCCGTATCAAGGGCTGGGGTCACAACACGGCAAGACTCCGCTTCGAGGACAAGGTCGCGGAGAGCAAGGACGCCGAGTACGTACTCCCCCACGTTCGCAGCACAGTCACATCAGCGATGGAACGAGCCGGGATGTCCGGCGTCGAGGACATCGACGGCATCGAAACCCACGACTGCTTCACCACCTCGGAATACATGGCCATCGACCACTTCGGCATAACCGCACCAGGTGAGAGCTGGAAAGCAGTCGAAGAGGGCTGGCTCGAGATCGACGGCAAGACGCCGATCAACCCGAGCGGCGGCCTCATCGGTGCCGGCCACCCTGTCGGAGCAACCGGCGTGCGGCAGCTGCTCGATGCAACCAAGCAAGTCACCGGTCAAGCCGGTGACTATCAGGTTGCAGGGGCCAAGAACTTCCAGACACTGAACATCGGCGGCTCAGGCACCACGAGTTGCAGCTTCATCGTCGGCGTCTAAGGAACAGTGCCTGGCGCCGTTCGTTACGAGACCACGATCGGAATACTTCGCGGGCCCCGGATCTGCCCCGGCGCCCACACGACTGCTTCAGGGTCGACGAGAGAGAATTCTGGCATGTGTCTCAGGAATGTTTCTACGGCAACGTTCATCTCTAGCCGGGCCAAGTTCGATCCGAGGCACCGATGGATTCCTGAGCCGAACGCCACGTGACGGTTCTTCTCGCGGTCGATGATGACCTCATTCGCACGCTCGAATTGACTCTCGTCTCTGCATGCGATCGGGAACGTCATGAAGACCGAGTCGCCCTCCTTGATCTCCACGCCATCGACAACCGTGTCCTGCGTGACAACCCGATTGACGAACACCGGCGCGTAAGCACGAAGCATCTCCTCAACCGCTGCCGGGATCATCGAAGGATCGGCTACCAGCCTGCGACGGTCGTCGTCGTGAGTCGCGAGATGCCACAGGGCCGCTCCGATCGAACTCCAGGTGGTGTCGATACCAGCGACCATCTGAAGAACGAGAATTCTGACGATCAGATCGTCACTCATCGGTTCACCGTTGATCTCGACGCCGATCAGATGGCTGATGAGGTCATCGCCTGAACGCTCCCGCCGGTACGTGACCTGGCGAGCCATGTACTCACTCGTCGCACGCATCGCTTCATCGCGGACTTCGACGTCGAGAGGACCATGGACGAGGAAGTTGATGATCCACTGGCGGAACATGTTGCCATCAGCCGGGTCAACACCGAGGATCGACGCGATGGCATGAACCGGAATGTGCTGGGCGTAGTCGATCGCCGCATCCCCTGACCCGCGAGCAACAATGGCCGATGCGAGTTCCTCACAGTGAGCGGTGACGTGTGGTCGCCATGCCTCGATGGCCTTTGGGGAAAAGAACGGGAGAATCGCTCGACGCAGATCGAGGTGCTCTGGCGGGTCGGAGTGAATCGGTGGCAACTTTGGCCGTTCCTCGAAACCACCCGCGCTCAGGCCGTTGTGCACGCTCGAGAACGTCAAGGTGTCATGGGCGATCAAATCGATCTGGTCGTAGGTCAGCGGTAGCCAGACGCCTTCGTTGTAACGACGAGAGTGCGCCATCGGGCACTTCGACTTCAGGTCATCCCAGATCGGATATGGATCGTTCGACCATTGGGCGTTGTAGTAGTCCCAGTCAGATGCCCAGTCCTCAACCGGGGCGACCTTGCCGTACCCGAACTCATCGACATTTGGCATCTGCGTTCCCTTCCCTAGCTGCCAACCTACTTGCGGAAGCAGACCCGGCCACGTCTTCGCTCTCAGCCGTGACTGTGTTCGAGCCAGCCGGCAGCATCGACGAGCACGAACACCATCGCGAAAACGGCCGCACCGAGGAGCACATTCATCACCGACCGCCGGCCCATGTCCGGATTGTGGATCTCTGGCAGCGTGTCAACCGTTGCCACGTACATGAATGTTCCCGCCGAGAAAAGCAACGTCAGCGCGATCAGCTGCTCACTCGCACCGTCGAGGAGCAGATACGACAACCACATGGCGATCGGCGTCGCCAGCGCAAATCCGGCGACGCTTGCGGTCACCTGTCCTTGACGTTCGGTCTCGTGCAGCGTGAACACTCCGAGGCTGAACGCCGCAGGAACTCTGTGCAGCAAGACAGCCAGAGCCACGAGCAGTGAGAACGTCGTATCCCCCGCGGCCGCCGCCGCGCCGATGGCCAGACCATCAGCAGCTGCATGAATCGAGAGCCCGACCGCGAGCACACTCGTCGAGGCGGGGTGGTGGACATGGCCGTGGCCGTGACCTTCTGCGTGGTCGTGATGCTCCTCGTGGACCGCGTGGGCAACGCCGAGTCCCTCGAGTATCAACATCACGATGAAACCGACGAGTACCGCGCCTCCGAGAAAAACCGGTCGGTTCGTGAACGCCTGGCCGACTTCGGCGGCTTCAGCTGCGACGTCGAATCCTTCAGGAATCACCACTAATAGCGCGGAAGCGAGCAGCAGGCCGGAGGCGACGCCTGTGACGTCGTGGAGCCGATCCTCGCTGAGACGACCGGCGACAACTCGTGGCGCAAGGCCACCAAGCATCGACAGCGCGAAGATACCGATGCCGAGGAACGCGATGGTCACGGAGCGAATCTATCGGCGCACACATTGAACAGCTCAGCCGAGAAACAACCGGTGGAGACCTTGTCTCCGCAGCCGCTCACCGAGATGATCTGTAGCCGATGATCTCAGCGGACGGACATGTCAGCCGCCGTGTCACCGACAGTGGCAGGCTACGGTACGCGGTCCCGGACCGAGGAGGGAGGTGAGGTGGTACTCGAGAGGTTCAGATTGGATGGTCAGGTCGCCATCGTGACAGGCGCCGGACGCGGGATCGGAGCGGCGATCGCGTCGACGCTCGCCGAAGCCGGTGCTGACGTCGTGATCGGGGCCCGCACCGCCGATCAACTCGCCGGCGTCGCTGCGACGATCGAGGCCCACGGGAGGCAAGCAGTGGCCGTCGATGGTGATCTCGACGGACGGACAGGCCTGGCCCGACTCATCTCGGCGGCCGATGGCGAGTTCGGCGGCGTCGACATCGTCGTCAACAATCTGGGTGGCGCACCTCCCGCTCCGTTCCTCGACACCTCGGAAATGGCCTTCGCCGGCGCCTTTGCGTTCAACGTGACGAGCGCGTTCAATCTCACCCAGCTCGCGGTCCCGTCCATGGTCAGCCGCGGTGGAGGATCGGTCATCAACATCGCCTCGACTGCCGGCCAGTTCGCTATCCGTGGCTTGTCTGCCTACGGAACGGCCAAGGCTGCGCTGATCCATCTCACGAGAGAACTCGCCCAGGATTTGGCTCCCAGGATTCGAGTCAACGCCGTCGCCCCTGGAGCGATTGCAACGTCGGCTCTCGACGGCGTGCTCGCAAACCCGCGGATCGAGGAAGCGATGGTCGCAGGCACCCCCATGCGGCGAATAGGAGACCCGGAGGAAGTGGCGAGCGCGGTGCTCTACTTCGCCAGTCCAGCGGCGGCATACACGACGGGCCAGGTTCTGGCGGTCTCTGGAGGCATACAGGGATCGAGTCTCGAGATGCCTTTCCCTGACGTGTAGCTCGGCAGGTCACGATCCCGGCGGCGCTCCGAAAGCATCCGAACTCGAGCTGAATCTGGGAGCATTCAGCCGGCCGTGCGCTGGGCTGCGATGCGGCGGGCTTTGAGGATGCGGCGGCGCTGGCGTTCGCTGGTGCCACCCCACACGCCATGGTCGATGCGGTTCAGGAGCGCATACTCCAGACACTTGGACTGAACCGGACAACCGTCGCACACCTTGCGGGCCTTCTCGACCCCGACACCGTCGCTGGGGAAGAATTCGGACGGTGGACGTTCGAAGCAATTCCCCTTG
>JABABU010000051.1 GCA_014238065.1 Actinomycetota bacterium
GAGCCAGGGTATCGGCCACCGTAGGTCCGCCAACCGGAAATGGTCAGCCGAACATGAGACGTAGCGTGTCGAGACCCTCGGCAACGATGGCGTCGTCGCTCATCAACTCGATCGCGTCAGCTGCCATACCGCCGTGGAACGCCATCAGAATCGGTGCGCCAGTGTAGGGCGTCATGTTCAGCCAGTAGGCGAACCGATCGAGGTCAGGACCGAGATAGCCGAAGAACTCGACGTCGCGATCCCAGAACGGCTCGTCGAACTTCAGGAGCACCTTGTCGAGCAGACCCATACCGAGGCGATCGATGGCGGCCAGCTTCTCGTTTGGCAGAGCAGGATCAAAGGAAATGTCGCCTGCCTTCAACACACCGAGCGGCACGGTGACGATTACTGCATCTGTGACCATGTCTTCGGTATCTGTCGACACCGTCACCCCGGATGCGGTATGCGAAACCTTGCGGACGATTTCGCCGAGTCGAATCGAGCGATCAGCAGCGAGCGCCTCCATGAGTTCCGAGTAGCCATTTAGGAACACCACATCACCACCGCTCGACCCACCGCCCTCCTCGGTGGCGTCGGGTGACAGTTGTTCTGCATCGGCGGCATATTCGAGCTCGACGTCAGCAACGGTCCACCACGCGTCTGGAACGTCTCGTTCAGACACGACTCGGCCGGCGCCATCGCGGACCACCAGGTTCCGGTAGTCGGACCGCGCTCTTTCGATGCCGAACTTGTCAGCGAGGTCGGACAGCGGATTTCCCGAGATTCCCTGAATCCACGACGCGCCGAGATCGACCGCAGAACCCAATGAGCGATCGGTGTGCACCCGACCACCGACCCGATCGCGGCCCTCGACAACTGTCACATCGCGACCTCTCTCACTCAGAAGCAGGGCTGCAGCGAGGCCCGCTGACCCTGCACCGATGACGACCACCGATACCGCATCGGTGTCGAGCACCTCGAAAGCAGCCCGCCGTCCAGACAGGAACGCTCCGTGCACCGTCGCTGGATACACGAGATGCGTCGCCTCACCGGCGAAGAACACGCGGTCACCGAAGCGCTCGGCGATGACCGATCGATCCTCACGCTCTGAGCCTCGCGCCAAGTATGAGTACGACCCACGAGCGAACGGATCCTGACGCCAGCGGGTGATGACGAAGTCGCTCGGGTCGGGCACCGTGACTCCGTTGACCAACGAAACTGCTGTTCGTTGAGCTGTGGGCGGTGTTCCTGAAGAATCGCCGCACCCGAAGACGGTCATCCCGGCCGCTCCCCCGCCGAGAAGGCGCACGAAGGTCCTGCGATCCATCGTCGACACGCTGAGCATCGTAACTACCGGCTCGACGTCGATCACTACGCTCATCTCGATCGACGTTGCCGCTGGCCTGATACTTCCTCGACGAATCGCATCGGGTCAGGGACTCCCGGCCATCGTGTTCGTGTCGGCGGAAGTGCTCCTGACTCAGCTGACAAGACCCCAGCAGTGACATCTACGATGCGGCCATGAACGAACAGGAACGAGTACAGCGCGTCGCCGACATCCTCATCGCCGCCAGGAACAACCACACGGCGCTCGAACCGTTCGATGAAGACATCGCCCCGCAGACGGAGGACGAGGCAAACGCTGTCGACGACCTCGTCGCCGAGGTCAGTGGGTGGGCGCCGTTGGGATGGAAGATCGGTTGCACATCGGAACACGCCCAGCAGATGCTCGGAGCATCAGGGCCATTCTCCGGCCGGGTGTACTCCGTCTTCGACAGCGGCACGACGCTCGGCCCTGCCGAACTCATGAACGAGCCGAACCTCGAAGGTGAGTTCGCGTTCACTCTCCGCTCAGACCTCGCCGCCGGCGGCTCTGGCCACAGTCGAGACGAAGTGATCGCGGCAATCGCCAGCGTCCGACCGGCGATCGAAATCGTCGGAGGACGATTCATCCAGTTCGTCGGCGCCCCGCTCTTCAACCTGATCTCCGACGCCGGCGCGAACACTCACCTCATCCTCGGAGATCCAGCGCCCCTCGGCGAAGCCGACGCGCTCGCAGGATTCGTTGCCACGATGATGGTGGACGGCGAGCAGACCGGCGGCGGGGTGGGTGCAGATGTACTCGGAAGCCCCATCGACGCACTCACTTGGCTCGCCAATCACCTGTCAGATCGGGGCATCTCTCTGCGAGCCGGCGAGGTGGTGACGACCGGTACCGCCACCCAGGTTTCGCCGTTCCCTCCGGGGGCGACGGCGGTCGCCAGCATCGAGAACATCGGCACCGTCACCCTCCACCGAGCTCGCTGACGATGCTGACCGATCATCTCCCGAGGACCTCGCTCGCATTTCTGCCGACGCCGATACACGAAATGGAGCGACTCCGAGAACGGCTCGGCCCTAGCTGCCCGCGGCTGCTGATAAAGCGCGACGACCAGACCGGGCTCGCCACTGGCGGCAACAAGACCCGCAAACTCGAGTTCGTCGTCGCCGATGCCATCGCGCAGGGTTCCGATGTACTGATCACCGCCGGAGGACCGCAGTCGAACCACTGCCGTCAGACGGCCGCCGCCGCCGCGAGGCTCGGCCTCGGATGCGTGTTGATCGCCTCCGGCGAACGACAGCCGAAGCAGACCTGGAACGGCAACTTGCTGCTCAACCACCTGCTCGGCGCATCAGTCGTGTTCGCGAGGCATCACAGCCGCGAAGAGATGATGCAGTCGATCGCCGACGATCTGAAGTCGAAGGGCAGGACGCCGTACGTGATTCCAGTCGGCGCATCGATGCCGATCGGATCGGCCGGATACGTCGCAGCAGTGGAAGAGCTGGCAGGCCAACTCGACGAGATGGGCGAAATGCCCGACACAGTGATCTTCGCGTCGGGCTCAGCCGGAACCCATGCCGGCATCCTCGTCGGCTCAGAAGCCCTCGGACTCCCGTTCGCTGTCGAAGGCATCGCCGACGGGGACGACGTGGAGGAACTGCGAGCGAAGATCTGTGACCTCGTCAAAGAGACGACCGCGCTGCTCAAGCTGGACCTCCAGATCCCTGATGAGAAGCTCGTGCTCCACGGTTCCTATGGTGAGCCCGGGTACGCCGTCATCACCGACGACGATGTGAGAGCCATGGAACTCATGGCCCAGAGCGAAGGCATCCTCGCCGATCCGGTCTACACAGGTCGTGCGCTGAAAGGCGTCTTCGACCTGATCGAGCAGGGACGCTGGGGTGTGGACGAAACGGTGATGTTCTGGCACACCGGAGGGTCTTCCGGCATGTTCGGCCGCGCTGACGAAATCATGGCGAGCCTCCCATGACCCACCGCGTCGACACCGGTCACCTGATCCGGTTCGATGCCCCGACGAGCGTCAGCTCAGCCATCTCCGCCATCCTCGCCTTCGCCTGACCTTGCCAGGGAGATCCATCAACTTCGTTTCGCCTCTGCCCCACGTGCTCAGGAGTCCAGACGACTGGGGAAATGACGCTCGGCGATGATCTCCAGAGCGCGCGCGATGGAGGGCGATTTTTTCTCGAGCAACGGCAAATCGTCGAGCGGGAACCAGCGGAGCTCCTCGATCTCGGGCGAGTTGATCTTCACGTCCTCGACCGTCAAGCCATCGAGTCGCAGGTCGAAGAACCATTCGATACGCCGCGAAGCACGGGCGTGCTCGATGTGTGGCTCTCCCGCCTCGGCAACAGCAATACCGAGTTCCTCGCGGACTTCGCGGACGATCGTGTCGCGCGGCTCTTCCTTCCACCCGATCATGCCGCCTGGAAGACCCCATCCATCCCTGTAGCTGTGCTTGACAAGCAACAACTCGCCGGCCTCGGACAACAAAATCGCTGCCGTGCCGACACGATAAGCAGGAGAGGTGAAGCCGACGATGCGGTGCCTCACCGATACTGGAAGGCGGCCGAACTGTCGCAGCAACAAACCGTAGATCTTTGCGATCATGACAAAACCTCGCCGTCGGTGATCGCGGCAAGAAGCTGATGCCGCAGCTCCGACGTCGCCGCGTACACCGGCGCGCGCCGAGCCGCGTGATCATGATGAAGGAGGTCGCGTTCAGCCACCTCACCCACGACGGCGCCTGCCTCCAGTGCTATGAGGTGCGCCGCGGCGTAGTCCCACAGACCCAATCCACTCAACGGATCGGCGAACGCGTCGAGTAGACCACACGCCACGTATGACACATCGAGAGCGCACGCACCGAGAGCCCTGAACTGCGACCATCCCATGGGACGGTTCGGGTGACCAGTCAGCCCGACGATGGCGCTGCTCAGCTCCTTGCACGACGTGGGCGAGATCGCTTGGCCGTCACGACGGGCTCCCCCGCCCCGCGTTGCCTCGAATCGTTCAGAGGTCGCGAGGTTGACGACCAGGCCGACGCGAATCCCGTCCGGGTCGCGAACAGCGAGGCTCGTGGCGTAGTGAGGGATGCCCATACTGGCATTCGTCGAGCCATCGACCGGATCGATGATGACGACATCGGTCGAACCACTCGCCGGCGGCACGAATCCGCTCTCCTCGCTGAACGACCCAGCCCCCGTCCCTCTGATGGCCTCGAGAACGGCGGCATCGGCAGTCAGATCGAATGCGTACTGATCGTCGCGGTGCCCTGCACGCGTCATGTCCTCGTGATGGTCGAGCACTGCGACGACTCCGTCGACGGCGGTCGTCAACACGTCGAGCCAATCATCATCGGTCACGACAGCGACAGTATCGGGCAGGGGTATCGGCCACGCATAAGACGTGCAAAGCTGTACACCCAATGGCAGCAGTCGACCTCCCCGGGTTCATGACCGACCTGAAGGAACATGCATCCGAGCACGGGTTCCACCTCCACGACGAACGCCACTTCGTCGAGACCTACTCGATGCGTCAGACATTCGAAGTCGATCTGCACCCCGAAGATGCCTGCGGCGGTCCTCTCGACCTGCATCTCGCTCTTGAGGCCGAACCACGGACGCTGCTGGCGTTCGAGGACACCATCATGGCGCTCCCCGACGGCGATCTCCCGGAGGACGACTACCACATCGGCCTGAGCTTCAACTGGTCACTCCCACCACTGGTCCACGGCCCAGATCTTCTGGTGCTCGCTACCGACATGGCAGGAATCGGCGGGACCGAACTGCCCATCGAGGTCTCGGCCATCGACTCGTTCTTCTCTGTCACTGACCCGTCGGCGCGCAGCCTTGCCATCGTCGGCCGCATCGAAGTGTCACTGACCCAGATCGTCACCGGTCAAGAAGCTCTGTGCGGAGTGCTCGACCGCTCGAAAGAGGTCAGCGAGTATTTGCTCGTACGGTCACCGGTCTGGCTCGACCAGTAGCCAGGTTCCTCCACCGATCCCGTTAAGGTCGAACGATCACCGCACGGGAGACGCGACGTTGATCGAACGCATGGAATTCGGCAGGACCGGCCACCGCAGCAGCCGAGTCATCTTCGGGGCAGCAGCTCTCGGGGGGATGAGCCAGGAACGGGCCGACTCGACGCTTGCCCTGATCAGCGGAGCAGGAGTGAACCACATCGATACCGCTGCCTCATATGGCGATTCGGAGCTCCGGCTTGCCCCTTGGCTCGCCGATCATCGTGACGAAGTGTTCCTGGCAACGAAGACCGGCCTCTGTGACGGACCGTCGGCGAGAGCACAACTCGAGAAGTCGCTCGAACGACTCGGCGTCGAACACGTCGATCTCATCCAGCTGCACAACCTCGTCGAAGACGAAGACTTCGACGTCGCCCACGGTGCTGGTGGCTCGGTTGAAGCGCTGAACGCCGCCCGTAACGAGGGGCTCGTTCGCCACATCGGTGTCACCGGCCACGGCACCAGGATCCCCGGCGTGCACTCGCGGAGCCTCGAGCGCTTCGATTTCGACTCTGTTCTGATTCCGTACAACTTCACGATGCTCGACAACCCCGCATATCGGGCCGACGTCGAGACGCTGCTCGCCACCTGTGCTGAGCGGCAGGTGGCAGTGCAGACCATAAAGTCGATCGCCCGTCGCCGGTGGCCGAACCTCGAAGATCGCCGCTACAGCTGGTATGAGCCGCTCGAAGACGAAGACGCCATCGGCCGAGCCGTCCAGTACGTGCTGGGCAACAGCCAGGTGTTCCTCAACACCACCAGCGATGCCAGGAAGCTGGCGGCGATCTTCGCCGCGGCCCAGGGCCAGGTCTCGGCTCCGTCCGACGAAGCGATGCGCTCCGACGCAGAGAGCCACGCCATCACCCCTCTCTTCGATGGCGCCGATCTCGAGCGCATCTGACCAACGGGGACCCGGAGCCCGACCCCGGGTCTCACGAGTAGGACCCGCGGTTACTGGAGGCTCGAGGCGCGTTGTTCGGCGACGTCGACGCTGTAAACGACACGCTCGAACATGGCTTCGAGGTCAATGCCATCTGTGCTCTTCTTGCCCTCCATGTAACGGCTGTACACACCGTGAAGGATGCAGGCGGTCTTCAAACTGTTGAAGGCGAGATAGAAGTCGAGATCCGACAGATCACGGCCCGTCTGCGCGGCATAGAGGGCCGGTAACTCGGAACGGCGCGAGAAACCGCCGGCCTTCGTCGGCGCCTCCGACACATCCCAGGTTTCATCGTCGGGATCGGCCCAGCTGTTCATGAAATAGGCCAGGTCAGCAAGCGGATCGCCGAGTGTGGCGATCTCCCAATCGAGCACAGCGGTGACCCTGCCATCGTGACCGAGAAGGCTGTTGTGCATGCCGTAGTCGCCATGCACGACACGGGCAGGTCCCTGTTCGGGCACACGCGAGAGCAACAGCGCCTGCAGTTCGTGGACCCGCTTGTCGTCGTACTTCGCTCCCTCGATCGACGCGTTCCACGACTTGTACCAAGTGGAGAGCTGACGATCGATGTAACCCTCCTTCTTGCCCAGCTGACCGAGTCCGACCTCATCAGGATCGACCGAGTGAAGCGCTGCCAACGTCTCGATGAACGAAGGGGCGACGTTGGCCCGGGCCTCCATGGGCAACCACTCGTCGACGTCTTCGTGTGAATACATGGCGCGGCCACCGACGAGGCTCATCACGTAGAAATGCGCACCCGTGACCGCAGGATCCTCGCAGTACCCGTACGCTTCGGCGACAGGAACGCCAGCAGGACCAACCGCGCTGATCACGCTGAACTCGCGGAACATGTCGTGTGCCTTCGGAAGCAACACTCCGAGTGGAGGCCTCCGAATCACTGCCCTCGTTCCTGTCTGATCGGTCAGTGCGTAGGTGAGGTTCGAGTGGCCACCCTCGAGTTTCTCCCACGTGAACGGCGGCTCGAACCCATCGACATTGCCGCGGATCCACGCATCGACCGAACCCTGGTCGTAACCAGGCGTGCCCGATGAGTCTCCCATCTCTTTCCCCCCAACGCCGTGCTAGTTCCGTTTGACGTCGTTCCAGGCAACATCTTTGTCGACCCGCGGCTCGCCGGGAAGTCCGAGCACCTGCTCGCCGACGATGTTTCGCATGATCTCGCTGGTACCGCCCTCGATCGAGTTGGCGCGCACCCGCAAGAAGGCATGACCAATGCCGTTCTCGAGACCGGACGCCGACAGGTCTTCTGGCCGACGGAACGTGTAATCGAATCCGATCTGGCCTGCTGGCCCCTGAAGGGTGACGCACACCTCGAAGATCTTCTTGTTCAGCTCCGCAAACCGGAGTTTGGCGACCGACATCTCGGGACCCGGATTGCCCATCTTGCGGTTCTGGCTCGCCCTGATGTTGGTGAGACGAAGAGTTTCGGCCATGGCCCAGAGCTTCATGACCTCTTCCTTCGCTGCAGCGGTCTTGGCGTGATCCGGCATCGCTTCCCACACGGCAACCAGTGCGGCGATGGGTCCGCTACCGCGCTTCGGAACACCCCCACCGCCTCCGCCACCGATGGCCGACCGTTCGTTCATGAGAGTGGTCAGCGACACTCGCCAGCCCTCCCCGACGTCACCGATGCGGTTCGCGTCCGGCACGTGGGCGTCGGTGAGATAGACCTCGTTGAACTCGGCCTCGCCGGTGATCTGTCGGAGCGGTCGAACCTCGACGCCTTCGCTGTGCATGTCGAGGGCGAAATAGGTCATCCCCTTGTGTTTGGGGAGATCGGGATTCGAGCGCGTGACGAGCATGCCCCAGTCGGCGAGATGGGCCATGGTGTTCCACACCTTCTGACCGTTGACTACCCACTCGTCGCCATCGAGTTCCGCTTTCGCCGCAAGACCGGCGAAGTCGCTTCCGGCACCTGGCTCACTGAACAGCTGGCACCACCGGTCCTCACCCGTGAACATCGGGCGGAGGAACTTTCGCTTCTGCTCGTCGTTGCCGTGCGTGGCGATGGTCGGTCCGGCAAGCGCGAGAAAGAACGTTGCCGGGTCCTGCGCCTGTGCGCCGGCTTCACGGAGCCGGGTCTCGACTCTGTTTTGCAGGTTCGGGCTGATACCGAGTCCACCGAAACCTTCGTCGAAGTGGACCCACGCCAGACCAAAGTCGTACTGATAGCCACGGAACTCGACTCGTGACATCGACGTGGGATCGTGGACCTCGAGCAGGGCGTCGACGGCAGCATCGACCTTCGCTGTCTCGGTGTCGGGGGCAGCTTGGGTGTCGGTCATGTCCGACATTGTGCCCTCCCGGTCCGGCCCGACCCAACACGGGGAGGATCACGAGTCTGAAACGACACCGCGTCCCGTCGCCATCCTGTGCCCCCGGGCACCGACGGCTGGACGCTCCTACAGTGGAGAGATGAAGTCGATCCTCTCACCAGACGTGGTCGAAGCAGTGAACAGGCCGACGGCCACAGCGTCCGCTTTGCCGAATGCGGCCTACAGGTCAGACGATTTCTTCCAGGCAGAACGCGATCACCTCTTCAGCACGACATGGACCTGCATCGGCAACGCATGCTCGATCCCGAACATCGGCGACGCCCGACCTGTCGAGTTGCTCGGCATGCCCCTGCTGATGATCCGTCAGCACTCCGGCAGCATTGCCGTCTTCCACAACGTCTGTCGCCATCGAGGCAACCAACTCGTCCGCGAACCCTGCACCTACAAGGGTTCGGTCATGTGTCCATATCACGGGTGGACATACGACACCGACGGCACCTTGTTGGCCACCCCTCACGTCGGAGGCCACGGCACCGACCACATCGACTCGATCGACCAAACCGAACGAGGCCTGCATTCGGTACGCACCGCCGAGTGGCTCGACCTCGTCTTCGTGAACATCTCCAACACGGCCCCGGCTTTCGAGGACTTCATCGCGCCGCTCGGAGCGAGAGCGGAGAGTCTCGTCGCCCTGTCAGAACTCGAACGAGTTCGACCCGCGACATCACACGGCGCTGTCACCATCGAGTTCGCTGGCAACTGGAAGCTGTGCATCGAGAACAACCTCGAGAGTTACCACCTGCCCTGGGTCCACCCCGACCTCAACGCCTTGTCCCGGCTGGAAGATCACTACGACTACGAATCAGCCGACTTCGCCGGTCAGGGCACATTGGCGTACGACCACACCAACGTCACGTCGCTGATGTTCCCGGTCTTCGACGGATGGAACGGCAGGGTTGCCGAGTACCCGACGCTCTATCCGAACGTCTTCATCGGGTTCCACTGCGACCATCTGTGGACCCGCATCATCGAACCACTCGAGGTCAATCGCTCGCTGGACCACTTTCAGATCTACTACCTCGATGACGCCGCCCATTCCGACGCCTACGAACTAGCCCGCAAGGAGCGTTTCGACGTCTGGAAGAAGGTCATCCTCGAAGACCTCGGCGTGGTCGAGGGCATGCAACTCGGCCGTCGGTCGCCGGCATTCGACGGTGGCGTCTTCTCGCCAGCGATGGACGCACCATCGCACCACTTTGCCAAATGGGTCGCGAACACCCTCGACGGTAAGGTCTGACAGGCAAGCTGTTCCGCCCAGCTCATCATCCACGCAATCAATTGATGCCGCGGACGAATGGCTTCGTCACCGCCGACACCTTCGCCGAAAAGACGTCGTGACGCCGGATACATCACCGGGAACCCCTCGGTCGGTTTCCTGTTGAAGGCCTCGGCAAGGAGAAAATGTTCATTAACCTGTCACCGATCGATTGATACTGGTCATGTCGTTCGCCGAAGATTCGGCGATGGTCGTTAGCTCGACCGATGCTGCGAGTAGTTCGAACGGAACCGGTGCATGGCGTACTCGCCATAGTTCACGGGCTCAAAGCGCGGCTCTCCGAGGTGTGGCAATGGTTCGACGTCGGCTGTGACGTGCGGCTCGTAGAAGAATGGAATGGAGTATCTGACCTGGTCAGGGTCGTTGTAGACCCGGTGAGGGGTCGAGCGCCACAGGCCGTTCGACCATCGGTGAAGCAGATCACCGGCGTTCATCACCAACCCGCCTGGAGGTGGTACAGCAAGGATCCACCGGCCGTCAGGACCGAGCACTTCGAGGCCAGGAACGTCGTCGACAGCCAGGATCGTGACGAAGCCGTAGTCGGTGTGAGGCGACGAACCGTACTCCCACTCGGGTGCTTCTGGTCGACGCATGGGATAGCGCAACAACCGCAGGTACGTGGTCGGCGGCGAGAAGGCAGCCTCGAACACATCGGACGAGGCGCCGAGCGCTCGAGCCACATGACCCCTGATAGATACACACAGGTCTTCCATTGCAGCCTGGTAGGCCAGAACAGGAGATCTGATCTCCGGCAGCGACTCTGGCCACTGGTTGACTCCCGACAAAGGAAGGCCGGCCAATATGTCGGGGTCGTCGGCCTCCATCGGGCGTCCGAAGATCAAGGACTCGCTTTGATTTGGCGCCGCCCCCTTCTCGATAGACGACGTGACGATCGTCGAGGTCGCCAAACCGATGTAGCCGCGATGGCTCGGTCCGATCGCGATGCGCTCCTTGTCGACAGCGTCGAGCGCATGGAATGAACGGCTCGCGGCAAAGGCGTCGTCAACGAGGTCCTGAGGAACACCATGGTTCACGATCGAGCAGAAGCCGACCTCTCGGTATGCATCGTCGAGCTCGGCCGCTATGCCGCGATCGGTACCGGCCAAGTCGACCACAGGGACCAACGCCCGGCTCATCGGCGTTCGGATCTCATTCGCGCTCGAGACCACCGGTGGGATCCAAGTCTTCCTCGAGGAGGTCGCCAGCCGCGGCAAGAGCGCTCGCGAGGCCGACCGCACGCTCGTAGACCGCGTCGAAGTAATGCTCGGCCAGCGTCTCGTGACCGCTGAGCGGAGGCGATCCGAGCGACCGGACAACAGCAGCCGGATCATCGGTGATCTTCACTGGCGGTTCGTCTCTTGTGCCGAGGTCGGTGTCGCCCCAGAAGCTGCGCTGCTGCTTCTTCTTCGACTTGCGCGACCGTGACCTGTTCTTCGAGCCGGCAGCCTTCGGTTTCGCGGCGGTCGTTCGACGGCGTCGATTGCTCATGCCAGTGCCTCCAACGCCTGCGACTCTGCATCATCGACCAGCACCTCACCACCGAGCCCCAACGATTCGCGAAGCTGCTCTGCATCGAGGTCGCCGATCGAGCTCGACTTCGGCAACACCAAATCGGCGATCTTCCGTTTCCCGGCGACCACTTCCTCGACCCGCTCGTCGACGGTTCCCGGACACACGAGTCGGTGCGCGATCACCGTCTTGGTCTGACCGATACGCCAGACGCGGTCGCGCGCCTGATCCTCGACGGCCGGGTTCCACCATCGGTCGTACAACACGACATGACTCGCGGCGGTCAGGTTGAGTCCGGTACCACCGGCCTTGAGCGACAGCACCATAGCTCCGGCACCCTCTCCTGCCTGGAAATCATTCACCAACTTGTCGCGGGCGCCACGAGCAAGGCCGCCGTGGTAGCACGCGATCGGGAGACCGTTGCGCTCGGTGAGGTACTTCGCGAGCTTGTCACCCCACTGGGCGAAATGCGTGAAGATCAGGATGCGTTCGCCGGCCGCGAAGACCGAATCGACAATCTCCTCCAGACGAGCCAGCTTGCCCGACCTGCCAGCAAGTGGCTCGCCACTGTCCTGATATGCCGCCGGGTGGTTGCAGATCTGCTTGAGGGCGGTGATGGCAGCAAGAACCTGACCCTTTCGCTCCGACGTGTCGTCGGCTTGCGATCGGATGAGCTCATCGAGCACCGCCTGGTAGAGACCGATCTGCTCGGTCGTCATGGTGCACTGACCGAGTTCGTCGATGCGATCAGGCAGCTCGGCGGCAATCGCCGGCTCGGCCTTCGTCCTGCGGAACACCAGGATGCCGTTCAACGCCATCAGCGCCGACTCGGCAGCTCCGTCGGAGTCGCCACGAACCGACAGCTGAGCGATGAACTGCGTCCGCGGACCGACAAGGTCGGGATTGACGTAGTCCATGATCGCCCACAGATCGCCGAGACCGTTCTCGATGGGCGTGCCCGTGAGAGCAACACGTGTTCGGGAACCAATGCGGCGCAAATGCTGTGCGGTCTCACTGGCCGGGTTCTTGATGGCCTGCGCCTCATCGAGAACCACAGTGTCCCAACCGAGCTCAGCGAGGGCCTCGACATCGCGCATGGCGGTGCCGTACGTGGTGATCACCAGATCGGCGCCATCGACACCGCGTGCGATCTGATCGGCGGGGAGACGCTTAGGGCCGTGATGCACGACTACCTGCATTTCCGGAACGAACTTTGCAGCCTCCGCGGCCCAGTTACCGACCACAGCTGGTGGAGCGATGACCAGCGAAGGTTCGCTGGATCGGCTCGCACGAAGATGCGCGAGCAACGTTGGCGTCTTGCCGAGCCCCATGTCGAGCGCAAGACATCCGCCAAGACCAGCGGAGTCGAGGAAGCCGAGCCACGCTACCGCGTCGGCCTGATAGCTCCGAAGCTCGCCGACAAACCCCTCAGGAGTCGCATCCGGTACATCGATATGAGCAGCACTTTCGACGAGGTTGCTGGCCCAGCCGCCCCCACCCAGCGAGACACCGCCACCGAACGGCGTGCCCTCGACACCAAGAGCATGGCGCAGCATCGCGGCGCCGGTCATCTTCGTCTGATCGGCTCGTTCGGCGATTGCTCGGGCTGCCTCAGCCAGATCGGCGTGCTCGAGCGCGATCCACTTGCCGCGCGACTTGACCATCGGCCGCGCCTCGAGCGAGAGACGCTGAATCTCCTTCACGTCAAGCTCGACATCGCCGAACACCGCCGACCAGCTGACGTTCACGAGCTGTTGCGCCCCGACGACGGTCTCCTGATCAGGATCGGCTGACAGACGAAGCGATGCGCCCTGGCGTTTCCGCGACAACGCAGGGAACCGCACCTCGAAACCGCTCGCATCGAGCGGTTCTCCTGTCTGGGTCATGAAGTTCCACGCCTCGTGCTGGCTCAACACGACCTCGCCACGGCGACGAGAACGCAGTAGCGCAGGAACGAGACGTTCCAGGCGAGTGACCTGTTCGTCGATCGACTTGCGGCGACTGTTCGAGGCGCTCACAAGCGCATCGGTCACGAGCTCGGGCTTCGCTGTACCCCCAGGCACATAGACCTTGAGATCCCACCCGTCGCTGGAGTCTGGCGGATTCAGTTCGACGATGAGCCGCGGCTTCGGCGAGATGGCCGGCCTGGCCCACTGCTCGACCCGACGACCCATCTCAGAAGCCAGATTTCCCGGCGCTTCGAACGAACTACCGTCGAGCCTGGCCAGAAGACCCTCGGCGACGTCGCCACGTGTCCGCGGATTCGGAGGCGGCGCGGGAACCTCGAGCCGAGATGCAGCGCTGGTGGCGATCGCGTTGATGACACTCGACACGACGGCATCGACCACAGCCTTCGCGTTCGCACCGCCATCGAGCACGGTGACCGAACCGGGCAGCGTGGCCATGAGCCTGTCGATGTCACGTTGATCGATGACTGCCGCGGTCCAGGCAAGATTCATCGTCGAGCGATCAGCGCCACCGGTCTGCCGATTCTGACCACTTCGGCTGGTGCGGTTGATCTTCGGCAGAATCTGACCGCGGGCAACATGACGCAACGCGACCACAGCAGCGGATCCGAGCCAGTGCACGCTCGGCCCTACGTCGTGACCCGACGGGTCGCTCCCGACGGCAACCAGCCAACCAAGTATCAGGTCGATCGGCGCACTGACGGCCGGAGCTGATCCGGCATCAGGAATGTCGACCGGCTCGTGTTCTTCCCACCCCGTCGTTGCAGCGCCGGCCTCCGAAAGACGTTCGAGCACCAGTTCCACCGGCTCGGCTTCGTCGTTTGGCCCACCCGCCCACGCGACAACCTGTTCGTCTTTCCACGACAGCTGCAACTGGACAGGACGATCTTCGAGTTCGGCGACAACGAGCGCCTGCGGCGGCTTCGGGCGGCTCGGACCGGTGAGTTTCTCGAGCGAACGATCGAACGCCACCCAGTCGTCTTCGAAGTCCTTCAAGGCCAGCTCGGCTTCAATTCCACCGCGAGCCTTGATGGCGGCGATCGCCTCGTCGGTTTCAGCGATGAGCCGTTCGAGTGACGACCGCCAATAGGCGGGGTGTGCCGCGAGCAGTGACAACTCGACGGGAGTTGCCCGACCGTCGGCCTCGGCCCACGTGAGCCGTTCGAGTTCATCGAAGGTCGGAACGGGCGGCTTTGGAGCGGTCACCGTTTCGGACTTGACTGGTTCGGTCGTTGGCGCGTCACTGACTTCAGGCGCGCCGATGTGGTCTTCCTCGAGCAGGTCGTGTCCCCGGTCAGATCCGTGAGTGATGTCGCTCTCCGTTTCACACGACGCCATTCCCGAGCACGTTGCGGTCAGGTCTGACCAGGCTCGGCACTGCGTTCGGCGGCGCCACTTCGTTACTGCGTGGCCTTAGGCAACGCACACCCGATGAGTGATTGCACCCGGTCCGTTGGGACGAATTCCCGCAAGATCAGTGTGCTCCCGTGCCACCGAACGGCGGCAAGTCGGCATCAGCCAACCCGTGGGACACATCGGGCCCCGTCCCACTCCTGTCGATCATAGCGGCCAATTCTTGAGGTTCGCACACGGCCTTCGTCTCCGTTGGTCAACAGTGACGGTGTCTGACATCACCACTCATCACCGAACACCCAGCCGCGTGGTGCCCGATCCAACCCGGTCAGGCCTGCTTCGCCTTGCCGCGCCGATGGGCGCCGTTCATGACTTCGAGGTTGCCGGTGTAGCGGGTGCAGACGAGTTTTACGTGGCTGATACGCCAGCCGTCGTCCGTGCGGACGAGACGGTCGTCGTAGTAGCCGAACATCGTGAACCGATCGCCGCCCTGAACCTCAGCGGCCCAGTGTTCGGCACGCATGTGCGCAACCACTCTGGCAGTGTCGTTGTCGACGAAGTGGCGGTGGTTCGTAATCATGTGCTGAGTCACGTCGAGACCGGCAAAGATCAGCGACGCGGCCCGAACATGTTTCTCGCGCGGCAGCGTCACCGCTTCCAACCCCGTGAAACTGCTCATGTCGATACTGACCGGATCGGTGAGCGCGGAGGCCCACAGGTCCCAGTCGCGTGCGTCGAGTCCCGATGCGTACCGGTGCAGCGCATCGCTGATGCCTGCCTGATCTACCAGCAGTCGAGAGTCAGGGATTCGTTCGGTCATGATGCGTTCGCATCCAACTCTTCGCGGGTGGTTGGGGTGGCCGTTGTTCGGAACGAGTGGTCTCCCGTCGCGATCTCCGGCAGCTCGATCTCGCCAGCGAGAACGCCCTGTTTCCATTCCTGGTGCGCCGGCTCGCGGTCGTGGAACTCCGGCATCACCTCAGCTGCGAACAACTCGAGGCTGTCACAGATGTCGGCGTGCGTGTTCTTGCCGGCCTGGTTCAGCAGAATGACCTGGTCGACGTTCGACTCCTCGAAGCGAAGCAACCGGCGACGAATGGTCTCCGGTGAACCGATCAACCCGCCGCCCTTGATCAACGCGGCCTGGCCCTTAGGTGTCCGGCACCAGTCCTGATATTCGTCCCAGAGGTTCACGGAGCCAGGAGCGACCGCTCCGTGTCGGCTGTAGAAGCCGAGCGCGAACTGAAAGAACGTCCAGCCCGACGACTTGGCGATGGCTTCCTCGTCGGTCGGGGCACACATGAAGCCGCTGACCACGGCGATGTTCGGGTTGGTCGCGTACTCGCAGAGCTTGTCCAGCCGTTTGGTGAGGCTGTTGTAATAGGCGTTGACCCACGCCTGTGCGGCTTCGGCCGACACGAACTGGAATCCGAGAGCACCCATCCCTCGCCGACCAGCCATCTCGATGGTCTCCAGTTGACTGCATGCAACCCACAACGGAGGATGTGGCGTCTGTCGGGGCTTCGGCAAGACGTTGCGAGACGGGAACTGGAAGTACTCGCCTTGGTAGGACCAGTCGACCTCGGTGAACATCGGCATCAGGCACCTGACGCCGTCTTCCCAGACGTCGCGTTTGTCACGGAAACGCCGGTCGAATGGGTGGAGTTCTGTGATGCTCGATCCCTCACCGATGCCCATTTCGACTCGGCCGTTGCTGAGCAGATCGAGGGTGCTGACCCGCTCGGCGACGCGCGCCGGATGGTTGGTGGTGAGTTGGATGATGCCGTGGGCGAGCCGGATGTTCTTCGTTCGCTGACTGGCGGCGGCCAGAAAGACCTCTGGCGCGGAACTGTGCGAGTACTCCTCGAGGAAGTGATGCTCGACTTCCCACGCAAAGTCGTAGCCGAGTTCATCAGCGAGTTGCACCTGATCGAGCGCTTCGTTGAGCAGGTCGAACTCACTGTGCTCGGTCCACGGTCGGGGTAGCTGGTGTTCGTAGAAGATGCCGAACTTCATGTGCGATGACCCCCATCGATCCTGACAGACGCAAGCGACGGTATCGGCTGTTGGGAATCGGTATGGCATCGCGGCCACACTGGGTGGACACGACACATGGGGGATCACACATGAACGCGACGACAGGCGACGGTCTCGGAAAACCACTCGCCGGGATCAAGGTCCTCGACCTCACCCGTGTTCTGGCCGGACCGTTCGCGACAAGGATGCTGAGTGACCTCGGCGCCGACGTCGTCAAGATCGAACCGCCCGAAGGCGATGTCACCCGTCACTTCGGAATTCGCGTCGGCGAGCAATCGAGTTATTACGCGTTCATCAACGTCGGCAAGCGTGGGGTGTGCGTCGATCTCACGGTCGATGGTGGCGTCGATCTCGTCAAACGACTGGCAGCCGAGGCGGACATCGTCGTCGAGAACTTCCGTCCTGGAGTGCTCGCCGGATTCGGTCTCGACTACGAGTCGTTGTCGGCCGATCATCCGGAGCTGCTCATGCTGTCGATCAGCGGATTCGGCCAGGCAGGACCCGAGGCGCAGCGTGCCGCCTACGCCGGAGTGATTCACGCCGAGTCAGGCTTCACTCACCGTCACGGACTGACCACGGGAGCTCCGCCGACCGACATTCAATTCTCAGTTGCCGACACGACGACGGGGCTCCACGGCCTCGTCGGACTGCTCAGCGCACTCCGGGTCAGAGATCAGACCGGCCAGGGCCAACACATCGACATGGCCATGCTCGACGCTCTCATGGTGACCGACGACTACTTCCACTGGGCCTCTGTCGGCAGGGACGCCCCTCCGTTGGGCGGCGAGGTCTGGCACCCCGCTGGCGGACCCGTGATCGTGATGGGCGAGTTCAAGTGGATCTGGAAGTGCGCCAACGAGACCCTCGGCGTAGCCGATCCCACGCCCCCTGGAGCCTCGCTCGACGAGAAGATCGAATGTCGGCGCGAAGCGTGGCGCGAATACGTGGCCACCTTCGCCGATCGCGAATCGTTTCTTGCCGCGCTCGATCACGCCAACCTGGCCTGGGGCATCATTCGTGACCCCAAGGACGCGATGAATTCGCCGACCCTCGCCCATCGGGGGTCGCTCGCAGACGTCGACGATCGAGCAGGCAGCACGCGAAAGGTCATGCAATCGCCCTACCGGTTTTCGAAGTCGAATGCCGGCCTGGGTGGCCCCGCGCCACTTCAGGGCGAACACAACCGAGACGTGCTCGCCGACTGGCTCGACGATGGAGGTGCCTACGACGATCTGGTCACGAAAGGCATTCTCCTGACCCGCGAACACCTGCCGTAGATCGCCGATCACCGGCCCCAACATCCAGGAGAAAGTGTGTCTGAACTCGAAGGCAAGGTCGCCGTCATCACCGGCGGCGCGAGCGGTATGGGAGCGGCGACGGTTCGAGCGTTCGTGGCAGAGGGCGCACACGTCATCATCAGCGACCTGAACGAAGAAGCAGGGGAAGCGCTGGCTACCGAACTCGGGGAGAACGCACAGTTTCGCCTCACCGATGTCAGCCGAGAGAGCGACGTCGGACTCGCTGTCGATGAAGCGTGCGACCGGTGGGGTGGCCTCGACATCATGTTCAACAACGCCGGGTTCGGCGGCGCGCGTGGCCCGATCGAGACCATCAGCGAAGAGGAATACGACATCACGATGGACGTGCTGGTGAAAGGTGTGTTCTTCGGCATAAAGCACGCAGCACCGAGGCTGAAGCTTCGCGGTGGCGGCAGCATCATCAACACCGCTTCGGTTGCCGGCCTCCAAGCGGGAGAGTCACCGCACCTGTACACCGTCGCCAAGGCGTCCGTGATTCACATGACGAAGACCGTCGCCCTCGAACTCGGCGAGCACGGCATCAGGGTCAACGCCATCTGTCCTGGCGTGATCGCTACTCCCCTCGCCGCCGGCCATCGCACAATCCGCGAAGGCAAGCTCGACAAATTCCGCGAGAACGTCGGCCGCAACCAGCCCATCGGTCGCGTCGGCGAGCCAGAAGACATCGCAGATCTAGCGCTGTTCCTTGCCGGCGATCATTCGACGTTCATCACCGGCACTGCTCAGGTCATCGACGGAGGCGCATTCGCTGGACGCACGTGGCGACGACAGCATCCTGGTATGACGACCGAAGCGCCCCTTCGCTTGTATCGACCGCCGGGTCGCTGATCTCATGCAACCCCATGACACGGATATCTCGGAGTCCGAAGCAGTTGTCGGTGGCGGCTGCGCATGCGGCGCAGTCCGGTACCGGGTCACAGGACCACTGCGTGACGTTGTGAACTGTCACTGCGAGCCGTGTCGAAGGACAACGGGCCATCACATGGCGGCAACCGCGGCCGACCCTGATGCGGTATTGCTCATGTCGACCGTCTCACTGAAGTGGTACTCCAGAACCGACACCGTCCAGTACGGCTTCTGCGTCGAGTGTGGTTCTTCGCTGTTCTGGCGGGCGGCGGACAAGCCGACAAGCATCTCAATCACTGCCGGATCGCTCGATCACCCGACAGGACTCACCACATCGGCTGCGCTGTTCACCGCAGAGCATGGCGACTATTTCGAAAGTTGTTCCTTTCCGATCGAGCACCTGCGCGAGTGGCCGCCATGATCGATGACTCTCCAAGAGACCACCAGCACCCACCGGGATCACCGCTGTCGTAGAGTCAGACCCACGCCAACTCACGAACGGGGAATCCTGTGTCGGACTCACGCGCAGCGTTGCTGCATCCCTTCTCTTCGCCAAGCAAGGCCGAAGGCGACTTTGTCAACATCGTCAGAGCCGAAGGATCCACGCTCTACGACGAGCACGGCAAGGCGTATATCGATGGTATGGCCAGCCTCTGGTACTGCCAGGTCGGTCACGGTCGCCACGAGATCGTCGACGCCGTGACTCGCCAGATGTCGGCGTTGGCGACGTACAACACGTTTGATCCGTTCACGAACGACGCGGCGAGAGAGGTTGCCGATCTCGTCGCAGCCAAATCGCCGATGGACGACCCCCGCGTGTTCCTCGGCTGTTCCGGCTCTGAAGCAGTCGACACTGCACTGAAGATCGCCCGCCTCGTCCAGCAGCGAAGAGGCAATGACGGTCGGCAGATCATCGTTCGGCGCGACCGCGGCTATCACGGCACCAACTTCGGCGGCACGTCAGCGCAGGGCATCGCTCCGAACCGTGAAGGTTGGGGCGATCTCGTCCCGCACTTCGAGCAGGTCGACGGCGACGACATCGAGGAGATGTCGAAGCTGTTCGCCGAGAAGGGCGACCGGATCGCAGCAGTCATCTCCGAACCGATGCAGGGTGCCGGCGGCGTGTATCCGCCGACGGACGGCTATCTCGAAGGCATGCGTCGACTCTGCGACCAACACGGCGCTCTGCTCATCTTCGACGAGGTCATCTGCGGGTTCGGACGCACCGGCGAGTGGTTCGCGGGCCAGACCTACGGCGTCGTCCCCGACCTCATGACCTTCGCCAAAGGCGTCACCTCCGGCTATCTCCCACTGAGTGGTGTGGTCATCGGACGGCCCGTCGCCGACGAACTGGAGGCCGGAGACATCCTCCGCCACGGCTACACGTACTCGGGTCACCCTGCCGTGTGCGCAGCCGGCGTCGCAAACCTCAAGATCATCGAAGATGAGGGTCTGGTGGCCAGATCGCTCCACATCGGTGAGCAGTTCGAGAAAGGCTTCCAAGCCATCGTCGGCGACGGTATGGCGAAGAGCTACCGGGGCATCGCCGCGGTGTGGGGCCTCGACATCGGTCGTGACGCCATCCCTGTCCGTGACGCACTCTTGGACGATGGGATCATCGTCCGTGGCGTTGGCGAGTCGCTGCTGATGTGCCCACCGCTCGTGATCACCGATGACGAGATCGGCCAGATGGTCGAGTCGTTCGCCAAAGCGCTCGTGCAATGAGCGACTTGCTCGACCTCTCTGGTCGAGTCGCTCTGGTCACCGGTGGCAGCCGCGGCCTCGGCAGAGAGATGTGTCTGGCCTTCGCCGAGCATGGCGCTTCGGTCGTGGTCGCGAGCCGCAAAGCCAACGCGTGCCACGATCTGGCGACCGAGATCACAGAGATCACCGGCCAACGCGCCATCGGCGTCGGGTGTCACGTTGGCCACTGGGACGAGTGCGACACTCTCGTCGAGACCGTCTACGACGTCTTCGGCCGGTGCGACGTACTCGTCAACAACGCAGGGATGTCGCCACTTTACCCTGACCTTTCTTCCGTCTCTGAGGATCTGTTCGACAAGGTCATCGGCGTGAACTTGAAGGGCCCGTTCCGGCTGTCGGCCCTCATCGGCACACGAATGCAGGCCGGAGACGGCGGGTCGATCATCAACGTGTCATCGACAGCTTCGGTGTCACCGACGTCGAACGAACTCACGTACGGAGCCGCGAAGGCAGGACTCAACGCGCTGACTCTCGGACTGGCACGGTCGTTCGGGCCGACAGTGAGAGCCAATGGCATCATGCCAGGGCCATTCCTCACCGACATCAGCAAGGCGTGGGATCTCGAAGCGTTCGCCGAGCGGGCACGCACGTCGATCCCACTCGAGCGCGGCGGCCAGCCCGGCGAGATCGTGGGAGCGGCCCTGTATCTCGCGAGCGACGCGTCGAGCTACACAACCGGCGCCATCATCAAGATCGACGGCGGAAGCGCCTACACACCTGGTTGAACGTCAGCTCGGCCGGGCATTCGAGAAGATGATCGTGCCGCTGGCGCCGAACATGCCGCCCACGCCATGGCTCACGGACACCTCTGCGCCCTCGACCTGCGCAGGAGCGACTCCGCGGAGTTGACGTACGCTCTCCTGAATCGCATACATGCCATACATCCCCGAGTGCATGTAGGAGAGCCCTCCCCCGTTGGTGTTCAGAGGGAGGCCACCACCGATAGCTGTGTTCCCGTCGGCGATGAAGCCTGGCGCCTCCCCCTTTCCGACGAACTCGAGGTCCTCGAGCCCGTAGATTGGAAGGTGGGCGAATGCGTCGTAGATCATCAGATGGTCGACTTCTTCCCTGGCGATGCCAGCCTCGGCGAACGCCTTGGCTCCCGACACCCGAAACGCCTTCGACGACGTGAAATCGGCCATCTGCGAGATGATCGGCGTCTCGACGCTCTCGCCGGTTCCGAGGATGAACACAGGTTTGGCCGGGAAATCGTCGGCACGGGACGCAGCCGTCAAGATGAGCGCACCTCCCCCATCGGTCACGAGGCAACACATGAGCTTCGTGAACGGGGTCGCGATCATCGTTGCATCGAGCACATCGTCAGCTGTGATCGGTTCGCGGAACTTCGCCCGCGGATTCTCGCCGGCCCATTCGCGCTGTACGACGGCGACGTTCGCCAGGTCGCGATCAGACGCGCCGTAGGCCTTGGCATAGCGCAGCCAGGGAATCGTGAACGTCGTCGGAGGGCCTGCAGAACCATAGGGCGCCTCGAACTGTCCACCCAGACTTGCCGAGCTGCCCCCGAATCGACCAGCCCCAACCCGCGATCTACCGGACTCGCCGTGCGTGACGAGGATCGTGGAGGCGAGGCCCTCGTTGATCGCCGCGGCGGCATGCCGGACATGCAACATGAACGAGCATCCGCCAACCGAAGTGCCGTCAACGTATGTCGGCGTGATCCCCAGGTACATCGCCACCTCGGTTGGGCTGATACCGGCAGTAGCGACGCCGTCGATGTCGCCGGGCCCGAGCCCAGCATCCGCCATGGCGTTGATGGCTGCGTCGGCATGGAGGCCGATGACCGAGACATCTGGGATCACACCCATGTCGGTGGTCTCGGCCGCTCCGACGACGGCAACACTGCCCGGCTTCACTGGCCAGCACCCAGTGGCGTGAACAGCGGAAGAGCGATCTCTTCGCTGCACCTCTCGAAGGTGACTTCGACAGCCATGTCGAGCTGGAGAGCCTCCGGCGTCTGGTCGCAGCCGACGATGTTCGTCATCATCCTCGGCCCCTCTTCGAGTTCGACCACGGCGATTGAGTACGGCGCCTCATAACCAGGCATCGACCGCTGGTTGATGACATAGCTGTACAGAGTCCCCCGACCCGACGCTGCAAACACCTGGACGTGTCGCGAAGTGCACGAAGGACAGAACGGCCGAGGAGGGAAGTACGTGTGATCACACACCGAACAGCGCTGGAGCCGGATCTCGCCGGCGAGCGTCCCGTCCCAAAAGTCCTGCGTCTCAGGCGTCGGAGTCGGCAGTCGCCGTTGAGTCGTGTGTGAGGGCATCGAAACAGCTCACAACCGAACACCCTGCGAACGCAAACTGAAACGACCCATCCAAGCGCGACGCGGCACCGAAGCACCGTCTGAGCTGACCCGAATGAACCCGTTGCACGTAGAGTTGCGGGTTGAGGCAGACTGACAAGACCCGAAGACGGGGGTACGAGTGAAGATCCGGTCAACACTGTTGGTGGCAATGGGATCACTGCTGCTCGTGACCGCATGTAGCCGTGGCGACTTCGCCTACGTCGAGCAACCCGACGAGGGCGTGTTCTTCAAAGTTCCCAACGAGTGGTCGGTCTTCGAAACCCGCCACTACGACGGGAACGGGCCAACTCTCGAGGAGTTCATCGAAAACGGCGTCACCCCGGCCCCCGGTTCGTGGCAAGTCGTGATCGACGGTGGCCCGGAGCCGACAGCCTCGAACGTCCAGAGTTTCCTCAATCCCTTCCCCGTGGCCATCGCCGAGATCGCACCGCTCAACGAGGCGACCCGAGACGTCGTCAGCACTGCGTTTCTGCGGACGAGCTACCTGGGCTGGGACCCGGTCTCACCGCCAGAGGAGTTCGAGAGTCTCGTGCTCGAACTCGACCGAGACATCGTCCAGGACGGGCTGCGAGGCAACCGGCATCGTTTCGCTCTCGACGTCGCGCAAGGGTCGACCACCGTCATCGACACGATCGTGCTGACGGACGCCGAGAACAGCAAGATTTACAGGTTCACCATCTTCTGCGAAGAGGCGTGCTTCCGAGCCAACTCCGATCTCATCTACGAGATCATCTCGAGCTTCACCGTGGAGGGAACATGAAACTCCGACGCTCGAAGAAGGGCCTGGACGGCCCCATCCTCGACATGACGAAATCGCGGGAACGCGAGAGCACTCTCACGACACGCCGCAAGGCCGCATGGTGGGATCGCATCAAGATCCTCGCTCTGCTCGGCTTCATCTTCTCGGTGATGTGGGCCCAGAACATTGGCAGCAACCCCATCAAGCCGTACTCCGAATCGTTCTTGGACACCGCAGATTCGCTGCGTTGGATCGTCTACTTCTTCATCATCGAAGCCGTCAGGCAGACGCACTATTTCATCTCCGAACACTGGAGTTGGTACTACCGCGTCTGGCGCAACTCGATCTTCGGCCGCGTTGGCCGTTGGACGGAGAAAATCAACCCATGGACCCGATTCAGAGTAGGTAGAGCTTTCCGCTGGGCTTTCTTCATCAGCCTGCTGTCCATTCTCTTCGGTTCATGGATCAACGAGCCCGCTGCGACGGCGCTGCTCGTGCTTCCCTCACGCGCATGGGCTTCCGTCGACATCTGGGGCCGCCTGGTCATCGTGATGTTGTTCTTGCCGATGCAGTTCGTATTGCTGTTCTGGTTCCTCTCCCGCGGCGGGGTCGACACCTACTTCCCGGACGACATCGACACTCGCTTCGACGATGTCTGGGGCCAGGACGGTGTGCTGGACAAGGTGCGCGAGAACCTGTTGTTCCTCGAGGATCCCGAGCGAATCGAGAGCAGAGGCGGCTACGCACCCGGCGGCATCCTCCTGTGGGGACCTCCAGGTACCGGCAAGACGCTGATGGCCGAGGCTGCAGCTGGAGAAACAGGCAAACCCTTCGTCTTCGTCGACCCCGGTGCGTTCAACAACATGTTCATGGGTGTTGGCGTTCTCAAGGTGAAAGGCCTTTTCCGGAAGCTGCGCAAGCTGGCGCTGCGCTACGGCGGCGTCGTCGTTTTCTTCGACGAAGCCGACGTCCTCGGAAACCGCGGACTGGCCCAGGGCGCGCCCAACGGATACGTGCCGAATGGTTTCGAGCCGCACGGAGCATGGCAGCACATGTTCGAGGCAGGGTCCTCGCTGCCATACCTGAGCGAGGGCGCTCAAGCCGAGATTCGTCAGGCCGCATTTGACGAGAGCCTGCCGAACGTCGACCCGCCTGAACGACGCAAGAACGCAATGATGATGGGAATGGGAGGTGGCGGCGCAGGGACACTTCAGGCCCTGCTCACAGAGATCTCGGGTCTGAAGAAGCCACGGGGCTTCTTCAATCGCACCGTGCGAAAGCTGCTCGGCATGCGCCCGAAGCCGCCACCGAAGTACCGCATCCTGATCATGATGGCGTCGAACATGCCAGGAGCACTCGACAGCGCGCTTCTGCGACCAGGCAGGATCGACCGCATCTACAAGGTCGGGTACCCGACAAAAGAGGGCCGCAAGCGCACCTATCAGGGCTACTTCGACAAGGTTCCCCACACTCTTGTCGACGACGATTTCGAGATGCTGTCGACGATCACGCCGTATGCGACCGGCGCTGTCATCAAGGACATGGTCAACGAGGCGTTGATCAACGCTATTCGCGACGGTCGCGAGATCATCACGTGGGGCGATGTCATCAAGGCCAAGCAGCTGAAGGAGCACGGCCTCGCTGACGATTTCGAATATGTAGAGCGCGAGCGGCACGCGGTAGCCATCCACGAGGCCTGCCACGCCCTGGTCGCTCATAGGCTGCGCGTACACATGCGCATCGACACCGCCACCATCGAGCGGCGCGGTGACGTCGGAGGCTTCGTTGCCTCGATCCCGCCCGAAGACCGCTTCACGCACTGGCGCTCCGAGTACGAGACTGACATCCAAGTCGGCCTGGCCTCGCTGGCCGGCGAGCGCATGTTCTTCGATGGCGACAACAGCTCTGGCGTCGGTGGCGACCTTCGTACCGCCACACATCTCTCTCTGCTGATGGTCGGCACGTGGGGCATGGGCACGACGTTGTCGAGTCACGCCGCAAAGCGAAGCTTCGGCGTCGGTGGTCAAGGCGGCGGCGGCGGCCGAGGCGACGAGGACGACCCCACCCGCGAGCTCTTACGGAGTTCGATTGCTGGTCAAGCCGAAACCAAGCTCGGTGAACTCATGGGGGAAGTGACGGAGTTGCTCGAAGCAAACCGCCACGAAATCTTGTGCGTTGCTCACGCGCTCGAGTGGCACCGAACGATGATCGGCGACGATGTTGCTGCGGTGATCGACGGAACCCAGGGTGTGTTCATCGATGGCCGCGAGTACCACACCGATGAGGCAAGGGCAGAACTCGAGGACTACCACGCAGCTGCGGTTGTCGCACACAAGCGCAACACTCCCGTCGATGCAGATCTGCCGGTGATCGGTGTCGAAGACCCCAAGAGCAAGGCGATCCCGGCGACGGCAGCATCGATCAACGCCCACGAGACGGTGGACGGACAATCGGAATGAGACGAGCCTCGGCGCTCCTCGCCCTTGCCCTCACTGCGGCTGCGTGCACTGGCGGGGCGCCGCGCGCAACGATTCAAACGACTATTCCGACGACGACCGACACCGCGCCGGCGGGAGAAGAGTCGGTCCTGACTCCAACGACGGACAGCGGTATTCCTGACGAGTCCGATGCTGCCCGAGGTGGCGTCGAGTACGGCGAGCCGGCACGAGATCGACTCCTGATCTCCACGCGCGACCGGTCAATTGCTCTCGTCGATCCTGACGGAACCAACGAACTCGTGCTGCACCCGAGTGAAGATGGACTCGCCGCTTATCCCATCTGGGCACCGAATGGTGAGCGAGTGGCCTGGTCGGCTGTCTCGCCGGAATCGGAGGGCGAGGTCAGCTTCAGCATGATCTCGGCCAACGTCGACGGCTCGAACCGGACCACGATGGCGACCCCGTTTGCCTCGTACTACGCCGCCTACGACTCCTCGTCGACCGTTCTCGCAGTTCTCGGCAACGACACCATCGGCCAGGGCACAGCACTGGCGGTGGGTCTCGCCGACCGAGACTCTTCGGCCGAGCGTCGAGACGGCGACGCGCCTTCGTACTATTTCACCTGGGACACGACTGGGCCGGGAATCATCGCTCATGCTCGCGATGGTGTTCGGCTCCTTACGCCAGGCGAAACTCCTCGGACTCTCGACGTCGGTCGTGGCTTCTACCAGCCGCCTCTGGTCACAGGTGCCCCTGGCGAGATCGTCTTCGGGCAAGGCAGCGACGCACTCGGTGCCATCCAAGTCGGGAACTTCCTCAGCGGTGGTGTACGCACGCTCGCAACGCATCAAGGCAACGCGTGGATGCTCATGAACCCTGATGGGAACCAGTTGGCTGTCAAGACAACCGGACGTATCGGCGAACCAGACCCCACCACGGACCCGGTCGTTCCAGACGACGTGCCGTTCCTCGTCCAAGGGATCGACATCATCGACATCCAGTCCGGGTCGGTAACCCGCGTCGATGACGATGTGCCCATCGCGTTCTTCTGGAGTCCTGACGGCGAGAAGCTTCTGATCGCAGACTTCCAGCCCCTCGACGGAATCTCCCTCTTTCAATGGAAGCTCTACGAAGGCGGCGAGGTGCGAGACGTCGGTCAACCGTTCACGCCGAGTTCTGACTTCGGAGGCCGGTACCTCCCGTTCTTCGACCAGTACGCGATCAGCATCGACATCTGGTCACCAGACAGCACGCGCTTCGTGTACCCGGGCCACAACGCGGCTGGTGGTGACGGTCTCTGGGTTCACGATCTCAGAACCGATACCGCCAAGATGATCTACGAAGGCGGCACCTTCGCCGTGTGGTCCCCGACCTGACGTACTCACCCTGACAGATCGGTGCGTCTCGAAGCGTCGAGGCGCTGTCGAGCTTCGATTTTCCGGTCATCGCCCTTCGTCACGTGGTGACAGGCGCAGGTAACCTCTGGCCGCAGTGAATCTCTCGAACGCCAACGGCCCTGCCAACCGGACCTCTGGGTCGGTGTCCATCACCGTCACCGAAGTTTCCGTTTCATATGACGGGCCAGCTGTGCTCGACGATGTCGATGTAACTGTGCGAGCCGGATCACACTTGGCGCTACTCGGGCCGAGCGGGTGCGGCAAGACCACGTTGCTGCGTGCCATTGCGGGCCTCGAACCGCTCACCTCCGGCGAAATCAAGCTGGGCGACGAGGTGGTCTCCGGCAACGGTCACCACCGTTCTCCCGAACGCCGACGTGTCGGCATGGTGTTTCAGGATTGGGCGCTGTTTCCGCACATGTCAGTGGCAGGAAACGTCGGGTACGGACTGGCGCGGGCCGAGCGCGGCAGCACACGTGTCGACGAGGTGCTCGAGATGGTTGGTCTTGCCGGTCTGGGAAGTCGAGCGCCTCACACACTCTCTGGAGGTCAGCAACAGCGCGTGGCACTGGCGAGAGCGCTCGCGCCGCGACCCACGGTCTTACTGCTCGACGAGCCTTTCTCGAATCTCGACTCTGCGCTTCGGGTCGAAGTCAGGACCGAGGTCCATCGCCTCTTGACCGAACTCGACGTCACGACGGTGTTCGTGACCCATGATCAAGATGAGGCGTTCATCCTCGGCGACCATGTCGCAGTGATGTCAGAGGGCCGAATTCGTCAGCTCGGGACGCCGACCGAGCTGTATGCACGACCTGTCGATCCCTGGGTCGCACAATTTGTCGGCGAGGCGAACCTGATCGTCGGCATCGCCTCTGGTCGCGTTGCGACAACGGCCGTGGGCCAGGTTCCCCTGTCCACGGACCACATGGGGACGGTCGATGTTCTGCTTCGTCCGGAAGACCTTTCGATCGAGTCCGGTGACGGCGCGTCGATCGAACTCATCGAGTACTACGGGCACGACACCACCTACGAGCTCGCTCTACGCGACGGAACATCGGTACGCGCGAGAATGGCGTCGGCACCCAGGTTCACGCGAAACGACACCGTCGATGTTCATTTCGCCGGCGAGACCACAGTTGCGTGGCGGGTGGACAGCTGAACCACACACCGAGCGGTGAAAGGCATGACAAACGTACTGTGTTAAGTATGCTTGACACCTTCGAAGCAAGCTTCTTATGATGCCTCGATGCACTCCCCCTTGCAACGCGTCAACCCGACGCGCCGTCTGGCCCGAGTAACGGTTCTCGTTCTGTCGGTCGGCCTCATAGCCACGGCTTGTAGCTCCGATTCCAGCCAGGAGTCAGCCAATCTCACCGTGTACTCGGGACGGGGCGAGGACCTGATTCAGCCGGTGTTAGACCTGTTCGAGGAGCGCACCGGCATCGCGGTCGACGTTCGCTACGGCAGCTCCTCGGAGATGGCATTGCTCATCGACACCGAGGGCGAGCGCTCCCCTGCCGACGTGTTCATCTCACAGAGCCCAGGCGCCGTCGGCTTCCTCGAACAGCAGGATCGTCTCGAACTCCTGACCGACTCGATCATCGGCCGAGTCTCTGATGACTTCTCAGGCGCCGACAATCGCTGGGTCGGCATCACCGGGCGGGTGCGAGTGCTCGTGTACAACACCGATGCTGTCGACCCGGCCGATCTGCCTGGATCGTTCCTCGAACTGACGGAAACAGCATACGCGGGCCGTGTAGGAGTCGCCCCGGGCAACGGATCGTTCCAGGACTTCGTCACTGCGGTACGTAGCGACCTCGGCGACGCCGCGACATTGACATGGCTCCGAGGCATGGCTGCCAACGGTTCACCGAACTATCCCAAGAACTCAGCCATCGTCGACGCCGTCGCTCGTGGCGAGGTCGACATGGGACTCGTAAACCACTACTACCTCGTCGAAGCGCTCGAAGAGGATCCCAGTCTGCCAGCAGCGAACCATGTGTTCCCCGAGGGCGACCTTGGCTCACTGCTCATCGTGAGCGCAGCAGCCATACTCGACTCGAGCGACAACAAAGATGCCGCTACCGACCTGCTCGAGTTCCTGCTCTCCGACGACGCTCAAGCCCTGTCGGCGAACGCCGAGAAGGAGTATCCACTGGTCGGAGGCATCGCGCAGCCAGAAGGGTTGCTGCCATTGGACGATCTCGCCGCGGCCGTGATTGACCTGAACGTGCTCGCGGGCGGCCTCAGTGGAACTCAGGAGCTGATCGATCAGAGTGACCTCTCCCAGTAGCGACGCCGCTGCCCAGCGGTCAATGCGACGGCGGCCGCCAAAGGCCCTCGTCGCGGTCTCCGGCGCGGTCGGCCTGCTGTTCATCGCTCCCTTTGCCTACGTCGTAACTCAGAACCTGAGGCTCGGCGCCGACTTCGGCGAGATCCTCACCGATGGCGACACGTGGGCCACGCTTCGGCGTTCGTTCAGCTTGGCGATCTTCGTGTCGGTGTCGGCTGCGGTCATCGGTACCGGTCTGGCCTGGACGGTGGTGCGAACTGACGTTCCGTTCAAGAAACTGCTCGCCGTCATCGCGCCGCTCCCCCTGGTCTTCCCGTCTTTCGTAGGTGCGACCGCCCTCATCAGCGGCTTCGCCACCGGTGGCCTTCTCGAACAGATCGTCGAGCCTGCCGGCATCTCCCTCCCGGAGCTCAGAGGGTTCAGGGCGGCCTGGTTCGTTCTCACGCTCTTCACCTACCCGTACGTGTACCTGCCGGTCGCGGCTCGACTTCGGCACTTGCCCCGATCGTTTGAGGAGAGCGGTCGCATTCTCGGCCGCTCACCGGCCGAGGTGTTCGGCACCATCGTGTGGCCACAGATAAGAACCGCCACCTCGGCAGGTGCCCTCCTGGTGTTCCTCTACACGATCTCCGACTTCGGAGCGGTCGAACTCCTCAGGTACGACACGTTCACGAGGAAGATCTACGCCAATCAGCTCGCCGATCGGGGTACGGCCATGGCGTTCTCTCTGATGCTGGGCATCATCGCCCTCGCTGTCGTCGCCGCCGAACGCTCCCTGATACGGCGCGACCCACCTGCTCCGGTGGCGACCAAAGGCCGGTCGATGCCGATCGCGCTGCGAGCTTGGCGGTGGCCGACATTCGCGGCGATCGTCGCTTTCTTCGCGATCGCCATCGTTGGACCGGTGGCGTCACTGGCCCACTGGACGATCCGGGGTGTAAACGCAACACGGTCCACAGGGTCGCTCGCGCTCAGCTCACACGGCCTCTTCGATGCGATCACCAACACCGTGCTCATCAGTTCTGTCGCTGCGATCGTGACCGTCGCGGTGGTGCTTCCGATCGCGTACCTGTCATCGCGGCACACCGGCCGATTCAGTGACGTCGCCCACGGCCTTGTCGTTGCGGGGTTTGCGTTGCCAGGCCTCGTGACAGCCCTTGCCATCGTGTTCTGGGTCCTGAGGACAGACGCGCTCATCGGTCTGTATCAGACGCTGCCACTGCTCATCCTCGCCTACGTCGTCCACTTCGGGGCTCAGGCCTCTGGCGCAGCACGCCTTGCGGTCAACACGATCCCACGACCTCTCGAGGACGCGGCAAGGATGCTCGGCGCCCCGAGGACGCGCCGCTTTTTCACCATCGAGCTGCCCATCATGATTCCTGGCCTCATCGCTGCCGGTGGCCTCGTCTTACTGTCGACGATGAAGGAATTACCGGCAACGCTGCTTCTCTCACCGACCGGGTTCGACACACTCGCGACCGAGATCTGGGCGTCGATGGACGCTGTGTCGTACGCCCAGGCGGGACTCGAGTCGATGGCCCTCCTCGCCGTTTCGGCCGTGCTGACCTGGACACTCGTCATACGCGTGGCCGATCGGTTGGACTAGAACAACAACGTGGAATTCGGACTTCTCAGCCTTGGGGACCACCGCGCTGACCCTGCGACAGGACACCGCACCACCCAATCCGAGCGCCACGCCAACATCGTCGAGTACCTCGACGCTGCCGAGCCGCTCGGCTTCGACACTGTCGTCGCCGGCGAGCATCACTTCGGCGACTTCATCATGTCTGTCCCTCAGATGTTCCTGTCTCGGATCGCCGGCCGGACGTCTGCGATTCGGCTCGCGTCCGGCGTGACACTGCTTCCCCATCACGATCCGGTCAGAGTCGCCGAAGACTTCGCGACGCTAGACGTGCTCAGCGGTGGCAGAGCCGAACTCTGGGTCGGCAAGGGAGTCGAGCCTGCCATTTACGAGAAGTTCGGCCAGGACCGACATCGATCAGCCGAAATGCAAGATGAGGGTCTCGAACTGCTGACCCGGCTGTGGACCGAGCACAACGTGTCCTGGTCGGGTGAGTTCCGTCCACCACTCGACAATGCGACCGTCGAGCCTCGCCCGGTTCAGGACCCTCACCCTCCGATATATGTCGCGTCGGGAAGTCTCGGCTCAGCGGTTGCCGCCGGACAAGCCGGCTTCGGGCTCACCGCGACAGCCCTGTCGGCAGAGTTGAGGGACCTCGGCGAAGCGAGCGCCGCGTACCGGGACGCATTCGTGGGCCGACATCGCGACGCGAAGTCTCAGATCTCGATGACATGTCACGTCCACGTCGCGCCAACGACCCAAGAGGCTCGGGACCATCTCGCCATCTACCAACCGCCGTTCCAGAAGTGGGTGTTCTCGAAGCGCATGGGAGTACCTGCCGAGTCCGTCGAACTACCTCGACGGATCACGGACTTCGCTTGGAACAATTGTGCGGTCATCTGCGGGAGTCCAGAAGAAGTCACCGACCGCGTGGGTCGAGTCGCAGAAGTGACCGGATGCGACAGAGTCATCGCGCAAATGGACTACGGGGGCCAGCCGTGGCCGAAGGTGATGCGATCGCTCGACTTGTTCTCGAGTGAGGTCATGCCGCAACTCCGAGACTGAGGATCGAGATGGACGAACCAACAATGCGAACCCTCATGGACAGAATGCCCGCCGCATATCCTGCGGGCGACGCCGACGGCCGCATCGCCGAGAAACACACCTACTGGAAACAGCAGAGTCAAGGTCCAGCGCATTGACGAGCCTCTACGCCAAGACTGTCGTGTTCGTCGCATCGGCGGCAGTCCTGGTGCTCGAGATTCTCGCCGGCAGGTTGATGGCTCCGTACGTTGGCGTGTCACTTGAGACGTTCACCGGCATCATCGGAACCGTTCTTGCCGGCATCGCGCTCGGCAGCGCAGTCGGCGGTCGCCTCGCCGACAAGGGCAACCCTGTCGCGTTGATCGCCGGGGCCTACGGATTCGGAGGCATCCTCGCATGGGCCTCGATCCCCATCATCGCTGCTCTTGGCCCTGGTATGAGCGCGCAGCCGGCATCGATCGTCGCGCTGACCGCAACTGCGTTCTTCGCTCCGGCAGCTGCGTTGAGCGCAGTGACACCGATGGCAGCAAAGGCTCACCTCACCGACCTCGATGAAACCGGAGCCGTCATCGGCGATCTCTCCGCAAGCAGCACGGCCGGCGCCCTCTGCGGCACCTTTCTCACAGGATTCGTACTCGTGGCTGCATTGCCGACGAGCACCATCATTCTCATCGTGGGCTCGGTGTTGGTTGTGGGAGGCCTGCTGATCGCGCTTCGACTGACAACCATTCGGCCATCGTTGGGCGCAGTCGTCCTGGGAGCGGCCGCTCTTGCCGGAGGGCTGGTCACGCCGAGTCGATGCGAGGAAGAGACCGCCTACAACTGCGTCCGCATCGAAACCGACGCCGACAATTCTTCGGGCCGAAGCGTCTACATCAACTACCTCCGCAACTCATATGTCGACATCGACGACCCGACAAATCTCGGGTTTCGCTACACCCGTCTATTCGGAGCCGTCGTCGACGCCATGCCGCCAGGGCCACTGCGCGCCGTCCACATCGGGGGAGCCGGAGTCGCATTCCCGAGATACGTCGCGGAGACTCGACCCGGAAGCAACCAGGTCGTGCTCGAGATCGACGGCGGCATCATCGCGCTTGCAGAACGCGACCTCGGCCTCGTGGTCGGCCAAGGGATCGATGTGGTGATCGGGGACGCCAGGCTCGCCCTCGGCGACCTGGAAACGGACGCGTATGACTTCATCGTCGGCGATGCGTTCAGCGGCATCACGGTGCCGTGGCATCTCACCACCTCAGAGGTCGTGGCCGAGTTCGATCGGCTGCTCGTTGACAATGGCATCTACGTCATGAACCTCATCGATGGTGGCGAGAGTCGCTTCGCCAGAGCACAACTGGCAACGCTGGAGGAACACTTCGACTACCTGAGCGTGGTGATTCCGATCGGTGACACGGTCACCCGGTCGGTGGTGAATCAGGTACTGATCGCGTCAGACACGCCGATCCCGAGGGTCGACATCAGTTTTGACGACGGACAACTGTTCACCGGCTCGGCCATCTCCGAGTTCATCGATGGGGCAAACGTGCTGACCGACGACTTCGCACCTGTCGATCAGTTGACCAAGAACGAGTAGCCACTCAGATCGCCAACTTCGCCTTCACCGCTTCGGCGACGGTTCTGCCGTCAGCCCGACCAGCAACCTTGGCGTTCACAGCCTTCATCGCCTGGCCCATGTCGGCCATCGAGGTGAAGCCGCCCTCGGCGAGGGCGTCGTCGATGATCGCGGCAAGCGCATCATCACCGAGTTGTTCTGGCAGGTAGGCCTGGAGTACCTCCAACTCGGCGCGCTCGTCAGCGGCCTTCTCCGGCCTGTCGCCTGCGTCGAATGCTTCTGCGGCCTCGACCCTTCGTTTGGCCTGAGCCTTGATGACCTTTTCGACCTCTTCGTCGGTGAGCATCACCGCGGTCTTGCCGGCAACCTCGGCCTCCTGCACGGCGGCGATGATGGCGCGTGTCGTTCGCAGCACCACCGCGTCACGACTCTTCATGGCTGCAGTCATGTCCTGACGGATCTTGTCGATCAGCATGCTGGCGAACGTATCACCACGTACCAACAGCGCCGATGTTCTTCGCGATGGCAAGACTGACGGTGTCTGACACCGTCACTCTCATCTGGCTCAATTCTCTTCGTAGAGCGCGTCGCCGCGGCGGAGACGGGCTGCGATGTGCACCAACTTCGACCGCTCGCGTCTGGTCGGGGTGTGTGCCGCGAGGAATCGTGCGAAGGCCACGAGCGGAAGTCGAGCTCCGTCGGAGCCAGTCGGCCACGCCTCATGGTGACGGACTGATGCCTCGAACAGCTGATACCAGTGAAATCCTGAGTCCTCGTGCAGCAGCGCGTGGCCAAGCATCGCTATCAGAGGGGCGGGATCACCGCCGTCCTCGAGGTAGCTCGACACGATTGCGCCGGCCTCATCGACGTGACCCTCGGCTTCCCAACACGCTTCGAGGTCAGCCAATGACGCGTTCTCGACGCGCCGAACCCTGGCAACGGGAACATTCAAGAAGCGATCGACATGGACCTTCATGGCGCTGTGGAGGACACCCCTCGCGAGTTCGTCTGTCGGATTGCGCTTGCACGCCTGATGCATGCCGTTGGCGAACGTGAAGGCGTGGTGGACGATGTTCCAGTCAGCGTGATCGTTCTGCGTGTGGAATCGCAAGATCCGCATCGAGCCGGCGAGAGCGACCGCCCTGGCAAGCTGTTCCAGGTTCGCTCCGGCGCCGGCAGTTGCCAAAAGAGCAGGCCCGATCTGATCGGCATCTGCATCGAGCAGCTGTGTCGCGAGCGCAACAAGCGCGACAGGAGTAACCGTTCCGTCGGCGGCCGAGACGGCCTCGATGAGGTCGAGTTCGACCAGCCGCATCTGCTCGATGAGGTCGACTGGATGCCGCCACGACGACAGCTCTTCGCTACGTTCGGCCTGCGACGTCTGGGCCACGACACTCGAGAGCACATCGGGGGCAGCGCCAGCGCCGACGTGCCCCAAGAGCTCGAACGCTTTGTTGGTGAAGTCGAGCGTGTGGCCAGTGTCGATGTAGACGTGATCGGTTACAGCGGCGAACATCATTCCTTCGACCTGCTCGGGTGTCGCACCTCCGGACACAGCTGTCGCGAGAGCGCGCTCGGCGCTGTCAGCAGATCGGGTCTCGACGAATCGGCGGTACCACTCGGCAAGCCGCTCACCAGAAACTGTGGCGTCGTCGAGTGCGTGAAGCGGGAAGCGCGGTGGCCTGCCTGCCGTGTCACTCGCCAACTCGACAAGTCCGTGGACGAGCGCAAGTGCCTTGTCATCGTCATCGAGATGGTGCACCACGTTGGCCATGGCGGTAAGCGTCGTGAGGCCACTCCCCCATCCTTGCGACCGGTTCTTCAACCCGAACTCGGCAGCAGTTCTCACGATCTCGGCCGGAGGGACCCCATGGTCGAGCAGGCCATGCACCGACTTGGCCACGATCAGCGTGAGGTTCTCTTCGAGGCCTTCCTTCAAACGCCGATGCAGACGGGCCACGTCGTCGCCACTGCTGCGAGCCTTGACATGGATCAGGTCACCGTCGGCCTCAACGTCGAAGCCACGGGCGTCGTCAGCCCACGGGTCCAACGTGCAGCCCGACGACAGATCGAACCTGGCGTGGTGCCAGTGACACGTGACCATTCCGGACTCGACCGAACCTCGATGGAGGGGAAAGCCGAGGTGCGGGCAACGGTCCTCTATTGCCCACGGACGGTCCTCGTGCCAGAACACCACCACAGGTATCGATCCGACCTTGGTCGTGAGGTAACCCTTCTCACGCAATTCGGGAAGGGAGCCGGCAGGCTCGTCTGCGATCACCAACTCATCAGTAGCCGCCATCGCCATCTCCCCATCTATTTATGCAAGTTGTTCCTTGAATTATTCAGTGAGGACCCGCGAATGTCAAGCTGAAGGAAACACGGATCGCCAGTTCGCGGTCCCAGGACACGCGGAAGGGTCACGTGCAACTCGGCATCTGCGTCGCATCGAAGATCGACGACATCGAATATATCGTCACCGCAGAAGAGCTTGGCTACAGCCACGCCTGGATTGCCGACAGCCACATGATCTGGAGCGACCCGTACGCCACCCTCGCGCTGGTCGCCGAGCGGACCTCGACGATGCAGATCGGAACCGGCGTCAGCGTTGCCGCAACACGGACCGCGCCGATCACTGCCGCCAGCATCGCGACGATCAACCAACTCGCGCCCGGCCGCACGTTCCTCGGCATCGGTACTGGGAACACCGCAATGCGGATCATGGGTCACAAACCAATGCGCATGGCGGAGTTCGACGAGTACCTCACCACCCTGCGGCCACTGCTCAGAGGAGAGGAAGCTGACTTCGCATGGCGCGGCCGCACATCGCCGATTCGCCACATCATGACCGACAAGGGTTTCGTCAACTTCGACGACGAGATCCCCATCTACATGTCGAGCTTCGGACCGAAGTCGATGGCGCTCGCCGGCAAACACGGCCACGGCGCAGTGCTGTCGATCCCTCCCGCCGGCGGGATGTCGTGGGTGTGGGACGGGCTACGGGCTGGTGCCGCCGACGGAGGAAGAGAGATCGACGAGGACAGCTTCTTCACCTGCTCGCTCACGACCATCGTCGTGCTCGAACCTGGGGAATCGGCCGATTCCGATCGAGTCAGACGCCTCTGCGGCGCGTTCGCCATGGCCTCGATGCACTACAGCTACGACCAGTACAGGAACTTCGGACGCTCAGGCGGCGCGGCGCGCATTCCCGGCTGGGACACCTACGTCCGGAAGATGGAGGACATCCCAGACGAGATCCGTCACCAATTTGTTCATCGAGGGCACAACTGCTGGGTGATGGCCGACGAAGAGCAATTCCTCAGCCCAGAATTGATGGAGGCTTCTTGCATCATCGGCACGAAAGAACAGGTCATCGACCGCCTCGGCTCACTCGGTGAGCAAGGCCTCGACCAGGTGATGATCCTTCCGCCCTTCGACCCGAGGTACGAGGTGCTGGAGCAGGTCGCCGAGGAGATCCTCCCCCACATATAGACGCCCCGGCCGAAGTTGCGGGTGCCAGGGGCCGCACAATCATGGACCGCGCAATCCCGGTACTGAAATGTCGGAGCACCGGGAATAGAGTCAATGGGATGTGGATCAGACTTCGTCAGATTGCTGTTGCGTGCGAGGACCTGCACTCGACGGGGCTTGATATCGGAGCTGTCCTCGGCGTTGAGGCGTGTTACACCGACCCTGGCGTCGCCCAGTTCGGGTTGAAGAACACGCTCTGGCCGATCGGCACACAATTCCTCGAAGTGGTGACGCCGACGAAAGAGAACACCGCTGCCGGGCGCTACAGGAATCGCCGCGGCGGCGACACCGGCTACATGGTCATCAATCAGGTCGACGACATCAACGTTCGCAAAGCGCGTGCCGAGGAACTCGGCGTGAGAGTTGCCTTCCATCTTCACCACCCTGAGAGCGGTCACGAGGGCATCCAACTCCATCCGGCCGACACCGGCGGCTCGTTCTACGAACTCGACCAGATGATGATGGAAGGCGGCAACGAGGTTGGCGGTCCGTGGCATCCCGCCGGCAAAAGTTGGCAGCCGTTCGTGAGAACCGCTCACGTCAGCGGCATCTCGGCGGCCGAGCTCCAGAGTCCTGAGCCCCGCCGGCTCGCCGAGCGCTGGGCCAGCATCGCAGAACTCGATGTCGTCGACGACGCCGACGGCAATCCGACGATCGCGTTCGAGAACGCAACGATTCGAGTCGTCGAGGACACCGATGGCCGTGGCGAAGGACTCGGCGGCATCGACCTCGTCACCGAAGGTCGCGACGCAATCATCGAGGCGGCCAAACAACGCGGTTGCTACGTCAGTGAGGATGAGGTTGCGGTGGCAGGCCTCCGGATGTACCTGCGCTGACGAAGAGGCCGGGGCACCGGTTCACCGAGGGGGAACAACATGGAGCAACGTCAGATCGGGAACACCGACCTCGTTTCGTCGACCATTGGCTTCGGCACGTGGGAGATGAGCACGACGATGTATGGCCACATCGACGTCGACGAGGCGGCAACGGCAGTCAACCGGGCCATCGACGCAGGTATCAACCTGTTCGACACCGCAGAGGTCTATGGACCGTTCCACAGCGAGGAGTTGCTGGCGAAAGCACTGGGCTCGCGCCGCGATGAGGTGATCGTCGCCACGAAGGTCGGCTTCAGTTACGCGGAAGGGGCGGTCGTCGGACTCGACTCCACCTACGACAACATCATCGAGCGCACCGAGGCATGCCTCACAAGGATGGACACCGACCGTGTCGATCTGATGATGATCCACTGGCCGGACCACGACACTCCTCTTGAGGAACCGATGCGCGCCCTCGCGCAGCTCAAGACCGAAGGCAAGATCCGCCACTACGGCGTGTCGAACTTCGACGTGGCGATGCTCGAGGAGTGCCAGAAACACGGCGATCTCGCCGTGAACCAGGTCGGCTACCACATGTACGACAGGCGGATGGAGGCCGAGGTGCTCCCCTGGTGCGCGGAGAACAACGTCGGCTACATGGCATACGGGTCACTCGGATTCGGTCTTCTGACCGGTGCCTTCACCTCCGACACCACTTTCGGAGTCGGCGACTGGCGGGCGCGAGGCAACGCGTTCGACCTTCCTCTTTTCGAGCGAGAGCCGTTCCTCGACCGACTTCGCGTGACGAGTCGACTCGTCGACCTTGCCGCCGACCACGATCGATCCGTCGCCCAACTCGCAATTGCATGGGTCCTCGGCAACGAGGCGGTGTCGGTGGCGCTTGTCGGCATGCGCGACGAGCACGAACTGCGGGAAAACGTCGAGGCGGCCGATTGGCGTCTCACCGACGACATCCGGGCCGAGATCGACCGCATCTTCGAGGAAGAGGGCGTTCCCACCTACCGCAACGATCCCCAGGCGCTCCACCCGCCCGGCGGCCGCCGGGACTGACGACAGCAACAGCATGACTCGCTGGTCGCCAACGGCGTGAACGTGGGGTGTGCACCGAAGTCGGAAACCCTTGAAACGACAGGGGTTCAAGGCGGACCCAGGGCTGAGTTCCAAGCAAACCTCAGGCCGCCTCCAAGTCCAAGGTCTGGTCGATCGATCCGAGATCCTCAGCCCGAGGAGAGCGCCAGCCATCTGCGAGCGGGGACCGTCGGTCCATCATCTCAAGGACAAGATCTACGAAGACATGAGGCAGGTCGCGCCGCCGAAACCCGCCGACGCCGACTGCCCGGCAGCATCGAGATCCGGACTGTCTTGAGGGTGGCCGACCTACGGATCCACCACACCAACGGTGGAAGTCTGCCGACCGATGCGCCTATGTCAGGAGTCGACACGGCAGAGCTCACAACTCAATGGTTGAGAGGGCCACGACCTGCTCGTCGGGTACCACGACCTGAGCCTCGAACTCCAAGTTGAACTTGCCTCTGGGCTCGAGTCCCAGGGTCACCCCGGCGAACCCGACGCAGGACCGTTTCGCCTCGACCGTGCTGTCGGTCGCAGAAACTCGCCACTATCAGCGCCCGAGTAGGCGCTCGTCGAAGGGGTAGTCCGTGAGGAGTTCGCAACCGTCAGCGGTGACCCGGACCATCTGTTCGAGCTTGACTCCTTCGCCGCCCTGATCGGAGCCGGTGAAGCTCTCAACACACACGGTCATGTTCTCTTCGAGCACGCCGTCATAGCCGCCGTGATCCCAATTCGAGTCGTAGCGAACGCACGGGCCACTCGTCGGTCATGCCGATCCCGTGGAGCATGCAGACGTACCGACGGGCGACGAACTCCCGCCGACGGAAGTAAGCGTTGTCGCTCAACTCCCGGAACGTCACGCCGGCCCGGACTTGATCGAGCGTGCGGCCTCCATCAGCGGCTCAGCATCGATCAGGTCGACCTTCCCGACGAGCGAGGCGATGTCTGCGGTGTGCAGCCGTTCGATCGCCAGCCGACCTTTGGTACTCACGAATTCGTTGGTGACTTCGGCCAGACCCTGGAGTGATGAGTCGGTCGCCCGCATGCCCCGCTCGAACGTATTGAGCATCAGGCCCGGGCGGTGCTGATCGGCGAGCGGCACGTCGTTCGACGCGCCGAACACGATGACGTCACCCTCCGCCGGCACGAGTACGGCATAGGTCGGGATGCGAGACTGGAAGAGCTGATACTCGCGGAAGTCGACGGCGTACCGCAGACTGACCGGGCTCGTCAGGAGGACCGCGTCGACCTCGTGCTCGATGAGCTTCTGACGGATCCGGCCGAGCCGGTAGCGACCAACGGCATCGAGGTCGACGTCGGGACGTGGGAGAACGTCGGTTCCCGTCATTGCTCGCCTTCTGCCCTCATCGACTCGTTCCACAACTTGTGGATCGAGGCCACCGCGTGTTCGGACATCGGCCCACCGTCAGGGTCGACGAGGATCGGGCCGGGCCGATACGCGGGACTCGACATCGAGCGCTGGATGCTCTCGATCACGGGTGGGTCCTCAGCGAAGGTCGTGGCGGCGTGCGACTCAATGAGGTCCTCCTGCCACGGTTCAAGCTCCGCGCGCTCGAAGTACCAGTCCACCGTGACGAGGGTGGTGTCAGCCGAGACCGGGTGCCACGTCCAGAAGTGGAGCACGCCGCCGGGGTAGCTCTGCATGGCGAAATTGGGCCACATCCACCAGACGCGGAACTCATCGGCTCGGCTGGTGGCGCTCGTGTCGAAGTTGTAGGCGGTGTCGCCGCCATCCCGGGCCGATGCTTCGTGACGGTGCCACGTTCCGAGGTCGACGACCCGATAGCTGCCGGGATCGGCGATGCCGGTCACGAAGGTCTTGTGCAGCACGGTGCAGTGGTAGCACTCGGAGAAGTTCTCGATCCCGATCTTCCAGTTCGCCTTTACCAGCGACTGAGTCCGGTGCACATGAGTGTGCGACGGTAGCTCCGGCGCGTATTCACGAATGGTGTCTTCGAGCCATGGCGCAGTCGTAGCGAGCGAGGGGGCGGCAGGATCCAGGTTGACGAACACCATTCCGTGCGCCTCTTCGGCCTGGCACGCCATCAATCTGTGCGTCCCGCGATTCACGGGACCGAGCACGCTCTCATGCGGTACGTGGGCGAGCGCACCATCGAGGTCGAAGCCCCAGGCGTGGTACTGGCAGGTGATTCGCCGCGCACAGTCCTCTTCGGTGAGCAGCGCGGCACCCCGATGGGGGCACACGTTGTGGAAGGCGCGGAGCTCGCCGTCATCGCCGCGCACGACGATGATCGACTGCCCGACAACATCGACGACAATCCGATCGCCGGCCGACCGCAGCTTCTCAACATGGGAGACGAGCTGCCAGGACGACCCGAAGATCGCCTTTCGTTCGGCCTCGAAGACCGCGTCGTCCAGGTACGCCGACGTTGGAATTGAAGATGGGACGACAGGCACGGCAGGCGTTCCTTTCAGGGACCTGCACTTGGGTGCATCTCTCAACGTGGGCCCGGTGGGGATCGAACCCACGACCGAGCGATTATGAGTCGCCTGCTCTAACCACTGAGCTACGGGCCCCGCGTATGACGCCACCAACACTACGCGGCGGCGTGCACAAGCCCGACGCACGAGAACGTAGCTTTGTAACCATGGCCCTCACCGAGCTACCCGACGACGCGTTCACCAACCCGCTCCTCGACACCTACTGGGTTCGGCCCGCCGGAGAGATTGACGCTCACCTCGACGAGTTGCGATCGCAGCCGATGCAGTTCTTCCGCGAGCCCGAGATGCGCGAGGACGCGCCGTTACCACAAGGTCCTGGCGCCTGGGCGGTCACCAGTCACGCCGACATCGTCCACATGTCCAAGAACCCGAAGCTGTTCAGCTCAGCACAGGGCATCGTTGTCGGCGACATGCCCCAGGAGATGCTCGAGTTCTTCGGATCCATGATCGCCATGGACGACCCCCGACACGTGAGGCTGCGCAGGATCGTCGCCGCCGGGTTCACCCCGAAGATGATGCAACGACTTGAGGACTCGGTTCAGCTCGTCGCACGAGACATCGTCGACGACATCTCCGAGCGGGGAGAGGTCGACTTCGTCGTCGATGTCGCAGCCAAGCTCCCCCTCAAGATCGTGTGCGATCTGATGGGCATCCCCGGCTCCGAGTACCAGTTCGTGTTCGACAGGACGAACATCATCCTCGGTTTCGGCGATCCCGAGTACACCGCCGACTTCGAAGGCGACCTGCTTACCGGACTCATCACGGCCGCCACAGATCTCGTCGGACTCATGAACGACGTCGCGGCCTCCAAGTCGGGTGGGGACGGAACCGATCTGACCTCGATGCTCATGAACGCAACCGTGCCGGAAGACGAACTCACCCCAGAGGACATCGCCAGCTTCTTCATACTGCTTGTCGTCGCCGGCAACGAGACCACGAGAAACGCCATCAGCTGGGGGCTCAAACTCCTCACCGACAACCCTGAAGAGCACGCCAAGTGGGCAGCCGATTTCAACGGACTCGCTCCGAGCGCCATCGAGGAGATCGTGCGTCTCGCCTGCCCGGTCACCTACATGCGCCGGACCGCAACCGAGGACATGGAGTTCGGTGGCCAGCAGGTCGCACGAGGCGACAAGTTGTGCATGTTCTACCTCGCCGCGAACCGCGACCCGCTGGTGTTCGCCGACCCATACCGGTTCGACGTCGCACGAAACCCGAACCCACAACTCGGATTCGGCGGTCCTGGCCCTCATTTCTGTCTCGGCGCGCACCTCGCCCGCCGCGAGATCACCGTGATGTACCGCGAGCTCTTCGATCGGATCCCCGACATCCACGCCAGCCGCGAGCCCGACCTCTTGCTCGCGAGCTTCATCCACGGGGTCAAGCACCTCGATGCAACATTCACGCCGACGTCACGCTCCAACTGACGCACGGATGCGGCAAAACGACGGTGGCCGAACACCAAAGCCCATGAAATGTGGCGAAAGCGGCCGGGGGGAGTGAACACTGTCCGGGTGACCGACGAGGACAGCAAGCTGATCGACCTGGCGACTGACGTGGCCGACAAGAAACTGTTTCCCGACGCCAACGACGTCGACCAGGCGGGCACCATCCCTTCGGCGAAACTCGACCTTCTCGCCGAAGCTGGTCTCTACGGCCTGTTCTCGCCATCGGATGTGGGTGGGCTCGGCGCCGACATCACGACCGTCCGACGGATTCACGAGACGATCGCTGGAGGCTGTCTCACCACTGCGTTTGTGTGGACACAGCATGGAGGGCCGGCGAGGGCTGCGGCCATGACCGACGGTCCGATGCACGATGCATGGGCTCGGCGTCTCGCATCCGGGGAGGCCCGAGGAGGGGTTGCGTTCGCTCATCTTCTGCGCCCCGGCACCCCACTGATCTCTGCAACCGAGACATCAGACGGCTGGAAGTTCACCGGTACAGCTCCATTCGTGTCCGGCTGGGGGAACATCGACGTGGTGCTCACCGCCGCACGTCACGGCGACGACGTGGTCTGGGCCCTGCTGGATACCACCGAGGGACCAACGCTGCGAAGCAACCGACTCCGCTTGGCCGCGATCGACTCGTCTATGACAGTCGAACTCAGGTTCGCCGAACATCCGGTACGAGCCGAACAGATCACACTCATCGAATCCTTCGACGACTGGTTCACCGGCTACCGCGCTGGTCTGAGGACGAACGGATCACTTGCGCTCGGCATCACAGGTCGGTGCCTGCGCCTCCTCGGTCCGAGCCCTCTCGACCAGGGGTACGCGACAGCCCGCTCACGGCTCGACAACGCAACGACACAGGAGATGCCTGCGGCCCGATCGGAAGCTGCGACCTTCGCCGTTACTGCAGCATCAGCTCTCGTAGCCTCCGTCGGGGGGTCGGCCGTGATGCTCGACAATCACGCACAACGCCTCGCGAGAGAGGCCACGTTTCTCCTTGTTCAGGGCCAGACACCTGAGATCAAACAACAGAACATCATGCGGCTCACCGGTCTGTGAGGACGTCGACGCCCACTCCGGCGTGTTCGAACAGCAGAGCGATGCGGTCGACGGTGTCGCTGGCCAGATACGGGCACGTGATGCCGACGCTCACTGATGACCGTTCAGAGTGCGTCGGTGGACTCTTCGGAAAATTCCAGGAGCCTGGGACGCGACGAAGGCCCTGGTGGTTCCGTCCGAAAGAACCTCTGACCTGGCATTGCTCTTGCTCCGGGGGTGGGGCTCGAACCCACGACAAACGGATTAACAGTCCGCTGCTCTGCCAACTGAGCTACCCCGGAAGGTCGACTGGCGATGATAACAGCGCATCGCAGAAGTCAGACTCTGCCCATCGACCCGACACGACGGTCGATTAGCCGTTGTCGAGGTATTCCTTCAGTCGAGTTGAGTGCTGCGGGTCGCGGAGTTTCGCAAGCGTCTTGGCCTCGATCTGACGGACGCGCTCGCGGGTGACACCGAACGCCTTGCCAACTTCTTCCAGCGTCAACGGCTTCACACCACCGAGGCCGAAACGCATGGCCACGATCATGCGCTCGCGCTCATTCAGCTCGCCAAGCACCTCCTGCACCTCGCCGGTGAGCAGGTGGCGGGTCGCAACATCGGCCGGAACCTGCGCAAGATCGTCGCGGATGAAATCACCGAAGGTCGCGTCGTCCTCTTCGCCGCGAGGCGAGTCGAGCGAGAGCGGATCGAGCGACATCGTCTTCAGCTCGCGGACGCGCGACGGATCGAGCTCGGCGTAGTGAGCAATCTCGTCGATCGTCGGCTCACGTCCGAACTGCTGCACCAACTCTCGTTCGAGGCGGCTGACGCGATTCACGAGATCGACCATGTGAGCGGGAAGACGAATGGTCCGAGACTGATCGGCGATCGCCCGGGTGATCGCCTGACGAATCCACCACGTCGCATACGTCGAGAACTTGAAACCTTTCGAGTAGTCGAAGCGCTCCGCAGCCTTCATCAAACCCAGGTTGCCCTCCTGGACCAGATCCAGCAGCGGCATACCGCGACCCGAGTAGCGCTTTGCGATCGACACCACTAGACGGAGGTTCGCGGAGCACAGGTGATTGAACGCCTCGGCCCCATCCATGTCGGAGGAGCGAAGCTCCCGCTCGATCGTCTCGTCGACATACCGGCACGTTTCATCGACCTCGAGCTCAGCCAGCAGCTTGCGGGCAACCATGCCCTTCTCGACACGCTTGGCGAGAGAAACCTCGTCTTCGCGTGTCAGCAGCGCGACCTGACCGATCTCGCGGAGGTACTGGCGAACAGGGTCAGCGTTGGAGCTACCCGAGAGGGCAGCTCGGCGGGCTCTACGACGCTCAAGCGTCGACCCCATCCCCTCCCCCTTGATCGCCGTGCTCGGATACAAAATGTCCTTGAAGCCAAGCTAGCAATGCATCGATGGCCCCGACCCTCTGACTTGCATCGCTCAGCTCCTCGGTACGCAGTTTGGTCCACTGAACAAGCGGCTGAATCGCCTTGTAATGCTCTCTGTCCGCAGCAGCTTGGCCCAGGACATCGCGGAGGACCCGATTCGCGACATCACCGACGACCCATCCGAGATCCTCGAGTGGCGAGGATCCTTCATCGCTCTCCTCCAACGGTTCGAGCGACAAGCGGCGAAGTAGCGAAGCGACCTGTTCCGGTTCGTTGTCAAGGCGGCCAACCCAGTCAGGCCCACTCGCAACGACCTCGTAGGCCCTTCGTGTCCCTGGCGCATCGAACAGAAAGTCGAAGACGCGACCTTCGAGATCGGCAGGACGGTGAATCAGGATTTTGATGACTTCCGCCTCGCGGCGATCGAACTTCAGCGACGGGACGGCTGGACCTTCGTCGTAGTTGTCGACCGACTCGGCACTGAACTCGCGTTGGTACCCGCCCTCCGGGCCGAAGCGGCCCTCGTAAGGATCAGGTGATCGACGCAACATCGGTCGGAGTCGGTCGGGATCGGTTCTTGTCCGCGACGCGACCTCCATCAGGTATTGATCTCGCAGCAGTTCGTTCGGGTGCTCGGCGACAAGCGCCATAGCCTTCTCGGCCGCTTTGGCCCTGCCCTCCGGCACCGAGAGATCTTCGGAGCCAAGGGCACGCTCGATCCGGTACTTCAGGAATGGCAAGGCACCGGTGACCGCGGCCCGGAGATCCTCACGGCCCTCCTCAGTCGCCGACAGGTCGCCGGGATCGACACCGTCGGGAAGATCGGCAACGAACACCTCGATCTCGTACCGCTTCTCCCACTCGTAGAAACGATCGGCCGCCGACCGTCCGGCACCATCAGCGTCAAAGGCCAGAACCACTTTCGGCGCGAACCGCTTCATGAGTTTGACGTGGTCTTCGGTCAACGCCGTACCGCACGTCGCGACTGCCCGAGGCAGCTCTGCCCTGAAGAAACCGATGACGTCGGTGTACCCCTCGCAGACGATGATCTCGCCTGAGCTGACCGCATCGCGCTTGGCCCAGTTGAGTCCGTAGAGCAGGTGACTCTTCTTGTACACCTCGGTCTCGGAGGTGTTCAGGTACTTCGGCGGTTGGCCACCAGGCATCTGACGGCCACCGAAGCTAACAGCAGCGCCGTTGGCATCGAAGATCGGAAACATCACCCGGCCACGAAAAAAATCCTGCTGCCTTTGACCCTTGTTGGAGCCGAGACCAGTCGCCTCGAAGTCACTCGCAGGAGCGCCGAGGTGCTGTGCGAGCTGATCCCAATCATCTGGCGAGTAGCCGAGCCGAAACTGTTGGACGATCTCCTTGTCGTACCCCCGACTTCGAAGATAGCCACGGGCCTGGCCAGCGTCAGGTGCGGTGAGCAGTCGGTCGTTGTAGAAGTCGACAGCGTTGTCGATGACATCGGTGAGCTTCTTGCGGTAGGCCCGTTTCTGCCCCCCGGCTTCGCCTCCCGTGTAGCGCAACGCGATGCCGACCTTCGGTGCCAACCATTCCATCGCGCCTGGGAAATCAAGCCCTTCGAGCTCCTGGACGAACCGGATGACATCGCCGCTCTGCTGACAACCGAAGCAGTAGTAGAAGCCTTTGTCAGCACTGACCGAGAACGACGGTGTCTTCTCGTTGTGGAACGGACACAACCCGGACCAGTTCTGCCCACCTGTCTTCTTGAGTGCCACGTACTGGCTGACGATCGCGACGATGTCGGCATCGTTGCGAACCTTCTCGATGTCGTCCTCGTGGATGCCCATCCCGACGGGACGCTAGCAGCGGCCTGTCACAGTCATCCCCGGCGATTCGGCGGAGGGTCTGCCTACGACACCTCGGTGGCGAACGAGTCCATCGGACACGTCCGTTGGGCCTCGGTCACCGTGCACGGTGGTCGCAGGATCACGGCGTCGGGTGCGACGTCTTCGGGAGAACCATCGTGTTCCCGTGGTCCGATCGGGCCGCACCACCAACGAACCTCTAGTGTCGTCGCACAGGGAACAGGCATCACAGCCTCACACGACGGAGAACCACATGCGCGCAGCAGTCCTGCACGAAATTCCTGGCGAACTCTCGATCGACGATGTCCGGACGGACAAACCGCAGAGCAATGAAGTACTCATTCAGACCACCCACGCAGGCCTGTGTCACAGCGACCTGCACTTCATGGAAGGCCACTGGCAGATTCCGCTTCCATGCGTGATGGGCCACGAGTCAGCCGGCATCGTTCAAGCGGTTGGCGAGGATGTCTCGTACGTGAAACCAGGCGATCACGTCATCACCTGTCTCTCTGTGTTCTGCGGGCACTGCCATCACTGCCTCACCGGGCACCCGAATCGGTGCAACAACAACCATGCCACCGGTCGCGCCAAGGGGTCGCCCTCACGCCTGAGAACGCCGAACGGCGACGACATGGGACAGATGGCTCGACTTGGCGGTTTCGCCGAGGAGATGCTCGTCCATCAGAACGCTGTGGTGAAGGTACGCGACGACATGCCCCTCGATAGAGCCGCACTCGTCGGCTGCGGTGTCACCACCGGTGTCGGCGCAGTGTTCAAGACTGCACGCATCGAGCCGGGAAGCACCTGTGTCGTGCTCGGAGCAGGCGGCATTGGTCTGTCGGCCATCCAAGGTTGCCGGATCGCGGGTGCCGGCCGCATCATCGCGGTCGACATCTCCGACCCCAAGCTCGAGGTCGCGCGCCAGATGGGTGCAACCGACACCGTCAACGGGGCAGAGGTCAATGCGGTGGAGGCCGTACGCGAGCTCACAGGAGGAGGCGTCGACTACAGCTTCGAGGCGATTGGCCGTAAGGAGACCTACGAGCAGGCCTTCAGCATGACCAACGTCGGCGGCACTGCCGTGATGATCGGCATGATGCCCTTCGGACAGAACATCGAGATCCCCGGGTACCAGATCTTCATGATGGAGAAGACCATCAAGGGTTCGATGATGGGTTCGAATGCCTTCCGAGTCGACATGCCCCGCTACGTCGACATGTACCTCGACGGCCGCCTGATGCTCGACGAGATGATCTCGGGGACCATCGCACTCGAGGACATCAACGAGGGTTACGAGTGGATGAAGAAGGGCGAAGCGACCAGAACGGTCATCGACTTCGCTCGCTGATCACTGCCTGCGCCGCAGCAAGCCGCGCAACAGGAACTCGATAGGGCGAGCAGCTGACGTAGTCGAGTCCGGCCGCGAGGCAGACGGCGATGCTCTGCGGGTCACCGCCGTGCTCACCACAGATTCCGAGCTTCAGACCGGGCTTCGTGGCCCTACCTCGCTCTGCGCCGATGTTCACCAACTCGGCAACGGCTTCGATGTCGAGATGTTCGAACGGGTTCGACGGCAAGAGATCGTTCTCAAGGTAGAGGCCCATGATGCTGGTCTCTACGTCGTCACGACTGAAGCCGTATGTCAGCTGGGTGAGGTCGTTGGTCCCGAAGCTGAAGAAGTCGGCGTGGGACGCGAGTGATCCGGCCACGAGCGCGGCTCGCGGCGTCTCGATCATCGTTCCGACGGTGATCCGACCAGCTTCGCTGCCATCTCCGGCAAGCGCATCGTCGATCCAACCTCTGGCTCCCGCTAGTTCAGGGGCGCTGACGGTGAGCGGAATCATGACCTCGACCACAGGATCGCCGCCGGCCGCGACCCGCTCGGCCACCGCCTCGACGAGAGCTCGCACCTGCATCTCGTACAGGCCTGGCTTCAACCATCCGAGACGCACTCCCCTCGTACCGATCATCGGGTTCTGCTCGCTCCACGCCCGAGCTGCGGCGAGCAGTTGCGCGCCTGCCTCATCGAGTTCGCCTTTGGCGTCGGCGACGAGCAGCTCGTCGAGGTCGGGGAGAAACTCGTGGAGCGGTGGGTCGAGCAATCTCACCGTGACCGGGAGTCCGTCCATCGCCTCGAGGATCGGCAAGAAATCGTCGCGCTGGGCAAGACGTAACCGAGTGAGCGCAGCCCGTTCCCGCGCTGGAGAGGTCGCAAGGATCATGTCGCGAACAATCGGTAGCCGGTCCTTGGCCAGGAACATGTGCTCGGTCCGACACAGACCAATGCCTTCAGCCCCGAACGTTCTGGCCTGAGCCGCGTCGGCGCCGGTGTCAGCATTGGCTCTGACCGCAAGTCTGCCTGCCCTGATCTCATCGGCCCAGCCCAGGATCTCTTCGAACTCCGCAGGAGGCTCGGCGCTGGAGGTCGACGCCTCGCCCAGCATCACGATGCCGGTGCTTCCGTCGATCGAGATGCGATCGCCTTTGGCCACCATGGTGTCGCCGACGACGAACATTTCGTCACCGATCACGACCTCTTCCGCGCCGCAGACTGCAGGAGTTCCCCAACCTCTGGCGACAACGGCGGCGTGACTGGCCAAGCCTCCACGCGACGTCAGGATGCCAGCCGCCACCTCCATGCCGTGAACATCCTCTGGCGAGGTTTCCTGGGCCACCAGGATCACCTGATCACCAGCTGCCGCGAAGGCCACCGCTTCGTCCGCGCTGAACGCGACAACGCCGGTTGCCGCGCCCGGTGAGGCTCCGAGACCGGTAGCGAGCACAGCCAGCGCCGAGGCATCGTCGAACGAGTGGTGAAGCAGTTGCTCGATGTGATGCTCGTTGATCCTGCCGATCGCCTCTTCACGCGACAGCACGACCTCTGGGTCGGACACCAACGCGTGCGCGATACGGACCGCAGCGACTCCCGACCGCAGCGCGACTCCTCCGTTCAACACCACCAGTCCGGCGGGGCTCGCGACCACATTGAACTCCACGGCATCGCGCAACGCGACCTCGCCGGCACGCAACATGGGCACAAGTTCGTCGCGGTGGGGCTCGAGTCCGTCGGCGAGCACCGGCAAGGTCTGGCCATCGAAAAGGTTCCTGCTTGACGCCAGACCTTCGACACCGAGCACCATGTGCTGGACAACGACGGGCCCATCGACAGCAAGAGCGGCGATGGCAGCCTTGAGCTGTTCGAGGCCGCTGTCAGGGAAACGGTCACCGAGTTCGTCGCGATGACGCTGGCTCAGGATGTGGAGCAACTCATGGCTGTGCTTGTCGCCCCCACTCAGCGTCTCGGCCGCCGCCACGTTCGCCGTGAACGGGGCCATGTCGGCGTCGAGGATGACCGATGCGTACTCCTTGAGGTATGTGCAGAGCGTTTCGGTAGCGGTCGACACATCGCCCAACATGGTTGCCACTGCACCCAGGTTCGCCGGACCAAGCCCGATCCACAACAACGACCGCTTCTGCCCCCGCGCCGCCAAGAGCAAGGGCGCCGCTGGGTTGCCCAGTTCGGCGCCGGATGCGACTTCGAGAGCATCCAACGCTCGGTCGAGCGCATCGCGCGGCTCGTCGAGCCAGCCAGATGCGCTGATAGCAGCTGCATCGCAAGCACCGATCACGAACCCCTGAGGAATCGTGAAGCCGAGATCTCTGACCAGAATGCGCAGCTCAGCCCCGAGCTGACCGAGTTCACCAACCGCCGACGCACTCGCTTCGTGGACATGCCCTGTGGCGTGGAATTCCACTCGATCTCCCCTATCGGACACATCAAAGAGTACCGACTCTTCGGGCAGCGCCACGGCGAGCACAGAGCAGGCGCACAGGTTGCGACTTGCTGATGGGTGCACCATGCTCACGGCGGTGGCGGACCGACAGTCGCCAAGAAACCGGCAGGGGGCTACTCGATGGGACGACTCGACAGCAAGGTCGCTGTGATCACTGGTGGCGGAAACGGACTCGGAAGAGCCACGGCCGTCAGATTCGCGGATGAAGGGGCAAAGGTCGTTGTCGCCGACCTGCTCGAAGGACCAAGGTCAGAGACAGTCGAGATCATCACCGCAGCAGGAGGACAGGCAACGCACATCGGCGTCGACGTGACCAACCGCATCGACAACGCGGCCATGGCTGCCCATGCGGTCGAGTCCTACGGGATGATCGACATCGTCGTGACCGCTGCAGGCATCACCCACTCGGAATACGTCTCCGGCGACAAGGGCGTCGAGGCCAAGTGGGCCATCGAGCGGGCCGAGAACGCCGACAAGCTGCATCAGGACGTGATCGACCTCGAACTCGACGCGTTCCAGAAGGTGATGTCGGTGAACGTCGAAGGCACTCTGCTGTCCATCCAGGCTTGCTTGCCGGCCATGGTCGACAGTGGCGGCTCGATCATCACCATCGCCTCGATCGCGGCGAAACATCCCGATGCTGGTCCGCTGCCCTACGTCACGTCGAAAGCCGCGGTGTGGATGCTCACGAAGAAGCTCGCACGGATGCTGGCGAGCGTGAAGATCCGCGTGAACGCCATCGGCCCCGGCTTCATCGACACTCACATGACGTCGATCATCGAGATGCTCCCTGAAGATCGGCTGGAGCAGTTCTACGCCGGCATCCCGATGGGCCGCAAGGGCATCCCAGACGAGATCGCCAACACCGCCTTGTTTCTCGCCAGCGACGAAGCTTCGTACTTCACCGGCGAAATCCTGCACCCCGACGGCGGCTACTTCACCGAGTAGCGGCGCTCCTTCGACGTTCGGGACCGACACGCAGCTACTCTCGTTCAATGCAGGATCTCAATGGACAGATTGCCTGGGTCACGGGCGCGGGAACCGGAATCGGCGAGTCTGGAGCCCTGAAACTCGCAGAAGCCGGTTGCACGGTCGTGGTCTCGGGACGCAGAGCCGAGCCGCTTGCCGACCTCGTCGAACGCATCGAGGCTGCAGGAGGGTCGGCATCAGCCATGCAGCTCGATGTGTCCGACAAGGCCGCAGTTGCAGACGTTGTCGACCGGATTCTCACCGAGCACGGCCGCATCGACATAGGTGTCTTCAGCGCGGGCATCAACATCACTGATCGCAACTGGCCCGTCGTCACGACCGACGGGTGGGACGACGTCATCAACATCGACCTAAGCGGTGCGTTCTACTGCTGTCACGCTGTCGTGCCTGCGATGCGTCGCCACGGCGGAGGACTCGTCATCAACATCTCGTCGATGGCGGCCAAGGGGGTCAGCCCACTCACGGGCCCCGCATACACGGCCGCGAAGCATGCAATGAATGCGATGACCGCAAGTCTGCTGGTCGAGGAACGTAACAACGGCATTCGCGCCACGGCCATCTGTCCCGGTGAGGTCGCGACCCCGATCCTCGATGCGCGTCCCGTGCCGGTATCGGCGGAAGATCAGGCCCGGATCCTCCAGTCCGAAGACCTCGGAGACCTGATTCTCCACGTCGCTCAGACACCAGCTCACGTGACGCTGAACGAGATTCTGATCACCCCGACATACAACCGCTTCGCTGCTGGTTGACCGGCGCTGACAACAGTGAATACTGCGGGCTGCTCCTCGCCACGAAAGAGCCAGGAGAGCTGGTCGGCCAATGGTCGACCATCGGAAGCACGCGAAAGGTCGGCGGCCGCGTCAGCCGACAGTAGGCAGGCGCCACCGGACTTCAGAGAGCAAGGGCGCCGCGCACGTGGTCGACGACATCGGACACCGGTATTCGTACCTGCTCCATCGAATCGCGATCGCGGATCGTGACGGCATTGTCCTCGAGACTCTCGAAGTCGACGGTGACGCACAACGGCGTGCCAATCTCGTCCTGACGGCGATAACGACGGCCGATGGCCTGGGTCTCGTCGTACTCGGTCATGAAGTGCGGCTGCAGTGATGCGAGCACCTCTCTGGCAAGCGGCCGCAGAGTGTCCTTCTTCGACAACGGCAGCACCGCCACCTTGTACGGCGCGAGCTTCGCGTGGAGGCGCAGGACCGCACGCGTCTCGTCGTTGACGACCTCTTCGTCGTACGCTGCCATCAAGAACGCCAGCATCGAGCGTGTGGCACCGGCAGCTGGTTCGATGACGTGCGGAACGTATCGCTCGTTGGTGGCCTGATCGAAGAATTCGAGCTTCTCGTTGGCGTGTTCTGAATGCTGCTTGAGGTCGAAGTCACCGCGATTCGCAATGCCTTCGAGCTCACCCCAGCCCCACGGAAACATGAACTCGACATCGGCGGTCGCAGAGGAGTAGTGGCTGAGTTCGTCCTCGGCATGAGGACGCATCATCAGCATGTCCTCGGGAATGCCGAGGTCGAGATACCAGTTTCGCCGCTCGTTCAGCCAATACTCGTACCACTGGTCTGCGTCGTCGGGAGGCACGAAGAATTCGAGTTCCATCTGCTCGAACTCGCGCGTCCTGAACACGAAGTTACCTGGCGTGATCTCGTTGCGGAACGACTTGCCGATCTGCGCGATGCCGAAGGGCGGCTTCTTACGCGTCGTGTTGATGATGTTCTTGAAGTTGATGAACATCCCTTGCGCCGTCTCGGGACGGAGATAGACATCGGCGCCGGCTCCCTCCACAGGGCCGGCCTGGGTCCGGAACATCAGGTTGAACGCTCTGGCCTCAGTGAAGGTGCCCGGCTTGCCACAGCTTGGGCATGTATCAGGGTCGTCCAGGTTGTCCTGGCGATGACGGGTCTTGCAGTTCGTGCAATCGACCAACGGATCGGTGAAGTTGGCGAGGTGGCCAGACGCTTCCCAGACCTGGGGCGGGCTGAGGATCGAAGCGTCGAGACCGACGACGTCGTCGCGGAGCTGCACCATCGACCGCCACCACGCATCCTTCACGTTGCGAAGCATGAGTGAACCGAGTGGTCCGTAGTCGTAGGTCGAGCGGAAACCGCCGTAGATCTCCGCGCTCGGGTACACGAAACCTCTGCGTTTGCAGAGGTTGACGACCTTGTCGAAGAGGTCAGAATCCGGGGTGGGCATGGCCAGGAGGGTATCGCCAGCACCGAGAAGCCAGAGCACCGATTTTGTCGAACCGGCGTTGTCGGAAACGCAGGGGCCAGGACGCCAAGCCCTCCGGTCGGGTTTCGCCGGCTACGACGGTCACTGCAGTGAAACGCCTCGGATTTCGTTCCCGGCGTCCGGGGAATGCCCGAAAGCGCCCGAGTCGGCTAGTTCCACGACTCAGGACCGCTGTGGCAGCGGCCGGCAGTCCTGGGTGCAGTCGGCATCCGGATCAGCAGCAGCCGGGTCCGCGGCGGGGCGATGCAACACCGCCCAGGTCGGCGTGATGTGGATCGAAGCGTCATCACCTTCACCGGCGATGAGTGCATCACCGTCGATGATGAGGCTGTAGCCGCCAACCTCGGCCGGTGGCCACAGGCAACTCACGACGCTTCGTGAGGCGACGTGACGTCGAGTCGTTCGCCCAGCGCCTGTGACGAGTGTGCCGTCGACCAGCCGAAACGCAGCCGCGCCCAGATGCGGCGGGCCTTCATCGCCGGTGGTGATGAGATACGACACCGGTCGCGACGTCATCTCGCTTGCAATCTCGTCCAACTCGACCTTGATGCTCATGGCCCTAAGCTATCCAGAGCTCAGGGCCGGATCCTGTCGAGGAGGTGGGCCGATCGGAGGCGCCGTTCGAGGTGATGTTCGTAGAGCCGGTTCACGAGGGCGTCGACTTCGTGCGTCACCTGCGACACCGGAACCTCGAGCACGGTTCCGAGCCCGCCGCCGAGGATCGCCCGCATCACGGCAAGACACTCGCGGGAGACCGTTCTTCCCCGACGATGATCGACGCACACGGCACCTCCGCGGTCGACGTCAAAGGCAACGAGTTCCACCCCTGACTCGCCCCCGATCACGCATCGGTCGAGCGTGGGCGAGAAACCTTCCGACGCCAGCAGCTTCAGCAGAAACGCGGGAACGATGAGCGCACTGTCAGCGTCATCGAGCGTCGACAGCGCGCCGACCAGCATCTTGTAGAACTGCGGTGCCGGCTGACCCTCCTCCGACATCTGATCGACCGCCTCCAGAAATACGATTGCTTTGGCGAATCGGTCGAGGTCTTCCCTGATGTTTCGGAACGCTTTGATCGACTCTGCCTGCGTGACGATGTCCAGGTCACCGCGGCCTTCGTAGAACTGGACCTGCAAGTGCGAAGTCGGCTCGAGTCGGCCTCCGAATCGGCTCCTAGTCTTTCTGACACCTTTGGCCACGGCACGGACCTTGCCCTTGCCTTCAGTGACGAACGAGACGATTCTGTCCGCCTCGCCGAGCTTGTATGTGCGCAACACCACGCCGCGCTCGCGGTAGAGCGCCATGTCGTCTCAGCCCTCGAGCACTCCGCCGAAACGGCGCTCTCTGCGCTGAAATTCGGCGACGGCGTCTGCGAGATTCTGGCGGCGGAAGTCTGGCCACAACGTCTCGGTGAAGACGAGTTCGCTGTAGGCGATCTCCCAGATGAGCCAGTTCGACAAGCGAAACTCGCCGGAGGTGCGAATCACCAGGTCGACATCTGGCATCTCCGGGTCGTAGAAGTAGCGCCTCAGCTTCTTCTCAGTGATGTCATCTGGCGCGACGCCGTCGGCGACCATCGCCTTCATCGCGTCGACGATTTCGGCGCGACCCCCATAGTTGAACGCGATCGTGAACGTGAGCCTTCGGTTGTCCCTCGTGAGCTCTATCGACTCGTTCTGGCGTGCGATGATTCGCTTCGGTACCCGCCAGTTGTGGCGACCGATGAACCTGATCCTGACGCCAAGATCATGCAATTCCTGCGAGCGACGAAGAAGCAGCGATTCGTTGAAGTTCATCAGGTAGCGAACCTCGTCGGCCGACCGCTTCCAGTTCTCCGTGCTGAACGCATACACGGTGAACCACTCGACACCGAGTTCGAGAGCTCCGTGCACCGCGTCGAACAGCGCCTCTTCGCCGGCCGCATGGCCGTCAGTCCGCTTTAGGCCACGCCTGGTCGCCCACCTCCCGTTGCCGTCCATGACTGCCGCAACGTGCTTTGGCACACGCTCGAGGTCGATATCGCTCAGATCCATCGCCGCCGACGCTACCGTTCAGGGACCCCCCACAGGTGTTCTAGCGACGTCAAATTCCGCGGAGCCCGACCGCCTGGACAACCAGTCCAAGTTTGTCTCCGCGTTGGACGTCGGCTTCGGCGGTCGACCCTTCCTCGAACACGTGCTGCATCATCCGTCCAACGCAGGTCCGGTGTCGCTACCGTCGCCCGGATGGATGCGGCCGCGACTTCTGAGGTTCTGGCAAAGGTCGTGGCCGAACTCCCCGGCGGCGGCGAGGTTCGCGAAGGCCAACGGATGATGGCCGAGGTCGTGTCCGAAGCCCTCCAGAACGATAAGCATCTCGTCGTTCAGGCAGGAACAGGAACGGGCAAGTCACTCGCCTATCTGGTGCCTGCGATCCTGTCCGGCAAGCGAGTGGTGGTGGCGACAGCAACGAAGGCACTCCAAGATCAACTGGCGAACAAGGACCTCCCGTTCCTCGCAGAGCACCTCGACGAGCCGTTCGTCTGGTCAGTACTGAAGGGTCGCTCCAACTACTTGTGCAAACAGCGTCTCGCCGAGATGGAGGGAGTTGGCGATCAGCTCACACTCGACGACGGATCGCCCGTCGGGGGCTCCGCGCTGCAGGTTCGTCGGCTGGTCGAGTGGTCGCGACAGACCGTCAGCGGCGACCGTGCCGAACTCGATTTCGAGCCGGCCCACCGAGTCTGGAGCTCCATGTCGGTTGGCCCAATGGAGTGCCCAGGTGCCGCGAAGTGCCCCAAAGGCGAGGTGTGTTTCTCCGAAGACGCCCGCCGGATGGCGTACGCATCGACGATCATCGTCGTCAACCTGCACCTCTACGGACTGCATCTCGCGTCGAACGGATCGATTCTCCCAGAGCATGACGCCGTCATCATCGACGAGGCCCACCAGTTCGAAGACGTGCTGTCGAGCGCAGCCGGCCTCGAGTTCGGTGCCGGTCGCTTCGCGTCACTCGGACGAAACGCTCGACCGGCGCTCGATGGCGATGACCTGACCAAAGATGTCGCCGACACCGGCGGAACCCTTGCCGACCTCCTCGCAGAGCGCGTCGGCGACCGGCTGAGGAGTCTCGACGAAGATCTCACAATGGTCCTCGACGTGGCCATGGATCGAGTCAACCGGCTCGTCGCCGAAGTCCGCACCGCTCCTGATGAACATGATGCTCTCAAGGCCAGGGTTCTCAGCCAAGCCGGGCATTTGCTCGCCGATCTCGACTTGCTCCGTCGACTCCCCGAGACACACGTCGTGTGGGTCGAGGGCCCCACCCGCTCGCCGTCGTTGCGGATGGCTCCGATCGATGTCGCCGAGTTCCTGAACGAATCCCTGTGGCCACACCAGACCGCTGTCATGACGAGTGCGACCGTCGACCTCGAGATCGGAACACGGCTCGGACTGAGAGAAGGGGCCTACGACGCCCACGACGTCGGCAGTCCCTTCGACTACGAATCACAGGCGCTGCTCTACTGTCCGATGCACCTGCCAGAGCCACGGAACGCGGGTTGGCTCGATGCGGTGACCGACGAACTCGAGGTACTCGTGAAAGCCGCCGGCGGTCGCACGTTGGCGCTTTTCACGAGCTGGCGGGCGATGGAAACGGTGGCCGAAGAACTCGACCCTCGCGTCGACTATGAGGTACTGACCCAGCGAGATCTGCCGAAGCCGGCCCTGATCGAACGCTTCATGGATGACGAGTCGTCCGTGCTGTGCGCAACGATGGGATTCTGGCAGGGCGTCGACATCCCGGGCCGGGCGCTGTCGCTGGTCACCATCGATCGCCTTCCGTTCCCTCGACCGGACGAACCGCTCTTGCAGGCACGACGCGACCGTGCCGGACCGCAGGCGTTCTCCACGATCGACTTGCCACGTGCTGCAACGATGTTGGCTCAAGGAACCGGACGGTTGATCAGGACTGCCGACGACGTTGGCGTTGTCGCCGTGCTCGACACCAGGCTCGGAACGGCGAACTACCGCTGGACCTTGGTCAACGCGCTGCCTCCCATGAAGAGAACCCGCCACCAGGATGAAGCAGTCGCGTTCCTCGAGGCCATCAGAGGTTCCGACGACTGACTGAGGCTCCGGCACCCGTCGCGGCGCTACCCTCGCCTCGATGTTCGGTGTGGTCGATGTGCGCACGATCGCGATGCTCTCGGGGCCCCTTGTCGGCGCCGGCTACTTCCTCGGCAGCATCCAATGGCGCATCCTCCACCGACGGTGGCAGCTCCGCAGCCTCGAGCCGATTGCCGACGAGGCCTTCACGGAGGCTCCCGCTTCCGGCAGAGAGGGTGAGGGCTTCGTCGCGGCGTTCGAAGCGCTGATACCACTCGTGTACGCGCTGGTCGTCTGGAGCTTCATCGAGTCGGTCGCACCCGGCGGCGGGAGCGGATTCAACGCATCTTCGTTCATCGGCGCGCTGTCGAACCAGGTACTTCCTGTGTGGCAGTCGCTGGCGATGTGGAGCGGTGCAGCGGCGGTGCTCGGCCACGTCGCCCCGGTCTGGACTCGATTCCGGGGCGGAACCGGAATACCGCCGGCGATGGCGCTCACCCTTTTTTTCGCACCATGGGTCTTTGTGGCAGCAGTCGCCGCGTTCCTCGGCACATTCTGGTTCACCAGAAACCGTCGACCGGCGCTGCTCGTCTGTTATGGCGTCGCGCTGAGCTATTCGTGGATCGGTTGGGTCTTCACCTTCAATCGTGGATGGGGAGTGAACTTTGGCCCGGAGCTCTCGCTCTGGGTCGCGATATTGATGGCCATGTTGACGCCGCGTCTGCTCTACGCCGACGAATACCAGGACGACACCGACCCGCTACTGGGCTGAAGGAATTACTCTGGCCCAGGGCGGTAGTGAACGTCTCAGCCGAGGTCGTAGGTCGGGTCGAGGAGGCGATCGAGAGCTTCATCTCGGCGCTGCCAGTCGCGCTCGACACCGACGTGAAGATCGAGAAATGCACCCTCAGGGAGTTGCCTACGCACTGCGATGCCGACTTCTTTCAAGATGAGGCCACCCTTGCCGATGACCATGCCCTTCTGAGAGTCACGCTCGACGAGGATCTCGCAGCGGATCCTGGGCCAGTCCCACTCGGTCACCCTCGTGGCGATGGAATAGGGCAGCTCGTCGCCGAACCGGCGAAGCAGTTGCTCTCTGACGAGTTCGGCGACGTGAAATGCCTCAGGGACGTCGGTCACCATGTCGTCAGGGAAGTACCGGGGTCCCTCAGGCATATTCGCCACCAGGTGGTCGACGAAGGCATCAACGCCCTGTCCTGACTTGCCAGAGACAGGGAACCACTCGCTCGCGTCGAGTTGGGCGGTTGCCTGCAACTGGGCAACAATCTGTTCACGCGTCGCCCTGTCGGCCTTCGTCACCACGACGACGAATCCAGGAGGAAGCTTCTCGGCGATGAACTTGTCGCCCCTGCCGAAGGGAGCGGTCGCGTCGAGAACCAAGACCGCAACGTCGACATCGTTGAGAGCTGAACCTGCGGTCTTGTTCAGCCGTTCGCCGAGAGCGGTCACCGGCTTGTGAATCCCGGGGGTGTCGACAAAGACGATCTGGGTGTCGCGATCGGGCACCGTGAACGCACCCATGATCCTGGTCCGTGTCGTCTGAGGCTTGTTCGAGACGATGCTGACCTTGGTTCCGAGGATCTTGTTCAGCAGTGTCGATTTACCGGCATTGGGCCGACCGATGAGCGTGACGAAACCACTTCTCACGCTGAGGCGCCGGACTCGGTGACCGGCGTCACCTCGTTGGCGGCTTCAGCCGGCTCGATGAGCACCGAGTCGATGCGGCGGCCTTCGACTCGTTCTGCGGTGAGGATATGCCCATTCGATCTCACTGCTTCGCCCGCCTCTGGGACGTGGCCGAGGAGGTCGAAAAGCAGTCCGCCGACGGTGTCCCAGTCGCCGGCAGGAAGTCCTTCCCCAACCAGTTCCGAGAGTTCATCGATCGGGAGGCGTCCACTCACGCGGTATCGGTCTGCGCCGAGATCCTCGACCAAGGGCACTTCGTCGTCGTACTCGTCGACGATCTCTCCGACGAGTTCCTCGATGATGTCCTCGAGCGTGACCAGGCCCGCCGTTCCGCCGTACTCGTCCACGACGATGGCCATGTGCATCCGCGAACCCTGCATCTCTCGCATCAACTCGGACGCCTTCTTGCTCTCTGGCACGAACGATGTCGAACGGACGACGTCGAGCGACGACAGCTGCGCGTCGTCTTTACCGGCCAGCATGATCCGCATCAGGTCCTTGGCAAGCACAACACCGACGATGTCGTCAATGCCCACACCGGCGACGGGGAGCCGCGTATAGCCGTGGTCGAGAACAAGGCGGATCGCGTCGCGAGCTGTTGCATCGCGGTCGACAGTCACCATGTCGGGGCGCGGAATCATGACTGCTCGCGCGATGGTGTCGCCGAGCGAGATGATCGACTCGATGAGCCCCGCCTCATCGTCTTCGATCACGTCGGCGCGAGCAGCAGCCTCTGCCATCGCTATGAGTTCGTCCTCGCCAACCTCAGGGTCCGCCGAGTCGATCGACTTCGGGCCCATGAAATGAGACACCGCAACCAACGGTCGCGCCAACGCTGTGGCTAGAGGGAAGCGAGCAAGTCGAAAGGCGAGTGCGGCCATGAGGCGCGCCACGTAGTCATTTCGCTCGAGAGCCCAGCGCTGTGGCACTGTCTCGACAACGGCGAAGATCAGGAGTCCGACCGCAGCTATGACCAGACCGGCTGCCACTCCGTCAAGTCGATCGGTCGTGAGCACAGTGGCGATGGCAACGATCCCTACCTGACTCAAGAGGCGGAAGAGCACCGCAGGTCCGAGCACACGTTCACGATCAAAGACAAGCGGAACCAAACGGCCTTCAGCCCCATCGACTTCGTCGAGGCCGCTCGCTCTCGCTCTGCCGAGGCGTATGAACGTGACCTCGAGCAATCGCATGAAGGCGCCGAGCGATGCGAAGGCGACGATACACAGTGCGGCAAGCATCAGCGCCATCAACGGCTCCGGGTGAACGAGGCCAGGTGTTCACGTTCAGCGTTTTGCATCACGGCTTTCTCGTCGGCCGCAGCGTGGTCGTGGCCAAGTACGTGAAGTATCCCGTGGACGACGAGAAGATCGATCTCGGCCTGGAGCGAGCCATCATGCCCAGGATACGAACCAGCGTTCTCGGTTGCTTGTCGGTCGGCGACGGCGGGACACACCACGACGTCGCCGAGCAGCAGCGGACCACGTGCTCCCTCCGGCTCTCTCTGTGCCGGCCGCCGTGAAGCGCCGTCGGGGCTTCGTCCTGTCTGGAACAGTTCGTCGTCGATCGGGAACGCCAGCACGTCAGTCGATCCATCGCCTTCCATGTGCATTGCATTCAGATTGGCCATGCTTGGCTCGTCGACGAACACGAGTGCGAATTCGACATCGCCCCTCACGCCTTCGCGTTCGAGCACGAAACGTGCCATCTCGCTGTAGCGCGAGGTGTCGACGGCAATCGCGCTCTGTTCGTCTGCTACGAAGACCTCGAGGTCACCATCGTGGCCGGCGCGTCTCGGACCGGCGGCGACAGGCGGGGGCTCCGAAGTCATCAGCTGTTATCGCCCTCGTAGGCATCCACGATGTCCTGCACGATCCTGTGGCGAACGATGTCTCTGCGGCCGAGGCGCACGAAGCCGAGCCCTTCGACGTCACTTAATATCTCTTCGACCTCGTGGAGCCCACTCTTGCCGCCAGGAACGTCGGTCTGGGTGACGTCGCCCGTGACGACGGCTTTCGAACCGAACCCGATGCGAGTCAGAAACATCTTCATCTGCTCTGGCGTGGTGTTCTGAGCCTCGTCGAGGATGATGAAGCTGTCGTTCAATGTCCTGCCGCGCATGAACGCAAGCGGCGCGACCTCGACCGTGCTCCTGTCGAACAGCTTCTCTGCTGTTTCGGCGTCGAACATGTCGTGCAGTGCGTCATAGAGCGGTCGCAGATACGGGTCGACCTTGGCCATGAGATCACCGGGAAGGAATCCGAGTCGCTCGCCGGCCTCGACAGCCGGGCGAGTGAGCACGATGCGCTTCACCTGCTTGGCGAGCAGCGCCTCGACCGCCATTGCTACCGCGAGCCAGGTCTTTCCTGTTCCCGCTGGTCCGATGCCGAACGTGATGATGTTCGCCCTGATCGCTTCTGCGTACTTCTTCTGGCCAGCACTCTTCGGCCTCACAGTTCGACCGCTTGGAGCCCGAAGAATGGTGGTGGCGAACACCTGCGAGGGCCGCTCGTCCGAGGAGATCATGTCGATGGTCCTTCGCACGAACTCGGCGTCGACCTTGTGGCCTTGTTCAAGCAACAGCACGAGTTCTTCGAAGATGCGACGGGCTCCGTCGGCACCCTCACCCTCGACGGTGATCTCGTTGCCACGAACGTGGATCATCGCAGCCGTGTACTCGTCGCGTATCAAGTGCAGGAGTTCATCGTGCTGGCCGAGCAGCGGGACCATGAGGTGGTTGCCGGGAACCCGGATGATGGTGGGGCTGCTCGTCACTCGACTCCTGGAGACCGGACACTACGGAGGCCCGGACACTCTGTCAGGAGGTTATCGGAGCCGCAATGCCTCTGACCCCACGATTCTCATGCCTGGCTGTTTCCACGCCGAGAGGTTTTCGGGTGCCGCGCTGTCGAATGAGCCGATCGGAGCCGATAGGGGGTCGTGCAGGACAACGCGAACCTCGATGTCTGGCTGGCCGAGTTGCGGTCGGGGGACGCGGCGCGCGTCCGTCGCCGCCAGTTCTGGCTCGAGCGAGTTGCCAGCGAGCAAGCCACTTTCGTCGGGATGCTGACCGATCTCGCCGAGGCAACGAGCGAAGTCGTGCTCGAGACCACGGCGGGGCGTCGACACACCGGCTCTGTCAAAGCCGTTGGCCACGACTTCTGCGCGATCTCAGAGCACAGGCGATGGGCTTTCCTTGCTCTCCGCTCGCTCGCCGTGATCCGCTCGACAGAGGGCGCCGCAGTAGTGGCCAGCGGGGATCGGACAGCCGATGTCGACCTGACGTTGCTCGAGGCTCTCGCCGATCAACTCGAGGACCGACCTCGAGTGGTTGTCTGGCTCGACTCTGGCCAACACGTTCAGGGAGAGCTGGCAGCAGTCGGTCAGGATCTCATCTCCGTCAAGATCGACGGAGAGCCGCCACGGATCACGCACGTGAGCGCCGCGGCGATCAGCGAGGTCGGCCTCTGACGCCGGGTCCAGACCGGCCGGGAAACCGACGTGTCAGCCGAGACTCCTTCGGAGGAACTCGATCTGAAGCAGCAGAAGATTCTCCGCAACCTCTTCCTGCGGCGTCATGTGACTCACCCCGGCCAACGGCAGAACTTCGTGCGGCCTTCCGTGATGCAACAGCGCCCGACTGAGTTGCAGCGTGTGGGCCGCTACGACGTTGTCGTCGGCGAGCCCGTGAATCAACATCAACGGACGGTCGAGCGAAGGAGCCATGGTGAGCAGCGATGAGCGCTCGTAGTTCTCTGGCTCGATGTCAGGGTGTCCGAGGTACCGCTCGGTGTAGTGAGTGTCATAGAGCCGCCAGTCGGTCACCGGCGCCCCGGCGACAGCTGCCTTGAACACGTCGGGACGTCGCATCACCGCCAACGCGGCGAGGTAGCCGCCGAATGACCAACCGCGTATCGCGACGCGAGACATGTCGAGGCGGCCAGGGTGTCGCTGCTCGACGCGCTCAAGTGCCGCGATCTGGTCATCGAGCGCCAACGTGGCGAGGTCGCCATAGATCGACCGCTCCCAGTCGCCTCCACGCGCCGGCGTGCCGCGTCCGTCGGCGACGATCACCACGAAACCTTGATCGGCGAACCACTGCGAGGCAGTGAACGCGTTGTATGACGCGAGCACTCGCTGTGCATGCGGACCGCCGTATGGGTCGAGCAGCACCGGCAACTGCGAGCCATCGTCGGCGGCAGGGAAAAGCACCGCTGCTCGGATTCCCAGCGCCTCCGTCGAGAGCATTTCGACGCTCACGTCCAGGTTCGCCGACTCGCTCAGATCATCGAGTTCGAAAGTATGAGCGCCCGAGCTGACCGAGAACCTCCTACGCGGGGAGGTGAGCACCGATGATGTCGTGACCATCGTGGCCCCGCCGACCGATGCATCGTGTACGCCAGGCTCAGACGTGAGCTGCTCGACACCCGCCGGAGTCCAACGAAAGACATGGACCTCCGTTGGGTCCGACGAAGCCGTGAAGACGATACCGCCGAGAAACTCACCGATCACCCTCCGAACCCAGAGATCGGAGCCTGACACCGGCTCGCCATCGACGACGAGTTGCCGACTGCCGCCAGCCTCCTCGACGGTGACGAGCTTGGAGTCCCACCACGCAGGTGTTCCCGGCACCAGCTCGACCCAGATGTCGTCGGTGATCTCGTGAACACTCGCAATGCTGCCCGTCGCAGGATCCACGGTGAGCAGGCCCCAGGTTCTCTGGTCTCTCGTTTGTACGACGAGGTGGAGGCCAGCGCCGCTCGACCATCGCACGTCAGCGAGATACTCCCACCGGTCACCGGCCCAGTCGACATCGATGCGGCTTCCATCGGTTTCGACGATCGCGAGGCCGACCACGGCGTTCGCGGTCCCTGCGGCGGGGTAACGCATGGCACGAGGCTCGGCGGCCGGCTCTGTCGGATCGGCCAGAAACCACACCGAGACCGGCGACACGTCGACTCTGCTGACCAGCAGGGAATCGCCGTCGGGCGACCACCAGTAGCCGCTGGTCCTCCCCATCTCCTCACCGGCGACGAACTCCGCGCTGCCCCACGTCACGTCCGGGGTCGGCTCTGAGATCAGCTCTCGATCGGAGCCGTCCGACAGTTCCCACACGCGAAGAGCTTCGTCGGAAACGTAGGCAACCCGCGTGCCGGTCGGGTCGACCCTGACGTCGAACGCGCCACCGGTGGCTTGGGTGTCTTCGGTGATCTGCCCCGTTTCGAGGTCGACGACGTACGGCCGTCCCGCCAGAGCGAACGAGACAAGATTCCCGTCTGATCCACCGACCGCGTAACTCACGACGCCCGCAGCACTCTCGCGCGCCCTTTCGCGTCTTGCCTTCTCGGCAACCGGCAATTCCTCGGTGGAACCCGCGGCCAGGATTTCGGTTGGGTCCACGAAGAGGCGCTGTTCACCGGAACCAGTGTCAGCCGTCCACACACATGTGGTTGGGTCGTCCCCCGATTTGGCGCGCAGGAACACGAGGCGCGACCCGTCCTCCGAGACGGTGAAGTTTCTCGGCGCGCCGAGGGTGAATCGCCTCGTCCGCGCTTGCTGGCGTGGGAATGATTCAGTCACGGCAGCGAAACTACCCGCGACGACGGCTCATCCCCCGAGGATGCGGTTCACCACTTCGGCCGCTCGGCCCGGCTTCGGGGCTTCGTAGTCGGCGGGAAGGAGATGGGGGGTCCGTTCTTGCATCGCTGCCAGCATCTGTCGAGCGGTCGGGTTGACCATGATGACTCCGTCGATGTCGACCGTCGGGACAGTTTCGTTGCCGTTGGCGTTGTCGCGAACGAACTGTGCAGCCGATGGATCATCCCAGATGTTTCGACGAGTGATATCGAGGTCGTACTCGGCCAAACCGCGTTCGAGGCCCATGCAGAATCCGCATCCAGGACGCCAATACAGCGTTACATGACCTTCAGAGGATGACGGCTTGCTCATGGATTCTCAGTTCCTCGGGTGTGGTCGAGCCGGCGCCTGGCTCGACTCAAGAATCGTATCGACGGAGCCACGGAGACCCTGGGTCAGATGTACGCGAACTGCGTCAGAGCATCAGCCGTTCTTCTCCGAAGTGGCCCTGAGATGAGCCGCAGCAACGATGGGTGACTCGCCGAGGGCCCAACCGAGGAAGCGGCTCAGCGCCGCTGCGCCCGGACCGATCAGCAGGTCTTCGGCAAATGGCAACTTCGGGAGCCAGAGCTCCTCTCGGATCTCGTCGGGGAGGAGCGACACTGCCGCTCCGACGATACCCAGATATGCAGGTCGCAACCTCGCGGGAACGGGGGGCCAGATCAGGAATCGCACAGCCTCTCGAGCTCTCGTCGATCCGAGCAGCTCATGGGAGATGCCGTCGTAGTAGTTCGTCACTGCGGCCGCACTCTCCGGAACGTCGGTGGCGCCCATCAGACGGCCGAGGTGCGACATCTCGAAGTGATAGCGGTCGATGTCGGCTGCGCTGAGCTCCGCCGCTCCGAATGCGCCGACGGCCACGGCAAAGCTGTCGACCTCGGTGACATGTACCCAGCGGAGCAGCTCGGGATCCAGAGCCGAGTACGGCCGTCCGTCATCAGCGGTGCCGCGTACCGATTGATGCACAGATGTCACCATCTCGACCATGTCGTGCGCTGCGGCCGTCGAGCCGAAAGTAGTCGTACTCACGTACATCGCTGTCCGCTGTAGGCGGCCCCATGGATCGCTGCGATAGTTCGAGTGATCGCCGACGCCGGCCATCGCCAACGGGTGCACTGTCTGCAGGAGCAGAGCTCTGACGCCTCCGATGAGCATCGCCGCGTCTGCTCCCACGCGCCAAGCCACAGAGTCGGGACCAAAGAGCCCTGGGTCGCCAAGTGGCCCGCGGAATGGCTCGAGATCGAGTGTTGGACCGTCTCCACCGCCACCGATCAGTGATCGGACAGAGTCAGCCACGCGGGTGCGGATCCAGTCGAGACCCACAGTCGCCATGAGAGCGAGCATACGACCACAATCGTCCCGGCCTTTGGCCGCGATCCGTAACCACAGCGATCCGTCGGTAGTCTCACCACTGTGGAAGATCCAGCACTGCTGTCCGAACTCGAGCCACTGGTGGGAACTCTGCTCGATCGCCACCTCAACAATGCCAAGGAGTGGTTCCCCCACGAGTACGTGCCGTGGAGCCAGGGCCGCGACTTCGTGCCAGGCGAAGAATGGGATCCCGACGAGTATCAGATCGCTGACGGCGTCAGGTCGTCGTTGTTCGTCAACCTGCTCACCGAAGACAATCTTCCGTACTATTTCCACGCCATCGGCAACATGTTCGGCCACAGCGGACCGTGGGCCGAGTGGTCACACCGATGGACTGCCGAAGAGGGCCGTCACTCCATCGTGATCCGCGACTACTTCACGGTCACTCGTGCGCTCGATCCCGTCGCGCTCGAGCGGGCCAGGATGGCGCAGGTCTCCTGCGGCGAAGCCCCAGACCCGCCGACGGCGATGGAGTCAATTCTGTACGTCGCGATGCAGGAACTCGCCACACGTGTAGCGCACAGGCGAACCGGCAAGCTGATGAACGACCCCGTCGGCGAAGCGATCATGAAGCGCGTCGCCATGGACGAGAACTTGCATCACATCTTCTACCGAGATGTCGCCAGCGCCGCGAAGGAAATCGATGCTGACCAGTTCGTCATCGCTCTCGAGAAGCAGGTCAGAAATTTCGAGATGCCAGGAACCGGCATTGTCGGATTCAAGAAGCACGCAACGGCGATCGCCCGCGAAGGCATCTACGACTTCGCGGTCCACTACGACGCCGTCATCAGTCCCGTCGTCCTGAAACACTTCGCCGTCGAGAACATGGAAGGCCTCAGCCCTGAAGCTGACGCGGCCCGCGATGGACTGATGACCTTTATTCGCCGCTTGGAACGCTTCAGCGTACGAAGCCGGGAACGCCAAGAACGCAGGGCCACTCAGCTCACGAGCACAGGCTGATCGACCGGCAGAACTTCAGCGGCCTGCGGCAGCTCTCTCGTCGTAGATCCGCTTGCAGTCGGGACACACCGGAAAATCTTCCGGCTTGCGAGAAGGCACCCACTTCTTGCCGCACAGGGCAATACACGCAACACCGGTCACCATTGCTTTGGTGAGCTCGGCCTTCGGCACGTAGTGGGCGAAACGGTCGTGATCGCCGGGATCGCCATCGTCGAGACGCGGATCGTTCTCGATGATGGTCACGGTGCCGGTTTCGAACTCGGTCGCAGCGAACGACCCCAGGTTTCTGTGAGACCGATGTGCCACGAAGTTGCTCCTGAATCTGTCACCGACCGACGCCCTGATCGACAACTCAACCGTATCGGTCAAATGGTATTGCGCGAGTGGCGTGGGTTACGTTGCGAACCATGGGACGCATGCGTTCACCGCTGCGAACGACCACCTGGTGGTTGCGTTGAGTGAGCTTGCCGATGACGCCCTGACCAGGCTCGCTCGAATCCACGCCGTGGAGAGTTCCTGGATCGGACCTGACGGGAGCCGCAGAACAGTCAGCCGCGACTCACTGCTCGCCATCGTTGGCGCCATGGCCGAGGAGACCCTCGAGAACGAGTCCGACGTCAACGAGGCGCTCATCGCAGCCAAGCGAGCACGTCGGAGCGAAGTGCTCGCCCCATTTTTTGTGGCGCCGGCCGGACGGGTGGACCCGATCGAACTCGCCGGCAACGTAGACGGCGCTGTCCTGCTCGGCGAGGACGGTGCGACCCTTGCCGGTGTCGTCGACGGGTCGTCGATCACCATCGACGAGCGCCTCCCTGCCGGTCTCTACACACTGACTGTGGGATCCGGAGGCGGACACCACGTGGCAACGGTCTTGGCAACGCCGGATGGAAACGCCATGGCCGAACCCCCTCGGTTCGGCGTTCGAACCAACGTGAGCGAACTGCGCGACCGACGAGACAGCGATCAGGGCAAGGGCCACATCGGTCTGGTCGGTCGACTGGCCGACGTGCTCGATCGACACGGCATCGGGTGCATTGCGACTCCTTCATTGCTGCCACATCGCCCCGTCGATGGCGCCGGTCATGAAGGCATCATGAGCAGGCGCGGCTGGTCCGACTGGATCATCAACGTCTCGGCTGCGCCTGGTGCCGTCGGCCAACGGCATGACTGGACAGCAGCATGCCGCGACGAAGCTTCCGCACAATCAGCACACCGCGCCGCGCTGGAGACCTACTCGGAACTCGTCGGCCACCACCCCGCCCTACGGGCCGAGCTCGATCGCTTCCTTGTCGGTCATCCACACATTGTGCGCTACGCCAGGTTCATGGCCTTGGGCGAGACACTCTCCGAGGACTGGCGCAGATGGCCGGTGCCGTGGCGTTCTGGCGACCTCGCGAACGCGCCGGTCGACCAGAACAGGGAACTGTATCACCAGGTCGCGCAGTGGCAGGCTGATGTCCAGCTCCGGCAGGTCGCAACGGCCATGGCCGACCGTGGTCAGGTGATCGAGATGCACCTCGACATCGGTATTCATCCGCACGGATACGACTATTGGCATCAGCCTCATCTGTTCAGCGACTCTGCGACTGTTGGCCAGCCACCGAGCGATCGGACGCCGCACGGCTCGAACTCGATGTCGCCGGCGCCGCGATCGAACTTTGCCCACGATGACGGCTACCGCTCGTTCGCCAGCACCGTTCGCCATCAGTTGGCGGGCGGCCTGCTGCGCCTCGCATCGCGTGACAACTTCGAGCGCGCATGGTGGATCCCGAACGGCGCAGAGCCATGCGACGGCGCCTGGGTCAGGCTCATCGCCGACGAGTTGCTCGCCATCACGAGCCTCGAGGCGCACCGAATGGGCGCGATGGTGATCATGACCGGCGCCGATGCAGCCGACTCGGTCCCATTCCTACGCCCGATTCCATCGAAGTGCACGCTGCGCGATCTGATTCCAGGCGAAGTGGACGGCAACCGATTCAGACGACCGCTCGAGCACGTGCTCAGCGAACCGGCCATAGCTTCCGGACTGTCGGCCTTGCGTACCCCTTCGGCGGGAATCTGAACGGCTCAGTCTCCGTCGAGCGCCGCCCGCGTGTTCTCACAAGCAAACTCGAGCGCTGCGAACAATTGATCGATGACGTCGTCTGGTCCGTTTGCCATGCACCTGATCAGCTGGGGTGCACCGTCGACCCATCGCCAGTACACCAGCTCACCCCAGCCTTCTGTTGAATGGGTTTCGACCAGGTAGGACGCGTCGCCGCTCACCTCCCGTACCACCTCGACCGACTCCGGAGACACCAGGCCATAGCTGGCCGTGGCAGCCGCTCGCCACTCGGAACTCGATCGCGGCTCGCAGTTGCCGAGGCAGTCATCGACGATGGCCCACGAGAAGGGGACGCCGGCTATCTCAGCTGGAAACGCCAGGCCGATCTCGCCGTCGAACTCCCATCCCACTGGCTTGAAGGTCGTGACATCACCACCGAAGGTCACGCTCTCCAGAACGATGTCGGCCGCGGGCAGACTCGGCGCCACGGTTGATCGGACCACAGTTTCCTCCGAGATGGTGTCAGCCGACGTCGTTTCGGAGTCGGAGCAGGCCGACAGCAACGCCACCGACACGATCACGCTGATGAGGAGGCGGAGCACCGCCAAAGTCTGCCAGCGCCGTACCCGTTTTCAGCTCAGAGCAGCAGCACGATGGCCAAGACGACAACCGCCACGGCCGCCACCGCGAACGCCCAGGTCGGAGTTCCGCCGGCGGGAATGATCGTTGCATCCGGCGTCATGTCGTCGGCTACCGGACGACCGTCGATGTCCGCCGTCGAATGAGTGGCCGCCGCGGTCGACTCGGTCTCGTCATCTGACGCGAACAAGCGGTCGATGATGGAGTCGACTTTGACTTCGTCGTTGTGGTGCACGACGAGGTTTGCGGCCCTGTCGAGGGCAAACCGCACCCGCTCGATCTCCAAGATCCGGAGGAAGTCTCTGATCTCGTCGTCATCATCGCCGAACTCGTCGAGGCCATACACCGGGCCACCGGTCGCTGCGAGTTCTGCGATGACGAGGTCGTCGACCTCGAAGCCGAGTTCGGTGAGGCGGTCGACGTCGCCGGCGTCTTCCTTTGCAGCCGCGATGCTGAGGGCGATGTCGAGTTCGAGGATCGCGGCAGCGGCTTCTTCGACCGGCACGATGACCTGGATCGGCAGCTGGCCCTCTTCGAGACACTCGGGGTCGACATCTCTGATGTAGGCATCGAGCCCTGCAGCGCGCAGCTTCGTGTGGATGACACCTGCCTCAGCGTCTTGATCGGTCGCGACTACGAGCGCCCAGCCCTCGTCGACCTCCCAGGTCACAAGCTCGTCGCTCGACGCTTCATCGGCATCCGCGTCCGGTCCCTCGCCAGCGTTGTCCATATCCTCCTCCTTCGAAGCCGTCACGGGTTGCAGATTCGTAACGCACGAACGTCGTTCCCATGAGGATGGCACGGCCCAGCACGCGAGACGTGCGCCCGAACCATCCGCTGAGTCTGGAAGACGGTGGATAGCGTGTAGATCGTGAGTTCACCGGCTGGAACAGGCGCACGCGCCGACTACGGCGCCATCGTCTTGCAGTCGTTCGGCGGGCCGAACGGGCCCGATGACGTGATGGGCTTTCTCCAGAACGTCACTCGCGGTCGCAACGTGCCCTCGGATCGACTCGCCACCGTCGCAGAACAGTACGCCTTGTTTGGCGGTAAGAGCCCCATCAACGAACTCAACCTGCAGTTGATCGATGCCCTCGGCGTCGAACTCGCCGACCGTGGCATCGACATTCCCATTCACTACGGCAATCGAAACTGGCAGCCGTACCTGCGAAACACGATCGGGCAACTCGCCGCCGACGGCATCTCGCCGGTTCTGGCTGTCGCAACGTCGGCATACAGCGGGTTCTCGAGTTGCCGTCAGTATCTGCTCGACATCGAAGATGCCGTTGCCGCTGCCTCCGCCTCGATCGAGGTCCACAAGGTCCGCCCCTTCTGGAATCATCCAGGGTTCATCGAAGCCAACGTGGCCCACATCGGCGCCTCGCTACAGCATCTTGGCGAGGCCGGCGTCGACACTGCAGACGTCCCGATCGTCTTCACTGCTCACAGCATTCCGACCGCGATGGCCGCCACCTCCGACTACGAGCTCCAACTCGGTGATGCAGCCACGCTGGTGCTGGACCGACTCCGCGAGCTTGCGCTGACAGCGCAGGGATCGGTTGATCTGGCCTTCCAGAGCAGAAGCGGACCGCCGCAGGTGCCATGGCTCGAACCGGACATCTCCGACCGACTTGCCGAGTTGAGGAGCAGCGGCGCCGAAACCGTCCTCGTATCACCGATCGGCTTCATCTCCGATCACATGGAGGTCGTGTACGACCTCGACACGCTCGCGGCCAACCGAGCCAGTGAGCTCGGAATCACGATGGTTCGTTCATCGACCCCGGGAACCCACCCGAGTTTTGTTGCCGCGCTCGCGTCGCTCGTCGAAGAACGAGTTCGGGGAACAGAACCACTGGCACTCGGCGAACTGGGCGTCCGCAAACCATGTGGGAGAGAGTGCTGCCCTGCTCCAGAGCGACAGAGAACCTCTAGCCGACCGATCTGAGACGCTCGACCTGCGGAGCTGCCGTACCGTGCATCCAGTGCTTCCTACACCGAAGCTCATAGGTCACGTCGGCGGTCGTACCATCATCGACCAGCACGACCTCGCCGTCGTAGACCTGGTTTCCATCGATGAGCCTCGCGTTGTGCGTTGCGAGTTCCCCGCACCAGCAGCGTGACTGCACCTGCAACTCGTTGCGCTGATCGGCTACCTCGAGCAGCCGTGCAGTGCCACTGAACAACCGTCCACGGAAGTCGGTGAGAAGTCCAAAGGCGTGAACATCGGCGTCGAGTTCGTCAACCACGAGAGCCAGCTGCTCGACTTGATCTGGGGAGTAGAACTGGGCTTCGTCGCACACGAGGTAGTCGAGACCACCCCTGCCCGCAGCCTCTTCCTTTGCGATCGCGAACAGGTCGTGGTCCGGTCCGATAACCGTCGCAGACGCCGACACGCCAAGCGCGCTCGACACCGCATCAGCCTCGCGGTCGTGCTGAGTGATCAGGATGCCGCTGCCGGTCTGGCCGAGGTTGTGATGAATCTGCAGCGCGAGCGTGCTCTTTCCCGCCCCCATCGTGCCGAAGTAGAAGCTCAGTGTGGCCACGACGTGCCTTCCGTTCAACCTGCTGCCCCTGCAAACTACACGCGAAGAACTACACCGTCGAGATTCATGAATTGACGTAACGAGCGCTCGCTACTCGCCCGACCGGCGGATGACTCTGGAAGCGCTCAGACGACCGATCGACACTGACATCAGCAACAGATCGAAGCCAAGTGCCAGCACGAGCACACCGATGAACCACAACGCGTTGCTCTCGACACCTGTCGCAGGAATCGAGCCACCACCGGTGTCCCCCGGGGTCTCGGTCTCACCTTCGACGGTTGGGACCTTGACAGTCACGCCATCGTCGTCGTCCTCGGTGGGATCTTGCGGTCCGTTACCGGGCGTCGAGTCGATGTCGGGCTGATCATGGCCAACCACCTGGCTGAAGTTGTCGAACTCGACGCGCGCGTCGGCCTTGATCGTGGCTGTGATCTGGAGCGACACCTCTGTTCCGGCCGCGAGATCACCGATGACCCACTCGCCAGTGGCGGCGGAGTATGTGCCGTGACCAGACGACGACACGAATGTGACGTCAGGGGGCAGGACATCGGTGACGATCACGCCGGTGACGTCACTCAGCACGAGACCGTCGTCGGTCATGTCGTCGACTTGGAGATTCAAGGTGTAGACGACCTGATCGCCACGCTCTCTGTTCACCGGTCCCTCGACACCATCGACGAACTTCGTCAGGCTCACATCGACGAGTTCACTCGTGATCTTTGCGATGTCATCGTCGTCCTCAACCGGATCTTGGGGCCCGTTGCCAGGTACAGAATCGATGTCGTCCTCGTTGTGGGTGGCAGCCTCGGCGACGTTCACAATTTCGCCGGTCACCTGGACGCTGGTCTCGAAGACCATTGTCGCCGAGGAACCCTTCGGCATGTCGCCGATCAGCCAGACCCCGGTCGACGGGTCGTACGAGCCGTCGCCGGAAGCCGTGAGCAGATCGAGGCCAGACGGCAACACGTCAGTCACCGACACGCCCGTGACATCACCGAGTTCGTCACCGGCATCAGTCAGAGCTTTGGCCTCGACGGTCACCTGCCACCAGACCGAAGCGCCGGGCATCGTCACGAGTTCGTCGACGAAGGGCCCAGCGGCCGCTGCGGCAACGCCCTTTGTGACCTCGACATCGATCGGAACATCGTTCCCTTCGTCGACTTCGCCACCGGGGAGAGTGATCACGAAGGGTCCTCCCCCGACCGATGCCCCCGACTCACCTCGCTGATCGGACTCGGATTCGAGCTGGAACATCGCCCACGTCGCCCCAGCGGGGATGACGACATCGACCCGAATGGTCGTCCACTCAGGATCGAACGTCTTCTCGAAGCCGACAACTCGATACGGCGCTTCGCTTGCTCCTCCCTGGTATGGATGGTCGGCCGCCGGCGGAACATCGGGTATCGGATTCATCTCGGTGGTGCATGGCAACGCGTCGCCCCCGAAGGGATCGTCGAGACCTTCAACTCCACCGTTGACACCGAACGCAGCCGTGAACCTGCCAGCGTTGGTCACTATCTGCTCTGGCACATCTCCAGAGCCGGCAGCAAGCCAAAGTGCATCACCTCGACACTCGGTCTGGGCGAAGTCAGTTCCCGCGTGGTTCAGAAAGAACTTCGCCACTCGATCGACGGCAACGGCAGGGAAGTAATAGACGATCGGCAGTGAGAATCCGCCACGGTCCGGCAGGCCCTCCCAGTAGTAGTCGACGCCGGTCCTGACCTCAACGAGCGTCTGCGTGTCGCACGGCGACACGTCGTACACCACAACAAGACTCGCTCCGTTGTTGTACCGCCCGCCTGTCGAGTCGTACCCGGAGATCTCGAGGGTGACAGGATCTGACCCCGAGACCAGGTTGAGGCCAGCGGGCCCCACATCGGCGTACCACGCGTACCAGTCGTCGGGAAGACCAGATGGCGCATAACCGGCTTCACCGGGCGGCTGAATCCCTGTGACGGTCACACCGTTGACGATGAGCTCGCTGTCGGCCCGATCACCGCCTGGCGCGATGTCATTCGGGGTGACGTCGTCGTAGCCGACCCATTCGAGGTACGCGGCGACGACTTGGCCTGGGCCTCCATCCACCGAGATCGTTCCTGCACCGTCACCTTGAAGCCCGACGCCGTAGTCGACCAACGTCTCACATGCCGACTCAGAGCGGTAGAGCGTGATCGCGCCGTCAGCTGCCGCAGGACTGATGGCGACGACCGAGGTCGCAACGAGAACCGCCAACGTGCACGATCCTCGACCGAGGAGCCGGACACCGGGACGTGAGCTGTTGGGGCGACGCCTCCCGAAAGCTCGACCTCGAATGCGTGAACTCACGTCTTCCTCCCACTCATGCAGCCCACGTCCTCCCACTCATGCAGCCCACGTCGCATATTGCCCGCAAGGAACTTAGTCGCGGCCGCGAGAAATGGCTGTTCACCTTGACCGTTCGCAAAGATCGCAGGAGGTCAGCTGCACCCGCTGGAGCTACCGCAACTCCTGCACGTGTAACACGACCCTGCTCGCGTCATGGTGTCGCCGCAGGTGAAGCACATCGGCGCCGAACCGCTCGCTGAGGCCCGGGGCGCAGGATCTGCAGCCATCTGGCTGCCGATCGAGTTCGGGACCGAAGCTGTGTCCATTCCGGGAAGTGTCGGTTCGGTCCGCTCCTCGGTGGCGAGGATACCGAGAGCGACGCGCTCGTCCATCGAGAGGTACTCGAGCGCGAGACGGCGGAAGATGTAGTCGACGAGGCTGGTCGCGATCCGCAGATCGGGATCGTCGGTGATACCGGCAGGCTCGAACCTGACGTTGGCGTACGCCTCGACATAAGCCTTCAGTGGCACGCCGTACTGCAAGCCGTGGCTGACGGAAATGGCGAAAGCATTCATGATCCCGGCCAGGGTCGATCCCTGCTTGGCGACCGTCAGGAATATCTCGCCGGGTCGACCGTTGTCATACTCGCCAACGGTCATGAAACCGTGGCAGTCGGCTACCCGAAACGAGAAAGTCCTGCTGTTGCGCTGGCGCGGCAACGACTCGCGCTCTGGCGCACGGGCCGCGAGCATCTCCTCGAGTTCGGCGCCACTGACAACGCCACGGACTGCATCGAGCGAACCCTTGTCGGTAGACATCGGCTGAGCAACCTTGCAATTGTCACGGTAGACGGCGACTGCCTTCAACCCGAGCTCCCATGACAGGAGATGAAGGTCCTCGATGTCGCCAACCGAAGCCGTCTCCGGCAAGTTCACAGTTTTCGAGATGGCACCGGACAGGAATGGCTGCACAGCGCCCATCATCTTGACGTGACCTTCGTGGTGAATCACGTTGTCCCCCATCGAGCATGCGAAGACCGCGAGATGGTCCGATGCGAGATGAGGAGCACCGATGATCGAGCCGTGCTCGACGATGTGACCAATGATGTCTTCAGCCTGGGCATCGTCGTAGCCAAGCCTGCTCAACGCGCGCTGAATGGTCTGGTTCACGATCGACATCGACCCGCCACCGACCAGTTTTTTGTACTTCACGAGGGCGAGATCTGGCTCGATGCCTGTGGTGTCGCAGTCCATCATGAACGAGATCGTGCCTGTCGGCGCAAGGACCGTCGCTTGCGCGTTCCTGACGCCGACGGTCTCTGCGAAGTCGACCGCACGATCCCAGGCCATCTCGGCTGCTGTCAGAAGATCGGCCGACACGAGATCTTCGTCGAGTTCGGCGCATGCGTCGCGATGCTTTCGCAACACTCTCGTGGTGTCGGTCGCGTTGTCGGCGAAGCCGGCGAAGGGTCCCATCCTGCTCGCGATCTGGCCCGATGTCGCGTAGGCATGGCCACCCATCAGCGCTGTGATACCTGCCGCGACCGATCGGCCTTCCTGGCTGTCGTATGCGACACCGAGCGCCATCAGCAGCGCGCCGAGGTTCGTGTACCCGAGGCCGAGCTGACGGAAGTCGTGCGACGTCTCAGCGATTCGATCTGTCGGGTAGTCGGCGTGACCGACAAGGATGTCTTGAGCCGTGAACGTGACCGCGACCGTCTGCTCGAAACCGTCCACGTCGAAGCTGAAGTCGTCGTTGAGGAACTCGAGCAGGTTGATGGAGGCGAGATTGCATGCGCTGTTGTCGAGGTGGAGGTACTCCGAGCACGGATTGCTGGCATTGATACGGCCGCTGACGGGGGTCGTGTGCCAGTTGTTGATGGTGGTGTCGAACTGCAGGCCGGGATCGGCGCACTTCCAGGCTGCCTCGGCGAGCTGATGCCAGAGATCGCGGGCCTTTACTGTTTCGATCACCTCGCCGGTGGTGCGCGCGATGAGGTCCCAGTCTGCGTCATCGACGACAGCCCTCATGAAGGCGTCGGTGAGACGGACGGAGTTGTTCGCATTCTGATATTGAACCGAGAACGCATCGGCACCATCGAGGTCCATCTCGTAGCCGGCGTCACGGAGCACCCTCGCCTTGTCCTCCTCGCGAACCTTGCACCAGACGAAGTCGAACACGTCCGGGTGGTCGGCGTCGAGGATCACCATCTTGGCAGCACGCCTGGTCTTGCCGCCCGACTTGATGGTGCCTGCTGAAGCATCGGCGCCACGCATGAAGCTCACGGGACCGCTGGCTTCCCCACCCCCGTTCAACAACTCCTTCGAGCCACGGATACGGCTGAGGTTGGCGCCTGATCCAGAGCCGCCTTTGAAGATGCGACCTTCTTCGGCGTACCAGTTGAGAATGTCGTCCATCGTGTCGTCGACACTGAGGATGAAGCACGCCGAAGCCTGCTGAGGCACACCCGGAACGCCGATGTTGAACCACACCGGCGAGTTGAACGACACACGCTGATGCAGGAGGAGCCATGTCAGTTCGGCGCGGAAGGTCTCTACCTCGTCCTCGACGAAGTAGCCGTCGGACTCGCCCCAGGCCGTGATCGTGTCAACGACACGCCGGACGACCTGGCGAAGACTGCACTCTCGCTCTTCGGTGCCGATCGTGCCGCGAAAGTACTTCTGGGCGACGATGTTGGTCGCGTTGACCGACCACGAGGCCGGGAACTCGACATCGAGTTGCTCGAACGACACCGAGCCGTCGCGCCAATCAGTCAACCTGGCGTCACGAAGTTCCCAGGTCACCTCGTCTTCAGGCTCGAATCCCGGGATGGTGAAATGGCGTCGCAGACCAATGGCCTGTTGTTCAGGCGCAAAGGCCATTCGATTCTCCTGTGTGATGGGGAGGTCGCGATCGGCAGCCAGCAGGAGAGGACCCCGTTCCCCCACCCAGACGTGGAGGCCATGAGTCCGAAGAAACCACGGATTGCACGCAACCCAGATGACATCCCAGTCCGCCGGCGCCGATCGCGACACCCGGCAGACACCTTATGAACTCGACCCTGTGGAGGCCCAGAGGACAGGCCGAAAAGTTCTGAGGATATCTCAGATATTTCTGTGGACAGACCGACGCGGTTCCGGGCAGGTCGCGGCGACACCTGATCCCACTTGACAGATGCAATATCCACAGCTTTGTGGACAACTTTGGACCACGTGGAAGGCAATGCCTGTTGACCTGGGCTTTTGATCTGCAAGCAAGCACTTCCGATGGCCCGACTTTCCCCATGACGAAGACATGACGGTGCGGACACCCAGCGGTTTTACCCACAGCCCGTGTGGACGAATGCAGGGTGTCATCTGTGGGCGGTCTCGCTCCGTGGCCGATGTTGCTAGCTTCGGCTGGCCGACCGATCAGAGGACCGGGTTGGTCGGCAAGGACCCCGGGCTGCGCTGCAAGGAGGCCACTGTGCACAGAATTCTGCCGGCACCACCAGAGGAGATCGACACCGATGACGCGTACAGGGCAGTACGACTGCCTGTCGGCGATCGGCCATGGGTGCTGGTCAACATGATCGAAAGTGCTGATGGCGCCATCGAAGTCGGCGGTGTCAGCGGCCCGCTCGGGAGTGCCGGCGACAAAGACGTGTTCTCGACGATGCGTATGATTCCAGACGTCATTCTGGTCGGCGCTGGCACCGCAATCGCCGAGGACTACGGCCCGACGTCGACGAGCGTCAGCACGAGAACCCGTCGACTTGGTCACGGCGCGTGGCCGACCGCGCGTGTCGCTGTTGTTTCGAACTCGCTCAGTTTCGACCTCGCGAGCCGATTGTTTTCCGGAGGCGGCATTCGACCGATCGTGATCACATCGCATGCGAGCGACTCCGAGCGGCGCACCCATGTGGAGGCGGTGGCTGACGTGATCCTCGCCGGCGAGCAACAGGTCGACCTCGAGGTCGGGTTGGTCGAGATCGCGAAGCTCGGAGCGAGGGTCGTGCTGTCCGAGGGTGGCCCGAGCCTCAATGCCGGGTTGTTCACCGCCGATCTCGTCGACGAGCTCTGCGTGTCGTTGTCGCCGATGGTCGTGGGTGGCCCAAGTCGACGCATTCTGCACGGACCAGAGTTGTCCGGGACCGCGAATCTGACCCTCGCGCATGTGCTGACCGAGGACCATTTCCTGTTCCTTCGCTACCTGGTCGAGCGCTGACCAACGTCGGTCACGGCGAGATGACGAACTGCTGGCCGGCGCTCACCCTGCTGCCACCGTTGAGTGAGATGAGACGATCGACAAATGGACGAACATCGCCGGTTGGCTGGTATTCACGGGCGATCGACCACACGGTGTCGCCACCCTGAACCAAGTGAACAACGGACTCCCCGGACGCGGGAAATGTCGGTGATGAAGGACCCGTCGCCCAGGACGCAACCGCGACCGCAGTGGACACGGTGAGCCATACCGTCAACGCGGCAGCCGCGAACACGACCGCTCGGCGGCGGCGGTATGTGGTCGCTGCCAGAACAGCACCGACCCGTTCGGCCCCGTCGAGCGCAGGCACGGCGAGCGGAACAGGCGCCGTGGTGATACGAGGGCGGGGACCCGCGTCGAAACCGGCCACACGAGCCGAGAAGCCATCGACGAGGTGAAGATGGCGCTGATTCTCTGTGCGTTGCTGCGGTTCGAGGACGGCAACCATGTGGGACTCCGTATCGATAGGACTGCGTCTGAGCGGGTTCGGTTCCCATTCTGACGAGGGGGTGGGACAGTCTCCCGAACCCTCCGATGAAGACCGTAACGAACGTCTGTTCGAGAGAGGGAACCAGAACAACTGTTCGATGTCAACAACCGTCTCGAACGTTTGTTTGGGTCTGCGGCATTACGACCGTCCCCGGCCTCAGTCGAACAAGTGTTTGCTCGCGGTCCACTCCATTGCTACTCTGGAAGGAACACCTGTTCGAGAGAGCAACGACGTCTTTCGCGCGCCAGCCACGTTTCTAGGAGCTCGCTATGTCCGAAGCACTGACCGCACGTCACAGAGGAATCCTCGAGTACATCGAGACTTCGATGACCAACCGCGGCTTCCCGCCTTCAGTCCGCGAGATCGGTGAGGCCGTTGGACTCACATCACCCTCCACGGTCCATTCACATCTGCGTCGACTCCAGGAGCTCGGCTACATCGAGCGTGATCCTTCCAAACCACGAGCGCTGAACGTCACGTTCGAGGCCGGTTCATTCACCCACGCCGAGCGGCGCCCGACGCGGCACGTCCCTCTTGTCGGCGACGTGGCCGCCGGCACCGATGTGTTGGCGCAGGAGAATGTCGAGGAACTGGTTCCCGTTCCCGCCGACATGGCCGGCGACGGCGAATTGTTCATGCTGCGCGTGCGCGGCGAATCGATGATCGAGGCCGGCATCCTCGACGGCGACTTCGTAGTGGTGACGCGTCAGGCAACCGCTTCGAACGGCGACATCGTCGTAGCCGGTATCCCGGGCGAAGAAGCGACGGTGAAGACCTTCAAGAAGAAGGGCAACACCATCACGCTCACCCCGTCAAACTTCGCGATGGAACCGATGGAATTCCGCTCCGACGAGGTGTCGTTGTTCGGTCGTGTCGTCACGGTGATGCGACGTCTCTAACCCGGCTGCGCGCTGTCGAGGAGCAGAGGTCAGGCGCGGTGCCAGCTGGTGCCGCCTGCCCCGTCCTCGATGACGATGCCGCGCTCGGCCAGTTCGTCGCGTAGCTGATCGGCCAGCGCGAAGTCGCGGTCGGCTCGTGCAGAATTGCGCTGCTCGACGAGCACATCGATCTCGTCATCGTCATCGCCGGGGCTCTGCTCGGTGCCGAGCATGATCCCGAGAACGCCGCTCAGCTCCACGACGGTCGCGACACGCTCGCCGGCATCGGCAATACGACCTTCGTCGAAGGCGGTGTTGGCAGCCCGCACCGCTCCGAAGACGACGTCAATCGCCGACGGCGTCCCGAGATCGTCATCCATTGCTGCTCTGAACCGCACAACCTCGGTCTCGCTGGCCGGTTGACTCGCGTCGGTTCCCTCCGCAGCAGCACGACGGACCAGTGCATCAAGTCGCTTCACCGCTTCGGCAGAGGCGGCAAGCGTCGCAGGGCCGACTTCCATCGTCGAGCGGTAATGCGTCTGCAGCACCGCCATCCGCAGAGCCCTCGGGTCGTGAGCATCGAGCGCGTCGGCAAGTGTTGTGAAGTTGCCGAGCGACTTCGACATCTTCTCGCCGCTGACGTTCACCATCGCGCTATGGACCCAAGTGCGAGCGAACTCCTTGCCGCACGCGACGACCTGAGCTTCCTCGTTCTGGTGATGGGGAAACACAAGATCGTCTCCCCCTCCGTGAATGTCGAATCCCTCGCCCAGGATCGACATCGACATCGCGACGCACTCGGTGTGCCAGCCGGGTCGACCGTCACCCCACGGCGTGTTCCACGTCGGCTCACCAGGCTTCGCCGCCTTCCAGAGCACGAAGTCGAGCGGCGAGCGTTTCTCGTCGTCGACCTCGACACGCTGGCCGGCGTCTTCGAGCATCTGACCGAGCTGACGACCGGCCAGTCGCCCGTAGTTCGGCGCCGATTCGACGGAGAAGTAGACGCCTCGACCCTCCACGACGTAAGCAGCGCCGGCGGCCAGCAGCTCGGTTATGACTTCGACCATTCCGTCGATGAACTCGGTTGCTTGCGGACGCTCGTCGGGGCGCTCGATGTCGAGGCGATCCATCTGCTCGATGTACAAGCCGAGGAACTCGCCGGCGACGTCAGGTTCGGTTCGACCCTCACGGTTTGCCCGGTTGATGATGTTGTCGTCGATGTCGGTGACGTTGCTCACCATCGTGACGTCGTAGCCGGACCAACGCAGATACCTGCGCAGCACATCGTAGGTGAGCGAGGTTCTCCCGTGACCGAGATGAGGGTGGTCGTAGACGGTGGGTCCACAGACATACATCGACACCTGGCCCTCGAGGCGCGGAACGAACGGCGCCTTTTGCCTGGTCATCGTGTCGAACAACTGCAGCACCAACCGACTCCTTATTCTCTGAGGCGCTCGCCCCGCGTTTATGTGAGACGTTCGCCTCGTCTGGTGAGGGTATCGCCAGCCCAGGGCAGCTCTGCCGCGAATTCGACCGACTGCGCTCTGACAGGTGGAGTTTGCGGGTGAAACCTGTGTGTAAGGGTGACAGCGTCATCACTGTCAGATCCTGACGCCGATCTGGTAACCCTCGACAATCGCCTCCTCAACAGTCCGAGGGGCGAGGCAATCGCCGACGCCGTCAACGTTGACCCCGCGATCGATCAGTTCGTCGAGAACGCCCGACTCGCTGCGGTGTGCAGTCGGCCGGCAATCTGGTGTCGTACGTACGATTGCAACGACTGACCCATGGCTTCGCCGTTGACAGTCAGAGTCACATCGCTTCCCCGAGCAGCGCGGACGAGTTCTGCGATTCCCGGCCCGACCCAGTCGCACGCCCAATCGGAGGGCTTCACCGGCTTCGCCAGTGGGTACAACTCTGGAAAATGACCTACGACGAAGACAGAAGGGTCATCGAACGCCACCAGGCCAACCTCGATACCGGTGCCGTCGAAGCACTTCGGTACGTGACAGAGGCCGAGCATCAGACGATGTTCTTCAACCGCCTCACCCCGATCGGTATCGGGCCGGCGCTGCCGCCACCCAGGTGGAAGCGCACATGCCGCCGATCTAGCCTCGCCAGCATGACACTCATCGAGATGGAACCAACCGCAGTCCACGTCGGAGAAGACGAACTTCCGTGGGTCGACAACGACGAAGGCACAAAACTGAAGGTGCTCGTCGCCAAGGTCTCCGAAGGGCTTTGGATCATCAGAACCAAGTTTGCTCCTGGCGTACGGGTGCAGACGCACAAGCACACTGGCCAGGTCTACGCCTACACGTTGTCTGGCTCGTGGAAATACGAAGAGTCCGACTACGTCAACACCGCCGGCTCATTCCTCTATGAGCCGGCAGGGTCGCGGCACACACTGGTGGTCCCTGAGACCAACACCGAGGTCACCGACGTCTGGTTTCAGATCTACGGTGCCAATCTGAGCCTCGACAGCGACGGCAACATCGAGAGAGTCACCGATGCCGGGTCGGTGCTGCAGGCTTACGTCGCAGGGTGTGAGGCCATGGGCGCCACACCGACCACGATCCTCACGGACTGACGTGAACGAACTCAGACGAGTCCACATCGCCTGCGACGACGTCCAGCGAGCGGCCCAGGTGTACTCCACCATTGCGGGTACCGGTGCCGTTGCCGGCGACCGGACGACGGTCATACCCGTCGGGTCTGCAGAGATCGTCCTCGCCCGGCCGAAGGCCGAACAGCTGAGCGGGGTGGTCGGCGTCGACATCACCGTCGGCAGCGTCGCAGATCGGATCGGCCCTCTTGCATCAGTCGGTATCGAGGCGGCCGACTTCGGCGACCACTCCCATTTCGGCCTCTCAGGACTCGACGTGTCGATCAGTGAAGAGGCACCCGCCGATCCTGTGCACGCAACTGCTCACCTCGATCATGTCGCCGTGGTGATTCAAGACCTCGGCACCGGATCAGCCCAATGGGAAGCAGCGACTGGAGTCGACGCTCACCACATGGGGCTGCACCCGATCTCCAACGGGGCATTCAGCGCGTCACGGATCGTGCTCGGTGAGGCCATGATGGAGCTGATCTCACCCACCCCCGGTGTCGCTTCGGCTGTCGCGAGTCGCCTCGCAGCTATTGGCGAGGGCCCAGCAGCTGTCGCCATTCCTGTCGACGATGTCGATGCGTGCCGTGAAGCGCTCGAGGCAATCGGCGCAAGGGTCATCCGGAGCGACCCGCACTGGATGGTTCACCCCAAGGACGCAGCCGGCGTCCTCGTGCAAATCACCCCTCGCGTTCGCCACTGACGAGGACCCGGAGCCGCCGGCCCTCACGCTGAACGCGTCGGTGGGTTGAGCGAAACTGCGTCAGGTGAAGATCGGCTCGTCGAGTTCGACAACACTTCCGTCGCGATCGAAGATGAGGAACCGGTCGAACGACTTCAGGAACCAGCGATCATGTGACACCGAGATCACGGTGCCCTCGAACGCCGCGAGCCCTTGTTCGAGGGCTTCCGCCGATTCGAGGTCGAGGTTGTCGGTTGGTTCGTCGAGCAACAGCAGCGTCGCTCCGCCGAGCTCGAGCAGGAGGATCTGCAACCTCGCCTGCTGACCGCCGCTCAATGTGTCGAACGATCGGTCCGCAGCGCTGGCGAGTTCGTAGCGACGAAGGGCACCTATGGCGCGGTTTCGATCAGCCGGACCCCTGGCGATGGTGTCGACGATCGGAATGTCCTCGAGTTCAGGGTGCTCGTGAGTCTGGCTGAAGTGGCCAGGCACCACGTTCGCGCCGAGTCGCACCGTTCCTTCATGATCGACGGTTCCTCCTGCGAGCAGTCTCAGAAAGTGACTCTTGCCCGTGCCGTTCGGCCCGACCACAGCAACCCGGTCGCCAGCATCGATCTCGATCGAGAACGGATCGGTGAGTCCGTGCAGCCCGAGTTCGTCGACCCTGACGGCGCGCTTCCCGGTTCGGCCGCCGGCCAGTCGCACGTCAATACTCTGGTCTTGGATCCGCGTCGGCGCGTCAACCTTTTCGTGCCGCTCGATGCGCTTGAGTGTCTCTTTGACCCGGGGCGCAAACTTCTCGGAAATCGTCGAACGAACCCGGTACTCGACCAACAACTTCTTCAGTCGACGTCGCTCTTCCTGATGCCTGGCGAACTCGGCATCGATGCGAGACCTCCTGGCCTCGCGCTCGTCGTCGTAGCTGTCGAAGCCACCGCCGTGAACCCACGCTGTCTGACCTTCGATCGTAACGATCTTGGTGGCGACGTCGGCCAGTAGCTGGCGATCGTGGGTGACGAGAAGAATCGTCTTGAGACTGGCCGAGATGGCATCGGCCAGCCACTCCTTGGTAGGGATGTCGAGATAGTTGTCGGGTTCATCGAGGATGAGAATGTCATCGTCGCCTCGCAGCAGCGCTTCCAGAGCGAGTCGCTTCTGCTCTCCCCCGCTCAGCTGCGACAACGGTCGGTCTCTGGCCTCGGCAAAGCCCTGACGCAGAGCAATCGTCGTGCAGGTGTCCCAGAGGACTTCGGCGTCCCAACCGCCGGCATCGCCCCAGACGGTGTGTGCGTTCGCCAGCCGCATGCCCGCTTCCTCAGAGCCGTCGGTTGCGGCCCGCTCTTCGGCGCGGCTGAGGCGCTCTGCTGCCTCGCGAACGAACTGCGACGACAGGTCGAGCATGAGATCGGCGACAGTCTTTCCATCGCGGATCGAGCCGATGAACTGACGCATCACACCGGTCCGGCCCTCGATGTGGATGCCACCGGACGACGGGGTCTCGTCGCCCGCGATCATTCGCAGCAGCGTCGTCTTGCCGGCGCCGTTGGCTCCTACCAGCGCGACGTGGTCACGGTCGCCGATGCGAAACGAGGCACAGTTGAACAACACCCTGCCGTCGGGCAAGGTGAAATTCACTTCATTCACATCGATCGCACCCATCCGGACGAGCGTACGCATCCGCGCCGCATCACCGCTCACCGATTCGAGTTGACATCGACGACACGCGCGCTGGGGCACGTTGTCGACGTCAGGCCGGTTGGACCGTGACCCGAACGCCATTCAGAGCGATGTTGCCGCTGATCTCGTCACGAAAATACTCGTCGGTGAGGACGTTGGTGTTCACGCCGCGGTACTCGGTGGCGACCCGAAGCTGGACGCCTGGCATGTTCTGCCCGAACCCGTGCGGAATGCTGATCACGCCGGGCCTGATGCCATCGGTGAGTTCGGCGTCGATGATCACCTCACCGACCCTGGACGTCACCCGCGCTGGGCTGCCGTTGCTGATGCCGAGGCGACCAGCGTCGTCGGGGTGAATCTGCATCGTGCAGCGATTCTTGCCCTTCATCAGCACGTTGACGTTGTGCATCCACGAGTTGTTCGACCGCACATGGCGTCGGCCGACGAGCACGATCTCGTCCTGACGATCGCGCTTCATCGACTCGGCGAGCCGGGGCAGATCCTCGCGGATCTTGTCCGGGACGATCTCGATCTTGCCAGAAGGTGTACGCAGGTTGTCCGGGATCCGGCCGGGTCGGAGTTCACCGAGGTCGACGCCGTGGGGGTTCGCGATCAGCTTGTCGAGGGTGAGTCCTTCGGGGTCGATCCCGAACCCGTCACCATACGGTCCGGTCCGAAGTGAGATGTCGAGCAGGCGCTCTGGGCCTCGGTGGTTGCCGGTCATCGCGAGCATCTCGTCGACATCACGTTCGAACACGTTCCCGTGAGGATCTCTGGCGGCCGAGCCGAGGAAAGCCTTCGCCACGCCCTCGTCGGTTGCCTCGATGTCCGCGTTCAACCCTTCACCCGCAAATACGGCCGCAAGGTTCAGCATGATCTGCCACTCGTCCATCTGGCCGTCCTCGAGCGGAAGCACCGGCGGCGAATAGTTGGCGACGTTTCGCACTGCGAAGTTCAGCAGCGCCATGTCGTAGTGACCCTTCTGCAAGGCGTCTGGTGGCGGGAGGATGACATCGGCGTGGCGAGTGGTCTCGTTCACGTACGGATCGATCGCAACCATGAACTCGAGACCGGCGAGCGCTGCGTCGAGTCGGTCAGAGTTCGGGTTCGACGACACCGGGTTGCCGGCAACGGTGACGAGCGCCCTGACCTGGCCTTCACCCGGAGTTTCGATCTCCTCGGGAAGTACCGTCACAGGGAACTCCCCGAACGCCTCTGGAGTGTTGCTGACCCTGGACGTGACGCGGCCCATGCGAAACCCACGCCCTGTCCTCGGCTCGCCCTTGGTGGACGGTTGACCGACAGCGCCCTTCGTGAACATGGCTCCACCGGCACGATCGAGGTTGCCGCTGAGGATGTTGACGATGTCGACCAACCAAGAAGCGAGCGTGCCGAACTCCTGGGTGCAGGTTCCGATGCGCCCGTAGACGGCGGCGGTCGGCGCAGACGCGAGATCGCGGGCGAGTTGGCGGATCTCCTCGGGCTCGATACCGCAGATCGGACCGACGGTTTCGGCGCAGTACGGGGCGAGGAGTTCGTCGAGCTCGTCGAGACCATTGCAATGCTCGGCTACGTTCGCCGGGTCGGCCAGCTCCTCGACGATGAGTCGGTGTCCGATGGACGCGAGCAGGTGCGCGTCGGTTCCCGGACGGATGGCGATGTGCTGATCGGCGTCGCGGGCGGTTTCGCTCCGCCGCGGATCGACGACGATGACTTTGCCACCGCGCTCTTGGATTCGCTTGAGACGACCCGGGAAGTCGGGCGCAGTGCACAGCGACCCGTTCGAAGCGTATGGATTCGCGCCCAGCAGGACGATGAAATCGGTCCGGTCGAGGTCCGGGACCGGAACAGTCACCGAGCCGAACATGAGCGCCGATGAGATCTCCTTCGGGCGCTGATCGACCGTCGAGGCACTGAAGCGGTTCCGTGTGCCGAGCGCGGTGATCAGGGAGCGATTGAAGAACATCGGCGCCAAACAGTGGGCACCCGGATTACCGAGGTAGATGGCGACAGCGTCACGACCGTGTTCTTCTACGATCGGGAGCAGTCCTGCTTCGATGGTTGCGAAGGCCTCGACCCAGTCGACCTCGACGAACACGTCATCGCGTTTCACCAACGGCCGGCGGTGCCAGTCAGGATCCTCGTGCAACTGCTTCAACGTCGAGCCTTTCGGACAGATGAACCCGTGCGAGAACACGTCATCCATATCGCCCCTGATCCGATGCACGGCCTCGGACTTCAGCGTGACCTCGAGGCCGCAACCCGCCTCGCAGAGGGGACACGTCCTGTACGCGAGTCGGGTGTCTTCACCTTCGACAGCTGCCATGAAGCCATCGTGTCACGACCAGCTGTCCCAGACCGAGTCCAGCCCCAACTCGACCACGAATCAGATGGAGAACAGCACTCATCGGCATCGAGTCCTGCGCCAGCACCGGGCAAAGTCGCCGTGGCGCTTGGACGGCCCCGAAACGAGGACATCGCGCGAACACGTAGTCTCCGGAGATGGAACTGAATGACAGGGTTGCGATCGTCACCGGTGGAAGTGGGGGCATCGGCAGGGCGATGGCTGCTGCATTTCTCGACCAGGGTGCGCGGGCAGTCGTGCTCGCCGATCTCGACGAAGCCGCTGTGTCGGCAGCTGCCGGTGAACTCGGCTGCGATGGGACGCAGTGCGACGTCACGGACGAGGCTCAGATCGAGCGGCTGGTCGAATGGACACTCGATACGCACGGGCCGATCGACTTGTTCTGCTCGAATGCAGGCGCAGGGGCCGCCGGCGTCCTGACCGACGCACCTAACGAGTCGTGGCAGATGCAGTGGGATCTGCACGTGATGGCTCATGTGTACGCGGCACGGGCTGTCCTGCCGTCCATGATCGCGAGAGGTGAGGGCTATCTGCTCAACACCGCCTCGGCAGCTGGGCTGCTGGCCGCGATCGGGTCGGGCCCGTATTCGGTGACGAAGGCGGCTGCCGTGAAGCTGGCCGAGTTCTTGTCGATCACGCATGGCGACGATGGCATCGCTGTGTCGGTGTTGTGCCCGCAGGGTGTGAACACGGCGATGGCGCCGGCGAGCCTTGGCGATGGGCAGACCGACGGCATCATCGAGGCCGAAGAGTTGGCGGCCGTGGTCGTCGACGCCCTCCGCGAGGAGCGGTTCCATGTACTGCCACATCCCGAGGTCGAGGAGTACGTGCGTCGCAAGGGCGACGACGTCGATCGCTGGCTCGGCGGCATGCGTCGGCTGCGTCGCCGCGCCCTCGCGCTCACCGACGAGGCCTGAGACGTCTTCCACACGAACCGAACGATCGATACTTGACTCGAACACATGTTCGACGCGACTATCTGAATATGTCATCGACGTCGAGCCACATGCCCGCCCATGAGATCGCCCAGATCCGGCAGACCGTCGCGATGCTGCAGCCAGGAACAGACACCCAGCTGAGCCGCGAGCACGTGTTGCGCATGGTGGCCGAGATCAACCGCTTACAGAACGATCTCGTGTCGCTCACCACCGGCCTGAGAACTCTGCTCGACCAGACCGCTACCTGAGGCCTCGTGGCCTTGACGGGGCCACCGCGTCGGCGGGAGCCGTGGACGGCACGGTCAGTCGGCGTCCGGCGCCCCGCCGTCGATCCGCAGGTCGGTACCGGTGATCGGCCACGCTGCCTCCGACACGACGTACGCGACGAGGTTCGCTATGTCGCGTGGATCCGGCACGCGACCCACCAGGTTCGGGAACAACTTGGCAGCGGCCCAGGGACTGAGTACATCATCCCAGTCGCCACTGACACCGGCTTTCGCCGCCTGCCGCTCGACGACCTCTCGCATCTCGGCGGTGGCGATGATGCCGGGGCTCACGAGGTTGGCGGTGATCCCAGAACCCGACAACTCTTTGGCGAGGCTCCTGACAATGGCCGGCAGTGCGGCTTTGGCCCCGTAGTAGTCGGGGTTACGCGTACCGGGCATCATCGTGCCGACAGTGCCAAGGAAGACGATGCGCCCCCATCCGAGTTCGCGCATGGCCGGTACTGCGAGATCGGTGAGGCGGGAGGCTTGGACGACGTTGCGTTCCCACGCATCGTGCCAGCGATCGCCGTCGCCGCTCCCCCATTTCGTGCCGACAGGCGTGCCGTAGTTGTTGACCAGCACACTGACGACGCCGAGCTGACACGCCTCATCGAACACCGAGGCGGCACCGTCGGTTGTGGTCACGTCGCCGACGACAGCGCCGGCAACTCCACCAGCAGCTTCGATCGCGGAGACGACCGCGTCACATTGACCTGGCTTCCATCCGTGCACTGCAACGGGATGGCCGGCCTCGGCGAGGCACGCCGCTATCGCCGATCCGGTTCCGCGGTGGCTGCCGGTGACGAGCGCAACTCTTGATGACGTGGTCAGGGCGCTCTCACCACCCTCGGTTCATCACTTGACGTCGGCAACGTCCGGGTACAGGTGTTCGAGGGTGCCCGGTTCGATCTTGCATGTGTCGATGTAGGAGTCGACGTCGTCCTGTTTGAGACGGATCACACGGCCGAACCTGTAGGCAGTGAGGTCACCTTCGTCGATGAACCGATACAGCGTTCTCGGCGTTATGCCGAGCCGTCGCGCTGCTGCAGCCGTCGACAGCCAGTGCACTTCTTCGGTCATGACGATCATGTTAAACCCTCTCATGCTGTCTCACTTCATCTCGTTCACTGCTCACTTCAAAATGAATACGCTTCGTTCCGCGATGGGTACGGCGCTTCCGTCCTTTTCGACAACTCGACCCAGCACCTTTCGTGTTGTTTGTTCCGGACAGAGACGATCACGGACAACACCTTCTGTAGTCACTTATCAATATTTCATTATATTTCATATGTTATCTTGTACCTATTGACCACGATGGGTAGTTTTCACTACGGTGCTCGCCCATGGCCACGGTCACAGACCCGGCGGGAACCGGCCCCGAACTCGACCGCGACATCGCAGCTCCGTCACACATCATCCGACCTCGCCGAGCATGGCCGGGAAGTCGTGCCACTGTCGGTGGACTGCTCGTCGCGCTCGCTGCTATCGGTCTGTTCTCGGCGTTTCAAAATGCCAACGCAGGCCCCGAGACGCGCTACGTCGTAACGCTTGGCAGCATCGCTCCCGGTACGATCCTCACCGCCGAACACCTCGGAACTCAGGCCATGGAGCTCCCGGAGTCGGTCGGCCTGCGTTCGTTCACGCTCGACGAGGAAACCGATCTGCTTGGAGCCGTGACCACCCAGGCCATCGGTGCAGGCGAACTCGTCCAACTCAGCGACGTTCGCAGTGGCAATGGCGCTTCGTCGGTCGCCCAATTCGAGGTCAGCTTCCGCGTGAACGCCGATCGGGCTGTCGACGGGTCGCTGCGCGCCGGAGAGACCATAGACATCATCGCCACGCTCGGCACCGGCCAGACCGCTCCGACGCAGCTCGTGCTTCCTCAGGTCCTCCTGCTCCATGTCTCTCGGAGCGACGAGCCAGGCCTCGCCGGTCAGCAGCAGGTGATCACCGTTGCGCTCGACGACCGGGAACATGCCCTCGCCATCGCCGCTGCGGCCGACAAGGGCCAGCTCACCCTCGTACGAATGAACCACTGACGTGCCGACCGATCGGTTCGTCGTGCTCGGTCTCGGCTCGGTCCGGTCGATGTGGACACGCGAGGTCACCAGCTGGGCCATGTCCGGCGCGATTGCGGTCGACTTCGTCAAGTGTGTATCGGTCGAGGAACTCACGGCGCGACTCCGCGGCGGACGAACGCACTCGGCCGTAATGTGCGACGGCTCGGTTCCTGGCGTCGATCGCGACGTGTTCGCTCTCGCCTCCGAGTTCGATACAGCCGTCATCGTGGTCGGCGAGTCGGAGCGCAACTGGGAAGAGCTCGGGGCAGCCGCGCGCCTGCACGAGATCTTCGGTCGCGAAGACCTCCTCGCGGCACTCGAGACCGTCGCCAGACCCGTGCGCCGCAGCGAGCACATCGAGTTGATCCCCGATGTCATCAACGAGACGAGTCCTTTCAGCGCACAGGTGGTCGCTGTCACCGGACGACAAGGCACCGGTGTCTCCACCATCGGCATCGCACTCGCACAAGCATTCGGATCATCGGGCAGGATGGGCGGCCTCGTCGTTCTGGCCGACTTTGCGCTCGACGGTGACCTGGCCATGCTGCACGACGCGACCGACATCGTTCCCGGTGTACAGGAACTGGTGGACGCCCACCGAACTGGTCGTCCGTCGAACACCGAGATCCGATCGATGACCTACGCCGTGACGCACCGGAGATACGACCTGCTCCTCGGGCTGCGGCGCCATCGCGACTGGGTCACTCTTCGACCACGTGCCTTCGGCGCAATGCTCGAAGGTCTGGTCAGGAGCTACCGGATGGTGGTCGCCGACATCACGGCCGACTTCGAAGGCGAAGATGCCTGTGGTTCGGTGGACATCGAGGAACGAAACGTTGCGGCCAGAGCAACAGCACAGGCCGCCGACCTCGTTGTTGCCGTCGGAACACCGACCCTCGTCGGTATTCACGGTCTGGTCAGAACGATCGACGCACTCACCGAACTCGGTGTGAGCAGCGAGAACATTCAGCCGGTGATCAACTTCGCGCCGCGATCGCAGCGAACTCGGGCCGACCTGGCGCGGTCAGTGGCCGACCTCGTGAACTCCGAAGATCGCGCCAAGTTGGCGTCACCGATTCACATCGTCGAGCGTCGTAATCTCGACGACGTCCATCGCAACGGAACGCCGATGCCAGAAAGTGTCTGCTCAGTGCTCCTCGGCGCCGTCGATGCCGGCCTCCACCGCGACATGGCAATGGCAGGCTCACCACCAGACATCGACGACCTCGCCCCTGCGACGCCAGGCTCCCTCGGAACCCATGAGCCCGACTGACACCAAGAGCGCGCGGAGTCGGACGTCAGAAACTCGTCGCGCAGCGAGGTCGCTTAGGCCGGTGCCCAGGTGTGTGTGCAGCTGGCGGTGGCGCTGATGCCATCGCCGTCTGTGATGATCACCACGACGGTGAACGTGCCCGGCGTGTCGTACACATGCCAGAAGGCACCCGTGAGTCCGCCGTCTTCGAGGGTGCTGCCGAAGTCCTTGCCGTCGCCGTAGTCGATCGAGATGCTGCCGAAACTGCGATATGTCTCGGTGTGGCCGAACTTGGCGCGGTAGCGGGCTTGAGTCTCGGTCTCGGTGCCTGGACAGGTGATGGCGATGGTTGGATCGCCAGGTTGGGAATCTCGCAACGTGATGGTCGTGGTCGTGATGATCGTCATCTCGTCGAAGACGGCTTGACGCAGAAGCGGACCGGCAGTGTCGAGCGTCAATCGGTCGGCGACACCTGTTTCGGGAATGCCCATCTCGCGCTGGAACGCGAGTGTGGCCGTCTCCGTCTGTGGGCCGAAGAAACCATCGATGTCGACTTGAGCCCCGCGGTCGAGGAGGAACTGCTGCCACACGCTGACAGCAGCGTTCGTCCATTCACGTCGGACGTTGTCGGTGGTCGCGGGCGACGACGTAGAACTCAGAGTTGTCGTCGTGGCGTCGAGGCCACCGGCACTCGTCGTGTCGGTTCCTGGCAATGTCGTTGTCGAAACGCCAGCAGATTCGTCGGTGGTGCTGTCACCTCCGCCGCCACAGGCTGTGGCCGTCAAAACGAGCGCGGCCGTCATGGCAACCGTCCGAATTGCCCACACAACAGGTCTTTCACCCCTCAGAACCACGTCAACAACGGTAACTCAGGAATCGGGCCAGCACCATAGGTGGTCGCCCGATACGGCTTCAGACACAGCTCCTACATCGAAACTATTTTCCGGATGGCGTTGTATCCATTGGGGCTCGATGGGAATCTGGGGCGAGCGGATGGGTCCGCAACATGTGGTGAATCTCATGTACATCAGCATGCGTTGGACCAGATCAAGGGGGGTCCGGCTAAGACTGCTGTCCTGGTAACAGCGGTGGCCGCGAAGCTATGAGACGACTCCGTTTAGGGATGCCGGCGCCACCACTTCGCTGACGAGCACGCCCGGGAGCTTCGGAGTGTCGAGCCTGAGCGACTCGCTCAGTGAACTCATCGGCAGACGGTCGGCTACTGCGGTCAATCCTGGTTTCGACGGAGGGCGACCTCCTGATCTGCAGGGGCACCTACGCACAGCCTGGGCACATTCAGATCTTGACCGCTGCAGCGGTCAGCGTTGCCGAACGCGACAGTCACCAAGATCGTGCAAGCCGCTGCCGCCAATCGACCGGTGCATCTCGCTGAGAGCTGCCTTCGGATATACCGCACCGCCACAAAGGTATGTGCCGTGAAACACGAAAACTCACATCACGTGATCTGTTAGATGATATTTCCTGATGTTTCAATAAAATTCATTATTTTATTGACCACTGTTGGTGTTGATCAATAGTGTACGTGGCAGGGTGAAAGGTGGCAGGGTGAAAGGTGGCAGGATGAAGAAAGCTGCACAGACCGACCTGCGCCGCGAACCGTGACGACGATCAGTCCGCTTGCTGAGATCGAACACGCGGTCCAGTCGCGCGCCAAAGATCTCGCCCTCGATCCTTCGCTGCCGGACGGCGCTCATCTACTGTCCACCCTCGTCTCAGAGGAAGTGCAGCGCTGGAGCCTCGACTACAAGCGCGGCCGTCGCGAATTCGACCTCACCGACCCCGACGGCGTCGCCGAGCGGGTCAACCGCAACCTCACCGGCTACGGGCCGCTACAGCCACTCCTCGATGACGATGATGTCTGGGAAATCATGGTGAACGCCCCCGACACGATTTTCGTGAAGCGGCACAATGGGCCGAGCGGGTACCACCATGAGGTCTTTCACGACGACGACCACGTCCGCCGCACTCTCACGAAGATCATGGATGACGCATCGTCGGCTCACAGAACGCTCGATCCCACGGAAGGGCTCCAAGACGCCCAGCTCGACAACGGCTCACGCCTGCACATCGTCCACAGCGACGTTGCCAAAGACAGCCACATGATCTTCAACATTCGGAAGTTCACGGGCGTCGCGTACCGCACGCTGGGTGAGCTGGTTGAAGTCGGGACACTGTCGGCTGCCGTGGCCGGGCTTCTTCGAGCCGCCGTCCGGAGTCGAGCGTCGATCCTGTTCGCAGGGTCACCGGGAACAGGCAAGACGACGCTGCTGTCATGCTGCGCTTCGGAGCTCGATCCGAGCTTGCGCGTTGTCGTAGCTGAGGAGGTCTTCGAAGCCGACGTGCCACTCCCGAACGTCGCGTCAATGCAGACGCGGCCCGCAAGAGCCGAACGTGACGCCGTCGATCTGCGGCGGCTCGTTTCCGGCTTCCTGCGAATGGCGCCTGACGTCGCCATCGTTGGCGAAGTGCGCGACCGAGAAGCACTCCCGCTGCTGCTCACCCTGTCGAGCGGTGTGACCGGCTACACCACAATTCATGCCGGCTCCGCCCGTCAGGCACTGACACGGCTCAGATTCATCTGTCAGCTATCTGATACTTCGAACGAGTTGCCGATGGCCGCGCTCAACAGTCTCGTGAGCGAGGCGATCGATCTGGTCGTTCACCTCGAGCGAACCCCGCACGGCGTCGAGGTCTCCGAAGTTCTGGCCGTCGAAGATCTCACCACCGGCCTCGACGGGATCCACTTCACCGCCACCACCCTTTTTGACCGATCGAGCCCAGAAAACCGAGTCGCCTGGACTGGCGATCACCCGATCCGGCTCGGAAGGAAACTGAAGAACAACGGCCACAACGTGACCGACCTGCTTGGTGGGCTGAGTGAGATGACCCGGTGAATGCACTGATCTTCACGATGTGCGGAGCAACCGGCGTGTTCCTCCTCTACTCGCGATTCGCGTTCGACCGCCGCACTCTCATCACCTCCACATCAACAACCAAAGCGTCATCGGAACGGCAACGAGCATCCGACTGGCTTGCCCAAGCTGGCCTCATCGACGTCCACTGGCGCGAGTTCGCGGCCGTCTGCGCAACGCTGTTCGCGGTCGCGTTCCTCGTCACCTTCGCCATCTTTGGCAGCATCATCCCCGGCGCCATCGGCGGGACCTTCGCATCGACCTGGCCGCTTCTCTCCTACCGCCAAAGGCGAGCGAGACGAATCGCGCTCGCCCAAGAGTCGTGGCCGCGAATGATCGAAGAGGTCAGGATTCTCACCGGCTCCATCGGCGCCTCGATCCCACAGGCTCTGTTCCAAGTGGGACGCCGCGCACCAGTCGACCTCAAGGACGCGTTCGATCTCGCACACCGAGAATGGCTGTTGTCGACCAACTTCGAACGGGCGATCGGTGTGCTGAAGTCGACGTTGGCCGATTCCACTGCCGATGCTGCGTGCGAGACGCTCCTCACCGCCCACCAGATCGGCGGTGTCGATCTCAACCGACGGCTGGCTGACCTGGCCGAGGATCGGCTCGCCGACGTCCAGGGCCGGAAGGATGCGAGAGCACAGCAAGCAGGAGCCAGGTTTGCGAGGTTGTTCGTACTGATCGTGCCGATCGGCATGGCGTTCGTTGGCCTGACCATCGGCGACGGCCGTGCCGCCTATCAGACATCGGCTGGCCAAGTCGCTGTCGTCATCGGGCTCCTTCTCATGACGGGGTGCTGGCTCTGGGCCGGCCGAATGATGATGATCCCGGCAGAGCAGAGGGTGTTTGCAGAATGAGCCGCCTCGCCGCCATCTCGCTCATCGCCCTCTGGGTCGGGACGACCATGGTGCTGTCAGAGCTTCGCTGGTTCCGCCGCCTGCCACTCGTCGAGCGGCTCAGGCCGTTCGAGCCAGGTGGCCTCCGTCGATGCAGCACCGGGTCGACGTTCACGAATCGATCCTTCGCCGACGTCCTCGTCCCCCTCGCAACCGGAATCGGTGAGCGAGTCTCGAAAGGCTTCGGTGTCACCGAGGAACTAACACTGCGGCTCGATCGAGTCCGGAGCCAGAACGATGTCACCGCATTCCGAACGACGCAGATCGGGTGGGCCACAGGCACGCTTGGGGTAACCACGCTGCTTCTGGTCGCGATAAGGCCGCCGGCGCCGGTCGTCCTGTTCCTCCTCATTGCGGCGCCACTTGTTGCGTTTCTGATTCTCGAACAGCGCCTCGCGCTCGCGTCGGAGGCTCACCAGAAACGACTGTTCCTCGAACTCCCGATCATCACCGAGCAGCTCGGCATGTTGTTGAGTTCCGGCTACTCGATCAACGCTGCGCTCAGCCGGGTGGCTGAACGCGGCGACGGAGCCTGCGTCCAAGATATCCGACGCCTCACCGTACGCATCCGACACGGCATCCCCACCGATCAAGGACTTCGCGAGTGGGGCCACGTGGCAGACGTTCCTGCGCTGCACCAACTCGTCAGCGTACTGACTCTCCACGATGAGGCCGGCGACCTCGGCCACCTCATTTCGACCGAAGCCCGTTCGATGCGCCGAGAAACTCAGCGCGACCTCGTCGAACAGATCGAGCGGCGGAACCAGCAGGTCTGGATTCCGGTCACCGTCGCGACGCTCGTACCTGGCGTCATCTTTCTCGCCGTTCCGTTCATGAACGCTCTCGCGGATTTCGGGGCGATATGAGCCAGCAACACGCCCACTACGGGCACACACAGATCCCAAAGGGAAAGGAAATGACATGACAACTGCTCTGTCGATGTATTGCAGAATCCGCTCGTTCGCGGTGGTGCAGAACGGCCGCGCCCGCAACGAGATCGGCGAAGGCGTCATCTCGGCTGCGATTGCTGTGCTGATCGTCGCCGGGCTGGGTGCACTGATGTGGGTCGGCTTCCGCACGATCTGGACCGACGCGGAGGCGACCACGAAGTCGAAAATCAGCGAGATCGGAGGCTGACCCTGTCGATGGGCCAACATCGCGGGGCCCGAAACGAGGCAGGCTCCGGCGTGATCTCGCTCATGCCAGCGGTTCTCGTGTTCCTGATCATGTTGTTCGTAGCCGTTCAAGCGGCGCACGGACTCTTTGTCGCGTCCGCGGTCAACGCCATTACCTACGATGCAGCACGCATCAGTGCTCAGGGCGGTCCCGATGACGATCGATCGGCAGCCAACGCGCACATCAATTCACTCATCGGAGCCGACTCGCTCGCCATCAGCTGGGAGGGTTCCACCGCGGAGGTCGTACGGCTGACCATCACGGTCGAACCGAACAACTTCCTTGCGATGTCAGTTGGCTTTCTTCCCGCTTCGACGATCGAGAAGACTGTGGAGATACGGGTTGAGCAGCCCGTCCCAGTCGCCGGCCAATGAACCGAAGGAACCTGGATCAGAGCGGACAGATCGCTGGCATCGAGTTGTTGCCATTCGGTCTGCTCATCTTCGTGATCGGAGTGTTGTTCTTCGCTCAGGTCTCCGCAGTGTTCGAGGCCAAGAGCGCCGCGAGTTCGGCGGCTCGGGAGACGACACGAACGTTCGTCGAGACGCCGGCAGGCGTTGACGTTGCCGAAGCCAACACGACCAGTCAGGACGCAGGCATGGACGCCATCTCGGCTCAGGGCCGAGACCCTGCTCGAACATCGATCAACCCCATCGGCACGCTGAGCCTCGAGCGCTGCGTTCGCGTCACGTTCGAAGTCAGCTACTCCGTACCGATCATCAGCATCCCCCTTCTCAACGGATTCGGCGACGGACTCACGGTGCGTTCGCGGCACAGCGAGATCATCGATCCATTCCGCGACGGCCTCACAGGTGCGGCCACCTGTGTCTGACCAATGCCGTACCGTCGACGAACGCGGTAGTGCATTGCTGCTCGTTCCGGCGGGAATTCTCATCGTCCTGGTGCTCACGGCCATCACCGTCGACGCCTCGCTCGGCTTCATGGCGGAGCGATCGGCCGCGAACATCGCATCATCTGCCGCGAACGACATGGTCAGCCTCGGAATCGATATAGAACACTTTCGAGATACCGGCAAGTACCGGCTTGCCGGCAACCTCGAAACAGCGATCGCGGTCGTATCTGCCAATGCTCAAGCCCAGGCCGGCGATCTATTCATTCCTGGGACATTCGCCATGGAGATCAACGTCGTCGACCCGGTCAACATCGAGGTGGTGGTCCGCGGCCAGGTCGAACGTTTGATCATGTCCTCGCTCACAAGCGGGCCATTCCAGATTTCGGCCCGCGCCATAGGTACCGCCGATGCGATACCGTGATTCTGAGTATATTTTCATATTTATTATGTATTTTCAATACTTTCCAGTAATTTACCTTCATGCCCCGCCGTCTGCCTGAAGCTGAGGACACCGACGGAATCCACGTCCTCGTCAAACGTGGTTCAGGGGCCGCCGCAAAACGATTGCGCGCCGAGGGCGAGACATTGGCGATGGCAAAACACCCGGGCGTCGTCGAACTCGTGTCCATGCATGACGACGCCGAGGAGGTCACGCTTCGTCTCGCCCACGTGACAGGAAGGAACCTCCTCGACCAACCACCGCTCGATGCCCGTCAGTTGTCCGCAGTGTTCGCCGAGGTCGCCCAGACGCTTGCTGACCTTCATGCGCTCGGAGTTGCACACACAAACCTCGGCGCTGAGCACATCATCCTCGATCGGCACCTGCACGCCACACTCTGTGGCTTCGGAAGCGCATGTCGGTCCGACAGCAAGCCACCGACCAACGGCGTGCTTGACCATCACACCATTGGCAACGGCGCTCGACTCGACGTGATCTCCATCGGCCGCCTCCTCGACCGCGAGGTTGCCCGCTCGCTTGACGACCAGCTCAGCGAAGATCGTGAGCCCACGGTGATCGCTCTCCGCCATATTGCCGATCTCGCCGACTGCGCCACCGACCCCGCTCGCGTCGTCGAGATGCAACAGCTCGCCAGGCGGCTCCACCAGCTCGCCGGCACGACTTCTCACGACCCCCGCCCGGCCTCCGGAGGCGGCCTTGATCGCCTCCGTGATGGGGTTGACGGTTCGGGAAGAGTCGTTGGTGCTGTTCTCCTTGCCGCGGCAATCGCCGCGATCGTTCTGGCCACATGGCCGAACGGTTCGTCACCAACGAGAGATCCAAGCCCCGAACGGGTCACCCTAGATCCTTCGCCAGCCCCATTTCCCCCGGTCGGTGCCGTCGGCACCGAGCCACAAGCAGAGCTGATTCTCGATACCCGGCCAATCTGCGAACCCGTTGCACCCGGCGCACGGCGCGCCGACGTCGACGGCGACGGATGCGACGATGAATGGTGGCGCGTCGGTTCGGTCTTGGCGGCGGCAGACGAGCGCTATTCGCTCGGCGATGAGGACGATCTCGTCACCGTCGGCGACTGGGACTGTGACGGTATCGCAACCCCAGCGCTCGTCGATGCCGTCACGGGCGACGTATTCTTCTTCTCCACCTGGGCTGTTGATGGTGGCAGCGCGATCGCCGAGTTCGCAACCACGGTCGCCCTTCCCCGCGCACTGTTCGTCACCGATTCCGGCGCCTGCGACGAACTGACAGTTGCAACGACGACCGGCGAGTCCCACACGATCAAAGGGACCGCATAATGCAACGTTCGCAACTGGCGCATCGACTAGCGGCGCCGATCTGGTTCAGTCTGCTCACAGTCGCTGTCCTGCTCTTGACGCGGCTCGAAGCAACCAGCGTCGCTGTGCCTGTCAGCTCCTGGGCGAAACTTCTCGACTGGATCGAGCAGGCCTCGCCAGACGAGATCACGATCGAACTGCTCAAGGTCACCACCTTCTGCACCGCGACATGGCTGCTTCTCGTCTCCGTACTCGCACTCATCGTTCGGATCGGATCACCGAGAAGTTTCACGGTCGCGTACAAGCTCCTGCCTCGCATCGCTCGCCCCATCTTCCAACCTGCGGCAACCCTTGCACTGTCCAGCTCACTCCTCGTCGGTAGCGCAGGATTCGCCGCTGCGACCGACGCCGGGGCTGACCAAACCGGACCGCCCGTTCTCATTCACCTCGGCTCCGCCCCCACCAGCTCACCCGAAGCACCGGACAACCGAGAAAGACCGCCGACAACGCGTGCCGACGACAACCCGCTGCCCGAACTGACCCACCTCGGGCCGGCTGCGAAACTCGACCGAAACCACAACCTGTTGACGTCGCCGATCCACGCTCCATCGACTTCGACCGCCACCAACTCGGACGGGGAGTGGAACGTCAAACCCGGTGACCACTTCTGGTCGATCGCCGCCGCCGTGGTCAGAGAGTCTTCAACCTTCGAACCGAGCACCTCACAGGTCGGCGAGTACTGGCTGCGGCTGATCGAATCGAACCGCGGCTCCCTCCCCGATCCGTCCAACCCAGACCTGATCTACCCCGGCATGACCTTGATCACACCGGCACCCTGACCGGGCAACCCAAAGATTTGCCCTTGCGGAGCCACCCCGAGGTCGGTGTAACCTTCGTCACGTCTTGGGGGACACGCGTTGGGGTCGGGTCACAGATCCGGCTCCAACCGCTGTTTTTGCCGGCCGCGTCGCTACAAAGCACGAGGGGTAAGGCGGACAGCGACCTCGTTGGCGAGCAGTCGGCCCTGAAGGTTCAGACGAGCAGTGCCATCAGCGTCGATATCGACGAGATGGATCACCTCGTCAGGCACCACATCGACCGGTACGCCTTCACGCCGCCGGATCGCGAGCTGGAGTGCTTCGACCTCGCGTTCGGCGAGATCGAGCCGTTCCGATCCAGCTTCGGTGCCCTGACTCGATTCGATCGAGTCGATATACCGCTCGGGCGTTCGGACCGACCAGAACCGTCGCCCATCGATATGGGCGTGGGCAGCGCAACCCAGCCCGGCATACTCGCCTTGACTCCAGTAGAGGAGATTGTGACGGCACTCCTCGCCTGGCTTCGACCAGTTCGAGATCTCGTAGTTCAAGAGACCGGCAGCACCGAGAATCTCATCGGCCAGTAGATATTTGTCGGCCTGGTCATCGTCATCCGGGTGGCGGGATGGGTCGTCGTACAGCACGGTTCCCGGCTCAACAGTCAACCCGTAGGCGCTGACGTGATCTGGTTCCAGGACGATGATGCCGTCGAGTGTCGTACGCCAGTCGTCGAGCGACTCGCCCGCGCCCCCGTAGATGACGTCGAGATTGATACTTTCGAAGCCGACCGCCCGCGCCGCAGTGACCGCAGCGACCACATTGTCCGGATTGTGGGTCCTGCCAAGAGCGGCCAACACCGCAGGCACCATCGACTGCACGCCGAAGCTGACGCGATTCGCGCCACCCTCTCGGTAGACGGCGAGCTTGGCCGAATCGACCGAGTCGGGGTTGCACTCGATCGTCACTTCGGCGTCGGCCGTGACCGGCAACTCGGCAATGACGGCCATGAGGTTGTCCGCCGACACGAGGCTCGGCGTACCCCCGCCGACGAACACCGACGTGACTGGCGCCATGCCGAGCGCGACCTCGTGACGAGCTTGGGTGACTAACGCTGCCATGTACTGCTCGATCAGGTGGTGCTTCTCGGTCCACGTCGCGAACGCGCAGTAGTCGCATCGGTGCGAACAGAAGGGAATGTGAACGTAGACACCGAACTCTGCGTTCACGTGAAGATCACCAAGTGCCCCGCCAAGGTGCGAGGAAGCATCAGCCGCCGAGTCGGAGTCCGAGATCGGCCAGTTTGGTGGTAGCCGTGTCGACGCTGGTGTCGAGAATGCAGGCAATCGCACGAAGATCGTCGCGACGGATGGTGAGCATCCTGCCGTTGAAATCCTGGCGCTGCATCTGAATCATCGACAAGTACCGAGTGAGCATCGCGGCATCGCCACCCTGCATCAGTTCGAGACGAGTCAGATCGACGGTGACGTTCGAATCGTCACGATTGTCGAGACCATCGGCATCTGCATCGTCATCGGTGCGAGGCAGCAGTTGCGAAACCGGCACGTTGTAGAACCGGGCCAGGCGATGAAGCCGTGGAACCGAAATAGCACGCTCGCCACGTTCATAGGCACCAAGAACCGAAGCTTTGAACTCGTGGCTCGACTCGGCCTCGACATCCTGAAGCGACATACGCTTCTGACGACGAATAGCCCGAAGGCGTTCGCCAACTCTCTTCCCATAGGCGACGTCTTGTTCAGACTCCGCCGTAGTGAGATCGATGTCAGCCATTCCTACCTACCCGCCAACCAGCCACATTTCGCCGATTGCCTGCCCGTCAGATGTGATCCCCTACATTAATCACTCTGCGTGACCGCGCACAAGCCCGCTACGTAAAGCGGTCAATAAAACTCCTGCAGTGATGGCAGCGGTCTCAGCTCTCAGAACCGCAGGTCCGAGAGAAATTCTTGGAACAGAGTTGTTCAGCTCAGCCGACTCCCATCCACCTTCGGGACCGACCAGCATCGTCGGCGTCGAAAGCTTGAGGACAGATCCATCACGCTCTGCGACAGCGACCCCCGGTTCAGCAGCGACATCCGCCACAGAGATCGGGCCCGCAACCTCCGGGATCCACACTTGCCGTGACTGTTCGGCCGCAGACCGCGTAATCGCCCGTAGGCGTGTCAGCGCCCTTTCGCCTTTCACTCCCTCCCACCGCACCACAGAGCGTGCGGTGTGGAGGATCAAAATACGATCGACGCCGAGTTCGGTCAACTTCTGGACTGCGAACGACGTGCGATCGGTCTTCACCGCAGCCATTGCAATGGTGATCAACGGCTCCGTACGAGCAACTGCGACGACCTCACCATCGATGTCGATGTCGTCACCGAATCGAGCACGACGCCAGAGGCCGGCGCCGTCACAGATCGTGATCGCATCGCCATTGCGAATACGCCGCACACGCGCGAGGTGATGACGGTCGTCATCAGCGAGGACCGGAGCCTCGACGTCGTCGACGAACACATGCGGCCCACCTTCTCCACCGGGAGGAAGGGACACTGGCGGCGGCCCAGAGGTCAGCTGAGCGCCGATCGAATCTTCGACAACAGACCACCCTCGCCTGGCTCGGCAACGGTCTCGCCCCGCTCGACAGCAAGTTGGCGAAGAAGAGCCTCTTGCTCGCCCTTGAGCTTCGTCGGCACGTCGACCACCACAGTGATGAGCAAATCGCCCCGCTGACGGCCTTGAAGCCGCGGAACACCCTTGCCTCGAATCCTGAAAACCTCTCTGGGCTGGGTGCCAGGAGGAACGCCGATCTCTTCAGTACCGTCGAGGGTGATGTAGTCGAGCTTCACACCGAGCGCAGCTTGAGCAATGGAGATGTGGAGTTCGTCGTGAAGGTCGTCACCATCGCGAACGAAACGATCGTGCGGAGCAACGCGGACGTGCACGTACAGGTCGCCGGGCGGACCCCCGCGCGGGCCGGCTGCTCCCCTACCCGTGAGCCGAAGTGTCGAACCGGTGTCGACCCCTGCCGGCACACGCACCTCGAAACGCTGATCTTCCAGACGACGACCCTCACCTCGGCACGTGCCACACGGATCGGTGATGACTTCGCCGGCTCCCGCACACGTCGGGCATGTGCCGCTGGTGACCATCTGGCCGAGGATCGATTGGCGAACCTGGCGAACCTGGCCTTGCCCATCGCACGTATGACAACGGTTTGGCGTCGTGCTGTGTGCGCTGCCCGATCCCTCGCACGCTTCACATGTCACAGCACTTCGGAAACTCACCGCGGTTTCAGCGCCGAAGACAGCATCCACGAACGACACATCGGCGATGACCTCTTGGTCAGCACCACGCGGCGGGCCACTCGGGCCACGCTGGCGGCCGCCGCCGAACGGACTGCCACCGCTGAAGAACGCGTCGAAGATGTCACCGACGTTCGAGAAAGGATCGCCACCGGCGCCACCCTGCAGGCCCTCTGGGCCGTACCGGTCATAGCGCGCCCGTTGCTCTTCGTCGCTGAGCACTGAGTACGCGTGCGACACCTCTTTGAATTTCGCTTCAGCCTCAGCGTCGTCGGGGTTCGCGTCGGGATGGAGTTGACGCGCCAGCCGTCGATAGGCGCGCTTCATCTCATCGGCTGACGCATCCCGAGAGACACCAAGGAGTTCGTAATAATCAGTGGCCACAGTTCTCCGACACAGGAGCGGTCAGGGACGATCAGTTGTCGGTTGCCTTCGCGAGGGAATCCCCGAGACGGTTACTCACCACCTGTACCGCAGCGAGCGTCCTCGGGTAGTCCATTCGAGTCGGACCGAGCACACCGACGCTACCGGCGAGTTCGCCATCAACCATCAATGGCGAAAGAACGACCGAGCAATCGGCCAGCGGCAATCCGGTTTCCGAACCAATGGCAACAGAGAGACCACGGTCCAGCAGGTCACGAACCATCGAAACGACCATCAACTGATGCTCGAGAATGGTGAGTACCTCTCGAACAGTATCGACGGCGTCAAACTGGCCTGCCATGTTCGCAGCACCACCGACATAGACAGGGCCGGCCTCTGGCTCGGCGCCGATGGCATGCAATGCAAGCTTCACCAAACCATCGAGAGCAGCGTCACCGACTGGCTGCTGCTGAGGTACCGACGTTGGCGTCGTGCCAACGAGGCGCAGCGAGAGTCGGTCACCAGCGCGAGCGACAACGTCCTCGTCGACACTGTCGTCCACCATGATCTCGTGCCGCTCGACCGTTCCACTGGACAGCACGAGAACCAGCAAAACCTGGCCGGGATCAAGGAGAACGAGCTGAACCGATCGGATTGTCGCGGGATCGTGCGACGGGCCAAGAATCACGCCCGCGTACGCCGTCAGGCTCGACAGCAGCTGCGAGGTGTCCTGCAAGCGGCCCTCGATCGCGCCCTGCGCCCGCGTGAAGAAGTCGGACACCCGCCGAGTGTCCGTCGGCCCAAGACGGCCGGGCCCTCCGATATTGTCGACGAAGTAGCGATAACCCTTTTCGGTGGGGATTCTGCCGGCGCTGGTGTGAGGCGACGCAAGGTATCCCTCGGTTTCGAGGCTGGCCATCTCACTTCGAATCGTGGCCGATGAGACCGCGAGATCGCCGTGGCCGGAGAGCGCGCCAGAGCCAATCGGTTGCGCCGTGTCGATGTACGCCTCGACCACGGCTCGAAGCACAGTTGCCTTGCGCTCGTCCATCAGTTCCTTCGGAGTTCGAACGATCTCAAGCGTAGTTCCGAAGGAGCCACTCCGAAGATCGACCGGCTCCTGAACAAATCTCTTCCGTCTCGACAGACATCAGGCGTCGTTAGACGTTGGTCGCTGGCGTGAACGAACCCGCCCGGTCGAATCGACGCGAACCCGGCATTCCAGACTCGTTCTTCGCCACGTCGGCCCGCTACCACGGGCCGGGGATCGCCCGGTGCAGGTCACCGACCGCGATTGTCGTCGACGACTTGTTCGGTAACAGCGACCGTCGGCAAAAAGTTCCCAAGCCGCGAGGGCTGACATCGACCACAGTTCTCGGTCAGTCGTCCAGACGGAGGGCGGAAACGAAAGCCTCCTGCGGAACCTCGACTCGACCGATCGACTTCATGCGCTTCTTCCCCTGTTTCTGACGCTCGAGCAGCTTTCGCTTACGCGTGATGTCACCGCCGTAGCACTTGGCAAGCACGTCTTTGCGTTTCGCCTTCACCGTTTCCCGCGAGATGATCCGTCCGCCGATCGCCGCCTGGATAGGTACATCGAACAGCTGGCGTGGAATCAGCTCGCGCAGTTTCTCGGTCATTCGGCGTCCGTAGTCATCCGACTTCTCGCGGTGGACGATCATGCTGAAGGCATCAACCTGCTGGCCGTTCAGCAGAATGTCGACCTTCACCAGCTTTGCGACCTCGTATCCAGCCGGCTCGTAGTCGAGACTCGCATAGCCCTGCGTTCGGCTCTTCAGCTGGTCGAAGAAGTCGGTCACCACTTCGGCCAAAGGAATGCGGTACACAAGCTCGACCCGCTCGGGAGACAAGTAGTCCATACGGTCCATAGAGCCGCGCCGCGTCTGACACAGCTCCATGATCGGGCCGGTGTAGTGCGCCGGAGAAAGAATACTGATCGTCAGCATCGGCTCTGCGATCTGTTCAACGTCGCTCATGTCGGGGAGTTCGCTCGGGTTGTCGATGCGAACCTCATCGCCACCAGTGGTGGTGATGAGGTACTCAACCGACGGCGCAGTCGCGATGAGCGAGAGATCGAACTCGCGCTCGAGTCGCTCACGCACGATCTCCATATGCAACAAGCCAAGGAAGCCGGTGCGGAAGCCGAACCCGAGCGCACCCGACGTCTCTGGCTCGAAGGTGATCGATGCATCATTCAGTTTGAGCTTGTCGAGCGCGTCTCGAAGGTCGGGATACTCGTCACCATCGACGGGATACACGCCACAGAACACCATCGATTTCGGGTCGAGATAGCCGGGAAGCGGTTCGTCGGATCCCTTGCTGGCCGTCGTGACCGTCTCGCCAGACTTGGCCTGACCCACGTCCTTGATGCCGGCGATCAGATAACCGACTTCACCAGGACCCAGCGAGTCAACAGGAGTGCTCGACGGGAGGCGAACGCCGATCTCCTCCGCCTCATGCGTCGCCGACGTCTGCAGGAAGCGAAGTTTGGCACCAGAGTTGAGCACACCGTTCATCACCCTGATCGACGACACCACGCCGCGGTATTGATCGAAGTGACTGTCGAAGATGAGGCCCTGCAACGGCGCTTCGGCATCGCCAACCGGTGATGGGATCTGATCGACGATCGCATCGAGAAGATCATCGACACCATCGCCTGTCTTCGCGCTGATGCGTAGAATCTTCTCGGCCGGAACGCCGAGGACGCTCTCGATCTCCGAGGCATACAGATCAGGGTCGGCGGCAGGAAGATCGATCTTGTTCAGCACTGCCACAATCTCAAGATCGTTCTCGAGCGCCAGGTAGCAGTTCGCCAAGGTCTGAGCTTCGATGCCCTGAGCAGCATCGACCACCAAAACCACGCCCTCACACGCAGCGAGGCTCCTGCTCACCTCGTATCCGAAGTCGACGTGGCCAGGCGTGTCGATCAGATGAAGGACATGGTCGTTCCAGTCGACCCTGACATTCTGTGCCTTGATCGTGATGCCTCGCTCGCGCTCGAGGTCCATCGAATCGAGATACTGGGCTCGCATCTCACGACCATCGACGGCTCCGGTGATCTCCAGGATCCGATCGGAGAGAGTCGATTTACCGTGGTCGATGTGAGCGATGATCGAGAAGTTGCGGATGCGCGAGAGGTCCATGAGAAGTGTTCAATTCTACCGGGGGACGGTTCGTGGGCCGCGTGGGTTGGAGTTGTTTACACCGGCCGCTGGTAGACGGCGCCCTCCGTTCACACTCGACCACCCCTCTCGGCCCATCTCAGCTGCCGTGGAGAGCCGCACGACCCTGCGCCGGGGTGTGGAGAAGCGACTGCAGGTCCCCGCATCGTGGGCTGCCCCGTAGCTCATTCGATTGGGCGGGTTGGGTTCGGTGGGAGGGGCGATAGCCTATCTAGGTTCGCTTACTTCGAAGTTGAGGCATCGCAGCAGTGGCAAATATCAAGAGCCAGATCAAGCGCAATCGACAGAACGAAGTTCGCCGTCAGCGCAACCGGACAGTCACCTCAGAGCTGAAGACGCTCGAGAAGGCCGTCGAATCCGCAGTCGAAGCCGGTGAGGACGCTTCCGACGTGCTTCGCGCCGCTCAGAAGCGCATCGACATGGCCCAGACCAAGGGTGTGCTCCACAAGAACACCGCCTCTCGCCGCAAGAGTCGCCTCGCCCGCCTGGTCTCGCGAGGCAACTGAGCAATCTCGGCCAAGAAGGCCAACAGCACTGACAACGAACGTCGCCTCCTGGCGGCGTCCGTTCGCGTTCATCGACGTTTCGAGACCTGAGCCAGACGAGCCACCAGCACCTCGATCACTGTCCTGGGGTCGAGACCGGTGTTGCCCTTCAGATCCATATCGGCCGTGCCCAACAGGACGATCGCCTTCGCGATGGGCTCGCTGCCGAGGCGCCGAGTCTGCATCAACGCCTTCTTGGCCGGGAATGACTTGATGCCAAGCAGTTCGGCCGCCGTCTCTTCGTCTCGGACACCCGAACCGTCCAGCTTCAACATTCGCTCGTAGTGCGAATGCAGCGAAGCCATGATCTGCAAAGGGTGACGCTCGCCGCCGTCGAGGAGGCGGGCCAACACATGCAGCGCCGCGGTGATGTCGCCCTTGTCGAGGGCGTCGGTGAGATCCCAGGGGGGCGCAGAACCAGATTGGCCGAGGAACGGTTCGACGTCCTCGGCCGACAGCTGTACCCCAACGCCAAACGCCGACTCGAGAACCGCGAGCAAGCCACCGAGTCGGCCGACATCCTCACCGAGATGTTCGGCGATCGCTCGTTTCGCTCTCGGCTCGAGCGAAACGGCGGAGTCGGCCCACCGGTCGTCGAGCCACGACTGAAGAGCCCTGGCCTGCTGCGGGGCTGCGGTTGCGATCTTCACGCCTCCAGACGCCTTGATCGCATCGGTCAATTTCTTCGGCACGCGGCCCCCACCCCACTCGACGATGATCGTCGAGGTCGGTGAAGGGTCGTCGAGGTACGAGACCAGTGGTCCGAGTTCGTCAGCGGTGAAACGCTCAGCCCCCCGGGCAACGATGATGCGCCGATCGGTGAGAAACGGCAGCGTCCTTGCCGCGTCGACGACGTGCTCGACCTTGTAGTCCTCTGTGGTGTGATCGTCGACGAGCAACGTCTTGTCGCCATCACCGACCAATCGCTCGACGAGCGCCGACATCGCCTCGGACAACAACGCGGCGTCGTTTCCGTTCAGCAGATGGATCGGCGCGTCAGCCATGAACGTGAAGGTAGCCGGTGGCAGGACAGAGCCGGCACGACACGGAATGTTCCGGAAATGTGTTGGGAGGCACTGCTAGCTTGCCGCGATGGGCAGTGACGATCTCGACAGAACTACCGCCAGTGCAACGTCGCCGAAGCGCCGTACTACCGACGCGCACTCGACCCACATCACATACGCGCTCCTCTGGCGGGCGGCCTGACCGGTCGGTGATGCCTCGCCGGAGCGACATCGAGCGGGCTCGCGACTTCGAACACCGCTTCGCCAAAGCCCAGGCCACCGACGTCATCGAGCTTGGATGGGGTTACGCAGTGCTCCAAGCCGACTTCCCGCTGTCGGAGTACCACAACCGCGTAGCAGTGACGGCTGCGGCTCCGGCGGTCGACATCGTCGGCTCCACCGACGACATCTTCGAAGGTGCGGGGCTTCGACATCGATACATCTCAGTTGACGAAGGACTCGGGAAATGGCTCACATACGAGTTCGTCGCCGCCGGATACGACCACGAAACAATCGTGACCATGATCTACCGAGGCGATGAACCCGATGCTCCTGAGCATCCCGTTCTCGCTGTTACCGATGAAGAGTTGCGACCGGCAATCATTCGCGACTGGCGGGTGACCATTCCAGGAGCAACCGACGAGCATCTCGCTCAACTCGCCGACCGCCAAACGTTGTACACCCGTGGTGCCGATGTGAAACGACTCGTCGTCTACGACGGAGCGGAGATCGCGGCCAGCGCCCACCTCTACGTCGATCGCATCGACAATGTCGTCCAGTTCGAGAACTTGGTGACTCACGCCGACTACCAGGGTCGCGGCTACGCAGGAGCGTTGATTCGCGAAGCGCTGAGACTGGGGCGCGATGCGGATGCGGAGCTGTCGGTTTTGACAACCGATCACGAGTCGTGGACCCGCGAGTGGTACGAGCGCATCGGCTATGTCGAGGCTGGGCGAACGCATCACTTCAGTCGGCGGAGCTGAGTGCCAGGCGCTCGACCTCCACGTCGAGTCGGTTGCCGGACGGATTGATGACGACTCGGAACGGCCCGACGAACAACGTCATCTGCCGGCCGAAGCCATGAATCTCATCGACACCGAATTTCTCACGAACATCGACGCGCTTCTGTACAACCTCGGCAGCTCGAAGACCAGAGACTGACCGTCCCTCGACGATGAGTAGGTCGACGTGGTCGATGCGCGACGTGCGTAACTCGGCCAAGAGCCGGGTCGGTGACGGTCGGTCGACGACGAGGACCGTCGAGCCTTCGCTTCGGTACAAATCGGCTCCGGTCACGTCGAACGTCGCTGACACTGGCCACAGGGCGATGACGACCACACCCGTCGACAGCAGGGCGCGCAGCATCCGCGCACGAAGCAACCAGACGCAGGCAGCGGCTGTCACCAGAATGAGCGCTTTGGGGACGTCGATGTCGGGCCCATCGAGCTCTGACGCGACGCGAGCAATGAAAGCGACGTAGCCGGTCATGAGCCGCGTCGGCAGGTGGAGTGCCGCGGCTGCAGTCCCTCCGAGGATGCCGGCGAGCGGTCCGGCCGTGAGCCCCCACGCCATGAGCGGTCCCGAAGCTGGCCCAGCGACCAGATTGGCAGGTATCGAGACCAACGGCATCGTACCGAACGTCGCCAGCAGAATCGGTGAAACACCCACTTGAGCCGCGATTGTCAGCGCCAACGGGTCGCACACCCAAGCCGGTCCACGTAATCGCCGGGCCAGCGGTTGGCTCAGCGTCGCGATGCCCAGACTCGCGAACACCGACATCCTGAACCCGATCGAGTGCACCAGCATCGGATCGATCACGAGTAGCAGCGTCACAACACCAGCTAACAACGGCAGTCCTGACCGCCGACTGGCTCCGAGCTGGGTCGCGGCAGCGGCAATTGCCATCGCGATGGCACGCATCACCGACGGCTCCCATCGAGTGATGAGACCGAACTGGACCAGGACCGCAACGACCACAGCCAATCGTCCTGCTGGACCGAGCCTGTACAACAAGGGGCGGATCAGCAGGAGGACGAAGGCAACGTTCTGGCCGGACACCGCAGTGAGGTGGGTGAGCCCCGCAGCCCGAAAATCATCGGCGACCTCTGGCAACTGTTGACGGTCGTCGCCGACGGCAAATCCTGTCAACAGAACGCGGTCGCGATCCGACAGCGATCCAGCACCGTCAAACACGAGTCGGCGGATCCTGTTCGCGAGACCGACCGGGCCGGACGCCGACATCGTTCGACCAACCGACGTGACCTCCAACCGCCCCGCGATGTGTCGTGCGCGACGCGACTTCCAAGCGGTCGCAAACCGTTCTACGTCACCGCTAACGACCATCGACTCGCCGCTCGCGAGATCGGAAACGACTCTCGCACCGGCTCCGCGGCTCCATGATTCGAAGCGCCGACCGTCAGCCCGGACATCGACCCTGACCGCCGACCCGATCCACTCTGGGTCGCCGACCAACTCGACCCTGCTGTCGATGGTCGACGGAAGTTCAGCGTTGAGCCCATCCAATGATCGATTTGCGAGTACGCCAACGAAGAGGGCGACAAACATCAGGAATGACAGGCGCGGCCACCGAGCAGCCACCAAGACCAGCACGGTCAACGGCACCCAGGACGTCGAGAGTTCGAGAAAAGCACCTGCCGCTGCAGCGCATGCTGTCGCCACGATCCATCCATCCCCGACCGACGCTCGGAACTGGCGCGCATCGAGGCCGTGACCGCCGACCGCCGCGTCAGAACGTGGTGAGGTCACTGAGGCGGGCGACTTTGGCGGGCCCTATTCCAGGTACATCGTTCAGAGCTTCAATCGACCCGAACTCACCGTACCGATTTCGGTGCTGCACGATCGCTCTTGCCAGTGTCGGCCCGATTCCAGGCAGAGTTTCGAGCTCGACAGCCGGGGCCCTGTTGATGTCGACCCGGCCACCTTCGTCGGCGCCAACTGGGGCCGGAGTCTCGTCGACAACGGGGATGTGAACCTGGTCGCCGTCCTTGAGCATGGACGCGAGGTTGACCCGATTGGCGTCCGCTTCTGCGATGAACCCACCCGCAGCATGAACGAGGTCGGTGACGCGTGCTCGCTGGGCGAGCCGATACACGCCCGGCACGTTGACCGCACCCGAGACGTGAACAACGACCACTGGTTCGGGCGCAACCACCGAAGGGCGGACTGCTCTCGGCAGGACTTCCTCGATCGGCCTGCCGGCGCCTGCGGGACGAAGCGACAGGTAGCCGACGAGCAGCACCGCCGCGACCACCGCGGCGACTATTGCGACGTTTCGCCACCGCTGGTAAATCCATTCGCGCAGTGCTTCGGCGTCGAACTGCTGCCGACCGGCCTCAAAGGGCTCGTGAGCGTCCACTGACCACTTCCACTCTCAAGAACATGAGGGAAGTGACCAGGCTCTCGCCAGGAAGGAAGCCTATCCAGTCGTGTGTCCCAAGCGACAAGCACCAGCGTGGAACGAACCAGCGAATGAGCATCCGGGGCCTGGAATGTGGCCTCCGGGAAACGCCCGGAGGAGGCAGGAGCCCGCCGAGAAGCAGAGCCCGAGCGCAGCGAAACCCCCGAGACCGAACCTAAAAAAGGGCGTTGGTCAGTTTCTTGCGCCACATTGCGGTGGTGGGGTTGTCGACGCCCATGACTTCGAGGAGGTCGACAAATTCCTGGCGCGCTTCGTCGTCGCCTTTGACTCGGGTGATGAGGTCGGCGAGTTTCGTTTCGACCTCGGAGGAAGGCGCTTCGATGAGACCGGTGCGGGCGAGGGCTGCGACCCGCCGCGTCTCTGATGATTCTGGGATGCGTTCGAGCAGCGTGAGCGCTTCATCGGCGCGGTCGGATGTGACGCAGATGTCTGCGAGCGCGACGACGGCATCTGGGTTGTCGATTTCAATGGTGAGTGCTTCTCGGAGCGATGCTTCGTCACCGGCTTCGATGAGCTGCTCGATCGCCGATTGCTCTTCGGTTGGCAGAAGTTTCGAGATGAACTCACGGACGGCAGGCTCGCCTTGGGCTCCCATGAATCCGTCGACCGCTTGGCCGTCTTTGAAGGCGACGACCATGGGAATGGACTGAACTTGGAACGCCTGGGCTACGCCAGGGTTCTCATCGATGTCGATCTTGACACCGACCACGTTCCCGTCGTAGCCGTCGATGACGGTTTCGAGAATCGGCCCGAGTGTCTTACATGGGCCACACCACGGGGCCCAGAGGTCGACGATGACAGGGACTTCCTTGCTCCGCTCGATGACGTCTGTTTCGAATGTGGCATCGGTGCTGTCGATCATGGCACCTCCCTCAACGCCGAACGGTAGCGAGTGATTCCATGAACGAGGGCGACTCGCATACGTGCGTCGGACTCCTAGGGTGGTGTTGGCAGAAACTGCAGGGGGTGTTCGTGTACGAGATCGTGTCCAGGCCGAGCATGAATGACCCTGTTCTTGTGATGCACTTGCGGGGTTGGATCGATGCTGGATCGTCGGCAGATCTGGCGATGGACTCGCTCACCGGTCAGTTGGGCGGAGTGTTGGTGGCGACGTTCGACGACGACGACCTGATCGATTACCGAAGCCGTCGCCCGACCATGCATCTCGACGATGGGCTGCTGACAAAGCTGTCGTGGCCGAGCGTCGAACTAAAGCACGCAACCGACCCGCTCGGCAACGATCTCCTGTTCTTGACCGGCACGGAGCCGGATCGTCACTGGAAGGGTTTCGCTTCGGCGATCGTCGACCTGTGTCACTCGTTCGGCGTGACGCGAATCGTCGGTCTCGGAGCCTTCCCTGCGCCGGCGCCACACACGAGGCCGACGAAGGTCGTCTGTACGGCTTCGTCGCGACATCTGGCCGATCGGATCGGGCACAACTCCGTGAAGATGGAGGTTCCAGCCGGCGTTCACGCAGCAGTCGAGGCTGCTGCGGCAGCTGACGATGTCGAGGCCGCTACCATCTGGGCGCCGATCCCGCACTATGCCTCGACGATGGACTACCCGGCGGGTGCTGTTGCACTGATCGAGGCTCTCGTCCGCCTGACCAACATCAACGTCGACGTACAACCGTTGCGTGACGCAGCTCAGGCCACGCTCGATCGTCTGAACGAGTTGGTCCAGGCGAATCCGCAACACGTCAAGATGCTCCAGGCCCTCGAGCAGCACGTCGACGACCTCGCCGCGACGCGCGACACACCAGTACCGACCGGAGACGAACTCGCCGCCCAGTTCCAGCAGTTCCTCGACGAGTTGGGGTGATCCCGCGGTCGTCCTCACCTTGACCGCCGTGACGCGCTCGAACAGATCTTCGTCGAAGAAGGCGTACCGATCACGTTGGCCGACATGATCATGTGCAACTGAGCCCCGCTGCAGTTGGGCGCCCGTTCACCTGGGCGCTACTTTGCGAGGCATGAAGGTAGACGGCGGTGTTGGTGTCAGCTCGAACTTCGCGAACGTCCGTGGCGACGCGAAGGAACAGGAAGATCAAGGATACGACGGGCTCTGGGTGCCGGAGACCAGTCACGATCCCTTCGTGCCGTTGGCCCTGATGGCCGACGCCACCGAGACGGTCCAGCTCGGCACAAGCATCGTGGTGGCGTTCGCCCAGAACCCGATGTCCCTGGCGTACTCGGCCAACGACATTCAGTTGCTCTCCGGTGGCCGGTTCATTCTGGGGCTCGGCAGCCAGATCAAGCCTCACATCACGAAACGGTTCTCGATGGAGTGGTCCAGGCCTGCTGCGCGGATGCGTGAGATGATCGCGGCCCTGAACGCCATCTGGGCTTCGTGGAACAGCGACGAAAAGCTCAACTTCCGTGGCGACTTCTACCAGCACACCCTGATGACACCGTTCTTCGATCCCGGAGTAAATCCTCATGGGCCGCCGAAGATCGCCTTAGCCGGCGTCGGTGAACTGATGACGCAGGTCGCCGGCGAGGCAGCCCACGTGTTCCTGTCGCACGGATTCAGCACGGAGAAGTACCTACGGGAAGTGACGATTCCGAACCTCGAGAAGGGAGCGACGAAAGCAGGCCGATCACTCGACGAGATCGAGGTGACCGCGCCAGGATTCGTCGTAACCGGCGACACTGACGAAGAGATGGTGAAGGCTGCCGCAGCGACACGCCAACAGATCGCCTTCTACGGAAGCACCCCCGCGTACCGGGGCGTGCTCGAGGCTCACGGCTGGGGGGAACTCCAGACCGAACTCAACGCGATGAGCAAGCAAGGCGAATGGGGTCCTATGGGCGAACTCATCACCGACGAGATCCTCGAGACCTTCGCCGTCGTCGGCCCGCCAGAGTCGATCCCGGCCGCTATCAACCGACGCTACGGCGACGTCTGCAGTCGCGTCAGCTTCTACGCCCCTTACAAGAGCGACCCCGCTCGCTGGCAGGCCATCTTCGAAGGCATCAAGGCCGGCGGCTGAGCCGTCAGACAATATTTGCCGCTTCCCTGTCGCCAGGGTGGGGAGACCCGCAAATTGTGGGTACAGTCAACGTTCCCTTCGGGGCTGTAGCTCAGCTGGCTAGAGCACCTGCATGGCATGCAGGGGGTCGTGGGTTCGAGTCCCATCAGCTCCACTCGTCGTGTCGGAGGCTAGACGCTGGTCGATCACGAACAGAGCGACCACGCGTTGACAGCACCCAGTCGCTGCAGCGAACACGGGGTTGTGGTTCACATGTAGACCTGGCCTGAACCAGGCCACACCGGTCCCAGGGGGATTCCGGGTGGGAGCGGCCATCAGTCGATCAACGTGTTGGCGAAGATCTGCCACGCGAGCAGGCTTTTGGCCACAAGGCTGAGCGTGACATAGGTCCGCTCGCCGTGGACATAGTCGCTCCACTTTCCGATCTTTTTGTACTGCAGCCACTGGTTGACGGCAAAGCAGTTGAAAGCGACGAAGATCGTCACGATGATGCCGTACACGAAGCTAGGCGGCCCGCCGGCGCTGGAGCGAGAAGCGCTGTACACGATCGACACGACCAACGCGACCCAAGGGACGATGCCCGCGATCGACCCGAACCAGAACGGCGTCCACCAGGTTGACCGCTGTGGAGGGTTCGTCATCTCCATGATCCAACCGAAGAGGATCATGGCCACGTTCACTCCTGCGATCGCGATGAGAGCAGCCACATCGGTGACTCCGGAGACCAACGCGATCAAGAGGATCATCAGCGTGGCTGACACCGAGTACTCGACCCATCGGAATCGGTTTCGTCCTGCGACGAGTTCACGTCGGTAGATCTGAAAGACCGGTTCCACGATCACGAGAAGATGGAACGCAGCCGACAAGAAGAGGAAAATCGCGGTCGCCGGGCCGAGTGGCACTCCCCAGACCTCGCTCAGCGTTCCCTCGTCCAGGGGTGTCCCTGGGGGTCCGTTGAGGGTGAACGTACTGATCTGAATCTGGAAGTCGTTCGACAGGACGATCATCAGTGTCCCCGAAAGTGCGTGAAGCAGACCCATCACGAGGTTGTACCGACGAAGACCGCTGAAGGTGTCCTCGGCGATGTCGTAGGTCTCGCCTGGCAGTCTGTCGATTGTCGACGACATCTTCGGTGCCCCTTGTATGTTCTCGCTGAACCGCTCCCCCTCTCTACGGACAGATGGAGGACGATGGATGCATCTCTAGCCAGATGTGTATCTGGCAAAGAACATCTTCAGTCCCCCGGCTGAGGGCCGTCATAACCCTCGATGATCACCGTGTCACCATCGGACACCGACTCTCGAATGGCTTTCGCCGCCTGATACCCATCCGAGTGATAGCAGGCAACGGCCCGCTCGTAGCTGTCGAACTCGATGACGATGTGACGGCTCCGAAGCGAACCCTCCGGCACCTCGTGCTCTCCGGCCCTCACGAGGAATCGACCGCCGTATTCGGCGATCGGCGCGGCGTTCGCGGCGACGTAGGTCGAATAGACCTCTGGGTCGTCGACATCGACGTGCGCAATCCAATACCCGTTCGCCACTGAATGACCTCCTGGCTCGACACTCCAGCCCGACCGTAGCCGTGGCGTTGGCCCGCGTGTGCCGCGCCGACCGCCGGCGTTTGCATCTTGGGAGGTCCGATGGGACACGTCCGAAGCGCTCTCGAAACCCGGGCCTGCCCGACAGTGAAAGAGACAGTGCGAGAATGGAGTCGATGAGAACCGCACGGGACGTGATCGACGATTACTACGCACTGCTCGCATCGAGGGATCGCGATGGCCTGCTCGCCGTTCTCTCACCGGACATGACCGTCGCGTACAACGCGCCAGAAGGTCTGTTTCCGTGGTCGGGCGAGTTCTACGGCCACACGGGTTTCGACAGATTCCTCGCCGTCATCGCAGAACACCTCGAGATCGTCGAGATCGTGCAGCATCGGTTCATCTCCGACTCCGAACGGGTGGTGGTCCAGTGCACCGGTGCGTGGAAAGTGAAAGCGACAGGACACATCGTCGAGGGTGCGATGGTCAACGTGTTCACCGTGGCGGACGGGCTCATCACCGGCTACGAGGTCTACGCCGACACTGCAGCGTTCGCTACGGGGATGGCAGGGGTCTGAGTTCGGTGACCAGTACTGCCGTGTCCGGCTTCGCCGGACCCATTGTCGACACCGAAACGTCCGTCGATTCATTCACAGCGTGTCCATGACGTCATGAGAGAGATCGTCACCGCCTGACCTGAGTGTCACGGCGAGACCGAGAAGAACAACCGGCGCCCCCAGCCAGAACAGTGCTGCCGGCACCTCGTCGAGAACGATCCAAGCCAGTACCGTCGCCCCAATCGGCTCGAACAAGGTCGTCACTGCAACCGTCGTCGCCGACAGACGGTCGAGGACAGACGTGAGCATTGCGTGACCGAGCAACTGCGGCCCCACTACGAGTGCGGCGAAGATGAGCCATGTCGATGCGGGGAACTCGGTCAGTTGCTCGTCCCTGACGATTGCGAGGACGAAAAGAGCCATCGCCGCCACGGCATAGGTCGGTACAGCGAAAACGAGGTTCGGGACGTCGGCCCGTCGGAGCACCCTGCCGATGAGGATGTACCCGGCCATGGCGCCGGCTCCGCCGAGCGCCATCAAGTCGCCGAGGACAGCGTTGGTCGTCTCGCCGGGGTCGGAACTGTCGGCCAGACCGATGACAGCGGCGCCGACAACGGTGATCATGATGCCGGTCCATGCCGGACGCGACGTCTGCTCTCCGAGCAACACGGTGGCGGCGAGAGCAACGAACAGGGGCGACATCGTCGCCAAGGTGACCGACGACGCGACCGTGGTGAGTTCGAGCGAGCCGAGCCACAGCGCGAAGTGAAGACCGAGACACAGACCGCTCCCGGTGAGTAGCAGCGCCTCCCTCCAAGACAAGCCGGCGAGCGCGGCGCGGTGCCGCGCAGCAAATGGGAACAGGACGGCGGAACCAGCGGCTGTTCGCCAGAACGCTATGGCGACAGCGGCGGCTTCAGCTTCTCGAATGAGAATCGCCGCAGCAGCGATGGCCACCACAGCCACTCCAAGACCGACCGGAGCGGGTAGCCAGTGCTGCTTCGCGGGATGAGCCACTTCGGGAATCTACTTCGCGTTCCTCTCGCGACAGCCACAACGGCCCAGCTACGATCCGGCGAAGAGAGGTCGTGTCAGGCGATCGAACACCGGAGAGCCACCTTGAACTTCGAGCTGATCGTGCAACCACCGTCCGACATCCCCGACGAAGCGCACTGGATCGTCGTCCGAGGGGGTCACATCGTCATCGAAGCCGGGGTGGAGACGCTTCCGTTCGGGCCTACTCCTCCCGTCGACGCACACCTCGAGCAGCACTTCCTCGGCCTGCTCGACGGCCACGCCGTCTGGGCTGTCGACGTCGACGACCACGAAGAGCCCCACGACTGGCACGAGTTCGTTCATCTGCGAGGGCTCTACGGGCGCGTCCCCGACCATCAATGGGTGGCTGCAGGACGCGCCGAGCAGATCGTGCAATGGGATCGCACCCACCGCTACTGCGGTCGGTGCGGAGCCGGGACACGACATCACGCCAAGGACAGAGCTCGTGAGTGCCCGGAGTGCAGGCTCCTTGCCTACCCACGCCTCGCTCCAGCTGTCATCGTGCTCGTCGAGAAAGGTGACGAGATCCTGCTCGCCCACGGTGCCCAGTTTCCTCAGCGCTTCTTCTCCACACTGGCAGGCTTCGTCGAAGCCGGAGAGTCACTCGAAGGGACGGTTCACAGAGAGATCAAGGAAGAGGTCGGCATCGCCGTCACCGACGTCACCTACTTCGACAGCCAGCCGTGGCCGTTCCCGAACTCACTGATGGTCGGATTCACCGCGAAATGGGCCGGCGGAGACCTGGTGATCCAAGAAGACGAAATTGTCGAGGCCGGGTGGTACCGAGCCGACGACCTTCCGCCATGTCCAATTGGAGGGATGTCCATCGCCGGATGGCTCATCAAGGACTGGCTCGACCGGCGAAACCGCTAACAATCAAGCCGGTTGGTCGACCCACTCACGACGCGGTACATCGCTCCACAACTGTTCGAGGTCGTAGAATTCGCGCGTCTCCTGGTGGAACACGTGAACAACGAACGAACCGAAGTCCATCAGCACCCACCGACCATCCTGACCGCCTTCGACGCTTTCAGGTCCTGTTCCGCCGGCCGCCTTCACTTCAGACTCGACCTCGTCCACGATTCGACGGACCTGACGGATGTTCGAGGCGGAAACGATCACGAAGTGGTCGGTGATCGACAGCACATCGCCGACGTCCAGGATCACGATGTTGTCTGCCAGCAGATTGGAGGCGCCGCGTGCCGCGGCTTCGACGAGCGATGCAAGGTCGACGTTACGTACCTTCGGGGAATCAGTCAGCGAGCGCTCCTGTCTACTCTTGTCGCTCTGATCCCTCATTCTGTCCTGAAATCGAGGACGAACCGGCTTTCGTTCCGAGAAATGGTGTTACGTCTGCCCGCACCGAGCCGACGATCTCGGCCAAATCGGCCCCGATGACCACAGTGACGTCGACAACGTCGATCGGTTCGAGGGCCTTCACGACCTCGCCGACGCCCAGAGCATCGCGGATGGCCGTCGCCGACTCGAACTGGGCTTCGCGGTAGTACACGATCTGAGTCTGCTCGTGATCGAAACGACTGGCATTCGCACTCAGCCGAACAGAGGCACCGACGTTCACGAGCAACTCGGCGATCGGAGGCGCGATGCCAGGAGAGCCAACGCCGTTGAGCAGCTGAACGGCTGTCGGTGGAACATCCGGCGAGCGGTCCGGCAGCAGCTCAGCGATCACGAAGGGCAGAGCCCCTCGGTCGATGCCGTAGATCTCGTCCTCGCCACCGATGAGCTGAACGTCGAGGATGCGGTAATCCGTGTCCTGGCGGCGAGAGGCCAGCTGGTCGAAAAACGCTTCGAGGTCCGAGTCGACATCAACGCTGTCGCCAACCACGTCCGCCCTCGCGATGAAATAGGCCCTCCAGAATTGTTGGTGCCGAACGAGTCGGTCGAGGTCGCTCTCTTCAAGAGCTCTCCGTGCCAAGAAATCGGCGGTGTCACGCGATCTGAGAAGCATCGCTCCGCTCGGGTAGAGCACTTCGATCCTGTCGTCATTGTTCACCACATCGATCCGGCCCGGGTTCTCGACCAGCAATGGATCGAATGACCTCGTGAGCTCGCTCATTGCGGCCGGCGTCAACTCGACAACATGATCGAAATCGATCGTCAACAGATTCTTGACTGTGAGCGAGGCCAACTCGATACCGCCGTATTGGCCGGCGACAAGAAGGGTGTCGAGCCCAAATCCGGGAATCTCGACCATGACGCTGGCGGGGACGAAAACCACGTCAGCCCCACCGGGTGAGTTGATCGAGGCAACAGTGAATCCCGTCGTCGCACCCGACCCGTCCGTGTGGACGAGCAAGGCGGTTGTGGCCGCAGGGACGACGGCTGTCCCCGGTGCTGCGACCTCCTCGACAGATGCCCTCTGTTCGAGAACCGAGAAGTCGCGTTCGTACCACAACAGACCGCCGAGGGACCCAAGCAGGACGAGCAATGGAAGCAGGTATCCGGTAGTTCTGCGCCTACGCTTGTACTTCTGAACCCCGGCCTTCTTGGCCGGGGCGAGCCGGCGTGGCGAGGACGTGGCGCGAACCAGAAGAGGTGACTGTGCCCTTGCCCGTCGGAGCACTTCGCGCTGGGTGTTCTGGCGACGAAGCCCGATCGGCGCATTCGCGAAATAGCCGTCTTCATTGAATGTGTCTTGGTCGTAGAGTGGAGCGAAGTCGGCGTGCCCCTGTTCGTTCACCGTCGCATCTCCCTCACATCGGCGGCGAGTACAGCTCCACGTTTCCGATGTAGTCGATGACTCTCTGCGGGATGAGCACATCCACCGGAGAGCCATCAGCTACGCGTCGACGCAGGTCAGTACTCGACACGTCGACCTGAGGCACCTCCACATAATGACTTCTCCACCCGGCCGGAGTTGCGTTTCTGCTACCCGGCCGGCCAACGACCGCCACATCCACGGCCGACTTCAGTTCGGCACTGCGGTGCCATGAATCGAGACCAGCCGCGGCATCGGCGCCCACGATGATCAACGGTTCATCGCCCTTGCCCAAGATGCCCTCAATGGTGTCGATGGTGTAGGACTTGCCGCCGCGGGAAATCTCGATATCGCTGGCGACGACACCTGCGTAGCCTCGCGTCGCCAACTCGGTCATGCGAAGCCGGTGCCTTGCGGCCGTCACTAAATGGACTTCCGACTTCTGCCAGGGGTCATTCGCAACGACCAAAAATACCTGGTCAAGCCCTAGTTTTTGGCGAATATGCGTCGCTACCACCAGGTGACCGATGTGAGGCGGATCGAACGTCCCACCGAAAATTCCTATTCGCATGGATTTCCTATGTGCACGGGCACAGCAAAAAGTGTACTGTTGAACGGTCGCGGACAAGAGCGGCCGATGCGGGATGCCTCCTGCGTCGGGTTTGGACGCTCAAGAAGATCCCCCCACGTGTCGATGCCTTTGACTCGCCAGTGACTTACGGTCTCTGCCTGTCTGGGTTGAGATTGTGAAGGCTTTCACAGTGGATACGGGAAGGAAACCCCGTTTGTCATCGTTGTACGTGATGCGGCGCCACTCGCCCCAATTTCAAGTGGTGTCACGAGGAAACTATGAGTGATTCAGTCGGACAATATCTCAACGAAATCGGCGCAGTTGCGCTGCTGAACGCTGCTGACGAGCGCATGCTCGCCCAGCAGATCGAAGCAGGCCGTGCCGCTGGCGAACAACTGGAGTCAGGCGAAGTACTGACCGCTGCACAGAAGCGGCATATTCGCAATGACATCAGGACCGCAGCGGCAGCACGCGATCGCTTCATCCGGGCCAACTTGCGCCTCGTGGTGAGCATCGCCCGCCGCTACCCGCTTCCCCCAGCTATGGAGCTGCTTGACCTGATCCAGGAGGGCAACCTCGGCCTGGAACACGCCGTCGAGAAGTTCGACTGGCGCAAGGGTTTCAAGTTCTCCACCTATGCGACGTTCTGGATTCGCCAAGCGATCGGTCGTGCCCTCGATCAAAAGGCCAGTCTCGTCCGTCTGCCGTCAGATCGCTCGGCTTCGCTTCGTGCGGCACTCCGTGCCTCATCAGGAGACACCGACGGCCTCGATGACGAGCATGCATGGCTCCAGCGCATCAGCACGCCGACCTCGCTTGACCGTCCGGTCGGCGATGACGGCGACTCCACACTGGTCGACCTCGTCGAGGACAAGAAGGTCGGCCCGGAGGACGAGATCATCGACAAGAACGAGAAGGAACTCGTTGTCGGTCTTCTAGGCAACCTCGATGCACGGGCCCGTCTCGCCGTCGAGCGCCGCTTCGGTCTCGGTGACGGCGAGAAGCGAAGCTACCGAGAAGTCGGTGAAGAACTCGGTGTCACTGCCGAAGCCGCCCGCCGTCTAGTCAAGCGGGCAGTGAACGACCTCCGAGAAGACGCGGAGCGCATCGTCGCTGCCTGACACAACAGCACCTCGTTTGCTGTCCCCGATTTCTCACCCTCTTGAGTGCGAAATCGGGGACAGTTCGCGTATTCAGTTGGTTTTGAAGCGTTTGTCGACCACCATTTGTCTGTGACGACGACCTGGTCCCCATCCACCTGGACTGATCATCCGGCCAAGCAGCAACCGGAATGGCCTGATCAAGCGGCCCTGGATACCGCGTTCACCGAATTGGGCTCACGCCCGCCACTGATCTTCGCCGGTGAAGCCCGCAACCTCACCGCCGATCTGGCACGCGTCTGCAGAGGCGAAGCCTTTCTGCTCCAGGCCGGCGATTGTGCCGAGTCCTTCGACGTCGGCACCGCCGATGCCATCCGCGACAAGCTGAAGGTCATCTTGCAGATGGCAGCCGTTCTCCAGTACTCGGGCGGTGTGCCTGTGGTGAAAGTCGGCCGGATTGCAGGGCAGTTCGGCAAACCCCGATCGAGTGGCACCGAGACCATCGACGGCGTAGAACTCCCCTCGTTCCGCGGGCACATCGTCAACGACTTCCCGTTCGACGAGATTTCCCGCGTCCCCGATCCGATGCGCCTCGTCCGGGCCTACGAACAGTCAGCGTCGACGCTGAACCTCCTTCGGGCATTCACTCGCGGCGGCTACGCCGACCTGCGCCAGGTCCACGAATGGAACCAAGAGTTCATTGCATCGAGCCCCATCGGTCAGCGCTATGAGGAGCTTGCCGACGGCATCGAAAGGGCTCTGCGTTTCATGGCATCGACCGGCATCGATCTCGACACAGCCGCCATGCGTCAAGTCGATCTGTACACCTCGCACGAGGCCCTGATTCTCGAGTACGAACAGGCTCTTACCAGGACCGACTCCATCACCGGCGACTGGTACGACTGCTCTGCCCACATGCTGTGGATCGGTGAGAGAACCCGCGATGTCGACGGCGCTCACATGGAGTTCTTCGCTGGAGTGCATAACCCACTCGGCTGCAAAATCGGGCCGACAGTCGATCCCGATGAGTTGCTCGCCATCTGCGACAAACTCAACCCCGATCGCATCGCGGGTCGCCTGACACTCATTACCCGAATGGGTGCCGACGTCATCCAGGAGCGTCTTCCGAAGCTTCTCTTGGCTGCGCGCGACGCAGGCCATCCCGTGGTGTGGGTCTGCGACCCGATGCACGGCAACACATTCAGCACCGAAGATGGCACCAAAACCAGGCATTTCGACGCCATCTTGCGAGAGGTCAGCGGCTTCTTCGCCGCGCACCGCGAAAGCGGAACCTGGCCCGGCGGTATTCATGTCGAACTCACGGGAGATGACGTCACCGAGTGTCTCGGGGGCGGAGACTCCCTCCAGGCCACCGACCTCGGAAGCCGCTATGAAACAATGTGCGACCCTCGCCTGAACGGACGCCAGTCCATCGATCTTGCGTTCGAGGCTGCCGAACTGCTTCGACCTGGCTCGATCAGCTGAGGTAGGCGGTGCCGACGAGTTCGGCGGAAATGGTGTCCTCGGGCCGACCGCCCTCACCGAGGTGAAGGCGGGTTTCTGTTCAGCCGACGTCGAACACCGTCAGACGTCCCTGACCGTCCGGAATCCGAAAAAGGCGTCCTTCATCGTCGCCTGCAGTGAGTGTGATGCTCGACCCCCCGACGACCCTGGCTCGCTCGAGCGACGACAACAGAACGTTGTGCTCGACCGTCGACGTTTCGCCGCGGCCGTCCCTGACGTCTACAGCGAGTGCGGAGACAGCGAGCTGGCCGCTCCTACCCACATCCTGCCAGAGGATCGCTAGTACTACTGTCTCGCCCGTTCTGCTCGCGAGCCCGTATACGGCTCCGTCGGTGATGAAGGCGATTTTGCATGCCTCGGCGCCCTCGGTCGGGATACACGTCGCCCGATTGACGTCATGGCGAACGGTTCCCGTCACCGAGTACCACCGGATCTGTGGATCGGGCGCCTCGCCTTCGGAGAGGATGCCGAGTCGCTCCTGCTCATCGACTCTCAACAAGGTCAAGTCGAGCTCGACCAGGCTGTCGAACTCGAGTTCGTGATTCCGGGCCGTGAACGTCTGGGACCACTCAAGCACAGCACGCATGTCGACCAGCCGGCCGAGGACACTGATCTTGTCGTCCGAGCCCTCTAGCACCTCTCTCGGCACTGTTATCCCTCGAACCGAGTCCGCTCCGGGCGTCGACGTCGTGGCGCCGTCCATGACGACAGCCTCGTCCTCGACGATGGTCGTGCCCGTGGCGCCGCTGTCTTCAGTCCTGAACCGCTCGCGGACCTGCACATCACACGACCCAGACACGAGCGCGATCACCACAAGCCATGGCAACCCTCGCCGCACCACCCGAGCGGCGCTCGTCCATACCCACACCGTCTTGCTCTCCAACTCGTCCGTGTCCGAGAAACTCAGGCGAGGTGATCGACGAAACCTTCGAGCTGCCGCAGGTTCCTGCACTCGAACACGCCATCACAGTGGGTTCCATACTCGGTGATCACCGAGTCACCGGTGTCCCAGTACGACTTCGGCTCTGGGTTGAGCCAGAACACGTGCCTGGCGCGCTTCCGCGCTTCTTTGACCACCCAGTTGTTGGTCGAGTGATAGTTGTTCCGCGCGTCTCCTAGGAACATCACCGTGGTCTTCGACGTGATCTCGTGGCCGTACTTGTCCCAGAACACCTGGAAGGCGTGGCCGTAGTCCGAGTGCCCGTCGACCCAGATCACGTCAGCCTCGGTGTTCACTCTGTGAACGGCTTTCATGATGTCTTCCTCACCCTGGAACATATGGGTGACTTCGTCGATGCCGTCGATGAAGACGAATGCCCGCACCTTGGAGAACTGAGACGACAGGGCGTACACGAGGTGGAGCGTGAACCTGGCGAACGCGGCGACCGAGCCGGAGATGTCAGCTACGACCATGAGTTCTGGCTTGTTCGGTCTCGGGTACTTGAACCGTGGATCGGCGGGAACGCCGCCGTAGCTGAGCGAAGCACGAACAGTCGACTTGAAGTCGAGCGGCCCCCGCCGTTTGTTTCGACGCTTGCGGGCGAGTCGGGCTGCGAGTTTGCGGGTCAAAGGTTGGATCGCCTTACGAATCGCGACCATCTCTTCGCGACTCGCGTGCATGAAATCGACGTCTTCCGGGAGCGGCTTGCGAAGCGTCTTCGCCATTGCCTCAACACCACGATCGGCAACAAGGCGGCGCCTGATCTCGGCCTCGATCTCCTTCTTCAACTCATCGAGCCGATGCTGGAACTCCTCGCGTTCGAGTCGACTTTCGAGATCGGTGAGCCCGTCAGCATCCTTCTCGCTGTCGGCCATCAGTTGGTCGAGCATGCCCTCGAGATCGAGGTTTCGAAGGGTCCGGTAGAGGTAGTACGTGCCGCCGACCGGGCGCCCTGGCTCCATGCCCGCATACTTCGAAACGGCGGCGCGAGCCATGGCCTTCATCATCGCTTCATCACCCTGCAGAAGGGCCTTGTAGAGCATCTCGGCAAGCTCTTCCGGGCTGAGGCCTTCACCCTGACCGCCGCCCATTCCCTCGCCCATGCCCTCCATCTGCTCCTGGAGCCACTGCTCGAGATCCTCGGCCGACTCACCATTCTCACCGTCGCGATCGACCTTGTACTGAGGACCTCGGTGCGAGAAGTACACCTCGAACACCGTCTCGAAGGCACGCCAGTGGTTCTCGTTCTTCACGAGCGTCGCGGCCAACGCGTACTTGAACGCGTCGCGATCTTCGATCGGGATGTGGGTGATGGCTTCCATGGCGTCGAGATTCTCCGTGAGCGACACCGGGAGCCCGGCGTTGCGAAGTTCGACGATGAAACCACTCAGTAGGTCAAGCACAGTGTGTCCTTCGAGAGAATCGGCCTTGTCAATCTCAGCCTTCGTCTACCTGGGAGCCGGAATCAGTCAGACAGTTCTTTGGCGGCCTTCTCGATGTCTGACTGGTACTTCAGCAGAATGTGGAGCGTCTCTTTGGCCGACTCGGCGTCGATACTCTCGATGCCGAGAATGATGAGGGTCCTGGCCCAGTCGAGCGTCTCTGACACCGAAGGTGACTTCTTCAGCTCGAGTTGACGGATCGAACGCACTACACGCGCGATCTGATCGGCAAGATTCTCGCTGATGCCGTCGACCTTGGTGAGAACGATCTCCTTCTCGCGATCCATCTGCGGATAGTCGATGTGCAGGAAGAGGCAGCGACGCTTGAGCGCCTCTGACAATTCACGGGTGTTGTTCGAGGTGAGGAACACCAACGGAATCTGATTGGCGACAACGGTGCCCAGCTCGGGAACCGACACCTGGTAGTCAGACAGGATCTCCAACAACAGCGCCTCGGTTTCGACCTCGACTCGATCGATCTCGTCGATGAGCAGGACCACCGGATCTTCGGCCCTGATGGCCTCGAGCAGCGGACGAGTCATGAGGAACTCGTCGCTGAACAGGTCGTCGTGCAACGAATCCCAGTCATTGTCGCCGTCAGTACGCTCGGCCTGGATGCGCAGCAGTTGCTTCTTGTAGTTCCACTCGTAGAGCGCCTTGGCCTCATCGAGCCCCTCGTAGCACTGGAGCCTGATGAGCCTGGCGCCGATCATGTCAGCGACCGATTTTGCGAGCTGCGTCTTACCAGTTCCGGCCGGTCCCTCGACCAGAACCGGCTTCTGCAGTCGATCGGCGAGGAACACGACGCTGGCGATGCCGTCGTCAGCGAGATACTGGACGTTCGCCAGATCGGATCTGACGTCCGCGACGGCATCGAATCGGTGGTCAATCATTTGTGATGTCATTCCCTTGGGATGTGGATGAGTACAGGTTATGAAACGGGTCAGACTCGCAGCTGACCCGAGCCGTGGATGATGTATTTCGTCGTGGTGAGCTGCTGGAGCCCCATTGGACCTCTTGCATGCAGCTTCTGTGTGCTGATGCCGATTTCGGCACCGAAGCCGAACTCATCTCCGTCGACGAAACGCGTGGATGCGTTGACCAGACAAGCGGCCGCGTCGACCTCAGCGGTGAAGCGGCCGGCCGCGGCGAGATCGGAGGTGACGATGGCCTCTGAGTGTCCGCTGCTGTTCGTGTTGACGTGATCGATCGCTTCGCCGAGCGAGTCAACGATCTTGACCGACATTTTGAGGTCGAGGAACTCTTTCGCAAAGTCGTGTTCAGTGGCCGGAGCTATGCGATCGACAACCACTTGCGAGCGATCGTCGCCCACAAGTTCGACCTCCGGCATCGCCTCGGCGACGATGGGTAGGAACTCCGCTGCGACCGACGCGTGAATGACCAGCGACTCCGCGGCGTTACACACCGACGGTCGTTGAGTTTTTGCGTTGACAACGATGTCGCGAGCCATCGGCAAGTCGGCACTCTCATCGACGTAGACGTGGCAGTTGCCATCGCCATCGATCACGAAGGGAACAGTCGCGTTCTCAAGGATCGAAGCAATCAGCTCAGGCCCGCCACGAGGAATGAGGCAGTCGATGTATCCACGCAACTGCATGAACTCGGTCGCTGCTTCGTGCGAGACATCTTCGACCAGCACGAGGGAATCCTCGGGAAGTCCCGTCTTGGCAACGGCGTCACGGAGCACGCCGGCTATCGCGATGTTGGAGGTGATCGCAGCGCGAGAACCTCGCAGAAAAGCAGCATTTCCCGATTTGAGGCACAATCCGAACGCATCACTCGTGACATTTGGCCGGTTCTCGTAGATCATCGCTACGACACCGAGCGGTACACGGACCTGACGAATCTCCAAACCATTCGGGCGAACCCAACCTGCAGGTACCTCTCCAACGGGATCTTGTCGCGAGGCGACCTGGCGCAGACCCTCAGACATTGCTTCGACTCGTGACTCGGACAGACGCAGCCGATCGACCACCGTCGCAGAAACACCTGCGGCATCGGCAGTGGCGACATCTTCCGCGTTGGCGGCCAAGACGTCGTCAACGCACTCGCCGAGCCGATCAGCTGCAGTGTGCAGAGCGTCGTTCTTCTGGTTCGTGGACGCCAGCGCGAGGTCACGTGAAGCAAGTTTTGCTCGCGCACCAAGCTGCTGCATGGCGGTACGCCCAGATTCGGCCATGGGCTCAGGATAACGGTGAGGCCCAGGAGTACCCGCATCAGAGCGGAAGTACCACAGCTCCACTGCTCAGCCACCTCGCCCGGTGATCTACGAAGATCCAATGTGTCCCGATCGGCCAGACCCAGCCTTCGCGGGTCGCCTCCGACGTTTCAGAGGCTGCTCGAAGCCGACATCGGGAACCCTGGCACCCGAAAGACCACGATCGCTCGGCGAGGCACGTCCTCGGGAGCGTTGTCGTCGTCCACACATCACGCCCGGCCGGTCACACCTGATCAGAGGCGAAGGCCCTGGCCACGCTGTACCCAGCTGACTTCATCCGAGGCGTCGACCGACGCCGGCCATGGTCATCAAGCGAAACCGGTGACGAACACATTGACCAGAGTGAACCGGGCTGCGGGTTCGCTCCTGCGAATCGCGGCGCTGTCGACGTCCTTCCGGATCAGGTCGGTCGCACCAGTGATGGTGTCAGCGAGATACAGGTCGCCCCCGACACAGTCCTCGTCGTACACCAGGATCGCCAGTTGCGTTTCGGTGAGGAAGCCCACTGGGCGCGCCGAGAGGTCCGGATCGATCGGCAGGGGATATCCGCCGGCCACGAGGTCGATGAGTTCGATGGTCGACCCGGTCTCACAGGTGCCTTCAGAGAAGGCAACCTGCTCGCCCGATGCGTCGAACACGACATGATCGAGAGGCTGCGACGCTTCGAAGACCGTCGTGATGAACACTTCGTCCGACGGTCCGAGATGCCGTTCGATCTCGCCGGTGCCGAGCGGAACTTCCTCGACCGCCTCCTCCAGATTGAGGCTGTGAAGGTGAATCGCACCGGATTCATGAGTCGCCGTGAACACCATCGACCGACCGGTCGAACCGAGTGTAAGACCACTGATCCTCGCATCATCGGCCAGCACCACGACAGTCGGGGCTTCGCCCTCGTTGTCCGAGAGTTCGATGGTCGAAGTGAGCTCGTCATTTGCTACAAGAAACAGATGGAGGCCATCAGGGTGGTACACGACCTCGTCGTAGCGGCCGAGGTCGCCGATCTCGCGGAGCTGGCGAGCATCTGATGTCGACTTCTTGACCGTCCCGTCCTCGAGCCAGATCATGTTGAAGCCGGTCGGCCAGCTGAATGCGAGGTTGTTCGGGCCAGCTTCGCCCGGTCCCCGGCCCTTCCCGCCGAGAACCACAACGCGCCCGTCGGAGAACATGACGCGGTCGGCCTGCGCCCCCCACTCCACGATCTCGACGTGTCCGGGGTCAGCTACCGGGACAACGTCTTCACTGTCGTCGGCTTGTTCGTCCTCAGCTGCGATCTCCTCGCTCCGGCGCATCGCTGCTAGGTCGATCAGGCATGTCGCCTCGCCCAATAGATCGAGACTGATGAGCTTGTCCTCGGCGAGGTAGGTCAGCTGAACGGGCAGCAACGGGGTGTCCAGCCCGGTGCAGTCTTCCGGCAGCAGCGGCTGATCGAGCTGCGTCGTCGGTGTGGTCGTGATGATGGTCGACGTCGTCCTCGCTCGTGTCGTCGAAGTGTCCTCGGTATCACCCGATACGGTCGTTGTCTCTTGCGGGGTTTCGGTGTCGCCGGTCGAGGTCACCTCGGCGGCTGTCGACGTCTCGAGACTGCCTGACGACAACGAACCATCTGAGCCGCCCGAACAGGCACCAGTGAACACCGCAACGGCGACAAGAACCGTTGCAACTCGCGCCTGTGGTGTCATCGTGGGCATCCTCGCATCTTTGCAGAATCGGTGGCTGAGCCTGTCTCAGTCATCAACCAGCACAACGAGATCGTCACGATGAACAGTTTCATGGATGACCCCTGGCGGAAGATCGTTCGTTCGGAGGCCAAGGGTTGACCGCAGCACATCGGCAGGCACTCTGACCAGACCCTTTGCGAACACCGTACCGTCGGTCGTGGTGATCTCGACCGCCGAGTCCGCTCCGAAGTCGCCGATGACGTCAACGAGCCCTGCAGGCAGCAACGAGGTCGCCCGACCAACAAGAGCGCCTCGAGCGCCATCATCGACAACGAGGGTTCCCTCTGGTTTGACCGCAAACGCAATCCACAGTTTTCGAGCAGACAGCTTGCGGCTGTGCGGGTGGACAATGGTACCGATACCGGGCCGACCTTCGATGGCATCCTGCAACACCCCGGGCCGGTCAGCGGCCGCTATCACCGCTCTCACGCCTGTCCACGTCGCCATCCGGGCCGATGCCAGCTTGGCCGCCATTCCACCCGAGCCGCTCGAGCCGCTCGAGCCCCCTGCCAGAGCTTCGAGGGTTCGGTCGATCTCAGTGATCTCTTCGATGAGAGAAGCATCTGGCTGCAAACGAGGATCAGCGGTGAGGAGTCCAGGAGTGTCGGTCAACAGAACGAGCAATTCTGCGCTGATCAAGTTCGACACGAGCGCCGCCAGACGGTCGTTGTCGCCGAAACGAAGCTCGTCGTCGGCGATGGCATCATTTTCGTTGATGACAGGGACGACCCCCATCTCGAGCAGCCGCTCAACGGTGCCACGTGCGTGCACATACTGCTGACGCACCATGAAATCGAGTGGGGCCAGAAGCGCCTGGCCCGCGATCACACCGTGTCGATGAAGCACCTCGCGATACACACGCATCAGCTCGATCTGCCCTACAGCAGAGACTGCCTGCAACGTCCGCGCGTCACTCGGGCGGTCACGTCCGAGAATCTGCAGACCTGCGGTGACGGCGCCGGATGTCACGATCACCACCTCGTGACCGAGTCGGCGAGCGTTGACGACCTCGGTACAGAGCTTCTCTATGGCAATTGAGTTGACCTCACCGTCACCAGCAGTGACCGATGACGTTCCGATTTTGACGACGATGCGCATGTCTCAGTCCGGCTCGTATTCGAACTCGTGAGCCCCGATCACCACTATGTCTCCCACCTTTGCGCCGGCTTTCGCCAGTGAACGGTAGACGCCGAGTTCCTGGAGTCGGTGCTGAGCGAATGCCTGGGCATCGACGTCATTCAGATCGGAGAGTGCGATAGCTCGCACAGCCTCGCGGCCAATGACCTCGAACGAGCCGTCGTGACGGTGGATCAGATCGATGCCTTCCGGTGCCGGGCGATGGACGACGTAGGCACCGTCGGAGACCGGTTCGCTGGCGCGCGCATCTGCGACCATTGTCAGTAGGCGACCGACCAGCTGATCGATTCCCTGACCGGTGATCGAGCTGATTGCCGTGCCAGCCCAGGCCGGCTGTTCTTCGTCCGCGACGAGCCCGAGCACGTCATTCTTGGTTCCGACAACCATCCGGGGCCGCTCAAGGAGATCGGGCCGGTAGTTGCCGAGTTCGCGAAGGAGTACCTCCTGCTGTTCGGGAGGTGAACGACCGTCGACTGCTGCCAGATCAACGAGTAGCAGCAGCACCCTGGCCCGTTCGACGTGACGAAGGAACTGATGCCCGAGTCCCCTACCCTCGGACGCGCCTTCGATGAGGCCGGGGATGTCGGCCACCACCATCTCCTGCTCGCCTCGTCTCACGACGCCGAGGTTGGGGACGAGTGTCGTAAAGGGATAGTCCGCGATCTTCGGTTTGGCGGCCGAGACACGACTGATGAACGTGCTCTTGCCTGCGTTCGGGAACCCGACGAGCGCAACGTCGGCCATGAGCTTCAACTCGACGTTGAACCAGGTCTCCTCGCCCACTTCCCCCTGTTCGGCGAACGAAGGGGCCCTTCGACGATTGGAGAGGAACTTCGAGTTGCCGCGGCCGCCTCTTCCCCCATGGGCCGCGAGCCATCTGTCGCTCTGATTGACGAGGTCGGCGATGAGGTTGCCCTCGAGATCGCGGATGACAGTGCCTTCTGGCACCTTCGCGATGTGATCCTGGCCCGACCGGCCGTTCTTCTTTTTGCCTGAGCCGTGCCCGCCGTTGTCACCCCTACGGAACGGGTAATCACGAAATCCCAGCAATGATGCGACGTTTCTGTCAGCGACAAGCCACACGTCCCCGCCGTCACCGCCAGTGCCGCCGTCGGGTCCACCCATCGGAGTGTGAGCCTCGCGTCGAAACGACACGCATCCCGCGCCGCCGTCACCGGCCTTGACATGCAGTTGACACTGATCGACGAAGTCCGACATCGGTGTCGAGGATACGGGTCAGTTTGGATTCCGTATGGAGATTGCGGTCCGACGACGAGATAGCAGTCCGATGACGGCGTTGCGTCGATTCGGCGACGCGCGAACCTGGCCCCGCCAACCACCGCCCGAAGGAGATCGAAGTCCAGATCAGAGCGACGACACTCGGCCGGTCGCTTCGCACAGAAACTTCGCGTCGAATCTGGGTCTGTGGACCCAGGCTTCTGTGGAACGGCTACTGCTCGTCGAGCAGCACGTCAACGAGCTTGCGGCCATGACGTGAACCGAACTTCACCTTGCCGTCGGCGGTGGCGAACAGTGTGTCATCGCCACCACGGCCAACGTTGTGACCGGGGTGAATCTTGGTGCCACGCTGGCGCATGATGATGCCGCCGGACCGAATCGTCTGCCCGTCGTAGACCTTCACTCCAAGGCGCTTGGAGTTCGAGTCACGACCGTTCCTGGTGGAGCCGCCACCCTTTGTTTTCGACACGAACTCAGCCCCTCGTGATTCCGGTGATCTCGATCATCGTGTACTGCTGGCGGTGACCCCAGCGACGACGGATGTTCGACTTGTTCTTGTAGGTGAATCCGTTGATCTTCGGACCCTTTTCCTCGCCGAGGACTCGGGCCGAAACGGAGCTTCCCGACAACTGGTCGGGTGTGGACAGAACAGCGTCGCCGTCAACCAGGAGCAACGGAGTGTAGGTAACCTCGTCGCCCTCAGCTTTCGACAAGAGGTCGACACGGAGCGTTTGTCCGTTTTCGACCTTGGCCTGCTTGCCACCGGAGTTGATAACTGCGTACATAGAGATCCTCAGGTTATCGGGACGGCCACGCCTTCCCTCTGACGCCACGGAGCCTCTACCCCGCGCTGCAGGACAACTGTGTCTGGCCGACCAATCGCCACTGACACCCGCGCTCGTGGACGCGGAGAAGTACAGCCCTTCGCGGAGCAATCTGCCCATGAGCGATCCGGCCACCCGATATTCACGGTGAGGGAACGGAAACCAGTTCGCCCTCACGTCGCGGACTCGCAGCTACGAAAGAGAGGTCCGGTCGAGTTGGACGCCGCGGCCTTCGCAATGCGGACACTGCGCCGAGACAGATTCGAGCAATCCTTCGCCGATGCGTTTACGAGTCATCTCGATCAGTCCGAGATCGCTGATCTCGAAGGCCTGAGTGCGGGTCTTGTCCCTCGCCAAAGCGTCCTGGAAAGCTCGCAGCACCTCTGCTCGGTGCTTTCGTTCTTCCATGTCGATGTAGTCGATGACGATGATCCCGCCGATGTCACGGAGGCGAAGTTGTTTCGCGATCTCGTCAGCAGCTTCGAGGTTGTTCTTGAACACCGTTTCTTCGAGACTCGATTTGCCGACATTCTTGCCGGTGTTGACATCGATGACCGTCAATGCCTCAGTGTGCTCGATGATCAACGACCCACCAGACGGCAGCCAGACCTTGCGATCGACAGCCTTCCTCAGTTGCTCCTCGATGTGGTGCCGTTCGAACACCGGTAATGACTCTGCCGACGGGTCGTAATACTCGATCCTGTCGGCGAGGGCCGGGGTGACCGTCTCCACGTAGCCCTTGACCTGTTCGTACAGCGCGCGATCGTCGATGACCACGCCGCGGTAGTCGCGGGTGAACTCTTCGCGGATCACGCGGACGGCAAGGTCGGGCTCGCGGAACAAGAGCGTGGGCCTCTTGGTGTTCTTGGCCAACTTCTCGATCTGCTGCCATTGCTCGTAGAGCCGGGCCACATCTCGGCTGATCTCCTCTGCGGTGACGTCCTCGGCGGCAGTCCGCACGATGAGTCCATGACCCTCTGGCTTGACCTTGTCGAGGATATTCCTGAGGCGCTTGCGCTCTTTGTCGGGCAGGCGCTTCGAGATGCCGTAGGTGGTCGAGTTCGGCACGAGCACAACGAAACGACCCGGTAGCGACACCTCGGTCGTGAGACGCGCTCCCTTGTGGCCGATCGGGTTCTTCGTGACCTGACAGACAATGTTCTGCTTCGCCTTCAGGAGTTGCTCGATACGGGGACCCTCGCGGCGACCACGCTTCTCGCGACCTTTCGCCGGTGAGACTCCTCCCGCCTCCTCGATGTCGTCCTGGTCGATCGTCACGTCGCCGCGATAGAGCACCGCGTTCTTCGGCGTCCCAATGTCGACGAACGCTGCTTCCATCCCGGGAAGGACGTTTTGGACCTTGCCGATGTAGATGTTGCCGTGGATCTGGGACGCGTCGTCACTCGGACGGCTCACGTAGTACTCGATGAGCGAGCGCCCCTCGAGGATCGCTATGTGGGTCAGGTCATCGTGAACATGAACGACCATCTGGTAGCGGCCAACAGGGCGGCCCTTGCGTTCCTTTCCCCTCCGACGCTTCATCTCCTTCTCGTCGAGCTCGACTGGCGCGTCGTCGGTGATGAATTCGACAGGAGCCGGCGCCGCGCCTTGACGACCTCTGCCTCCATTGCGGTTCCTGTTGGAATTCTTATCCCCTCCGGAGGCGCCTGGCGCTTTCTGACCACCCTTGCCTCGGCCTCGGCCCCTGCCACCACGACGGCGTCGGCGAGGACCTTGTCCATCTGAGGACCCCTCGGTTCTGCGCTGGGCCCCTGAGTGTTGGCGCTGGCTTTCAGGTTGTGTCACAGCAGGCCTGCTGTCGCCGATCCGAGGACGCGATGAGCCGGCCACGGCCTGGGGTGGCGGCGGAACAGCAGGGCCGTTCGGCGCGGCCGGGTCATTTTTCTTGGCCGATTTGTCGGGGGCGGCGGATGCACCGGCCGGCTTGCGGGTTCGTGTGATCTTGGGACCGTCAGAACTCTTCGCGGTCTTGGAATTCGCTTGGGCCGACTCGGCTGAATCCGATGCGCCAACCTTACGTGTTCGCTTCACGACGGGGGCGCTCGCCGCTTGTTTGTTCTCTTGTTCGACCTGTGTCTCTGTTGATGTAGTTGCTTCAGCCGTACCGCTGACTCGGCGCCTGCGCCGCACGACCGGGCCTTTCTGGCCATCTTGGCTCAGGCTCTCCGTCTCACCGACTTCGCCTTCTCTTGGGGATTCGCTCATGGGTAGTTTCCCTTCTCATAACGCACACAGTTCTGTGTGCGGAGCCGGCGTCGCGTCGAACGGGACCGGTTCCCGTCGCGCGCCGTCCGTCTCAATCCATTGGTGAATTCGAACCGCGCCTGCCATTTCTAGGCCTGGAGCGAGGATCGGTACGAGCTCCGACGGTCGGACGAGGCGAGGTTTGGCTGCGAGATCCGCGACCATCACCGCTCCGTCGTTCCCTCCCCCCAGAACCTCCAGGCCCCGAACTGCCGGACGAAGATCGTCCGAGCGTTCCTTGCCTTTGTGGATGCGGGTAGACGGGAGTTCATGGGCCGAGAGGAGTTTCGCTACCGCTTCGGTGGCATCAGCCACGTCGAAACCGCGAATCTCGAATCGCCAAGAACACGTCGTGATTGCTTGCTGGAGGGATTGCCCTCGATCGTCATTGAGCTCGATTGCCTGTACATCCATGCCCACGGGAAGTGCTTCGTCGAGCAGCGTCATCAGACCGGCCGGTTCCAGCTGGGTGCCAGTTGTCGGTCCGACGCCATCGAACACACCAGCGACGCCGGAGACGCCGGGGTGTACCGAGATGTCAAGGTATTCGCCATCCGACTCATAGCCGGTTGGCAAGGCCAGCCCGAAGCTGACCTTTGGTCGGGGTGAGAAGCCCTCCGTGTACACCACGGGGAGACCCACCCTCCGTATGGCGCGTTCCCAGATCCTGGCCACGTCGCGGTGGCCCGTGTAACAGACCTTTCCGCGCTTGGTGAATCGAACACGCAGTCTCACCGGACGTCCTCCAGCGCGCGAACGCATGGGTCATCCGGACAACCGGGCATGGCGGTCGCTGGCAGGAGCCGCGTCATGCGCGTGCTCCGGTCGACGCGGGCCGACCCGACAACATCACCGGTACAGAGGTGCCGATGGTGAGATCTTGACCTGTTCCCTGACTTCCGCCTGCGGGGGGAACAGGAGAGGCGACGATGTGTTCGACGCCATATTCAGTGCACGCGCCACAGTCGTAGCAGGGCGTCCATCGGCAATCTTCGAGGCCGTGGCCGACGATTGAGTCCTGCCAGTCCTGCCAGAGGAAATCCTTGTGGAGTCCTGCATGGATGTGCTCCCACGGAAGGACCTCATCTTGGTGGCGGTGGCGCGTGACGTACCAGTCGAGAGAGAGACCCTCGGCCTCCATCGCCTCTGTCCACAATTGCAGGTTGAAGTGTTCGCCCCATTCTTGGAAGACGCCGCCGGCGCGCCAGACACGCTCGATGACGCGGCCGATGCGTCGATCGCCGCGACTGGCGAGACCTTCAATGAGGCTCGCACGCGAGTCGTGCCATTTGAGCTGAACCCTGCGGTTCCTGCCGATGGCGCCGCGGACGAGTTCGATCTTCCTCGACAGCTCGCTCTGGTCGTTCTGGCCGAACCACTGGAACGGCGTGTGTGCCTTTGGCACGAAACCGCCGAGCGAAAGAGTCACCGATGCCTTCTGCGTGTACTGCTCTCCGATTTCGACACAGCGCTTCGCGAGGTCGGCGATGGCGGTGGTGTCGTCGTCCATCTCACTGGGGAGACCAGTGAGGAAGTACAGCTTCATCCGCTGCCAGCCTTGGCTGTAGGCGGACTCGACGGCGTCGAACAGATCGTCGTCACCGATGAGTTTGTTGATGACCTGGCGCATTCGCCACGTTCCGGCCTCTGGCGCGAACGTGAGACCGCTGCGACGAGCGTTGGAGACTTGCGCAGCAAGACCAACAGTGAACGCGTCGACGCGAAGGCTCGGCAACGAGATGCTGACCTGGCCGCAGTTCAAGGGATCGGCGACGGTATCGCCGACGACCTGGTCGATACCAGAGAAGTCGGCGGTCGAGAGCGAGGTGAGGCTGACCTCGTCGTAACCGGTCCGCATGAGACCGTCTTGGATCATGGTCCTGACCTGATCGACAGGTCGCTCCCTGACAGGGCGAGTGATCATGCCGGCCTGACAGAACCTGCACCCGCGTGTGCAGCCTCTGAAGACCTCGACGTTGAGCCGGTCGTGGACCACCTCGGTCAATGGCACCAGCTGTTGCTTCGGGTACGGCCACTCGCCGAGATCGGCAACGGTTCGCTTCAGCACCATCTCTGGCACGTCGGCATGACACGGATCGACCGCAATGATGTCGACGCCGTCGTAGGTGACCTCATACATCGAAGGGACGTAGACACCCTGGATCTTGGAGAGGTCCCGCAGCACGTCTTCACGGGAGTACTGCGGCTTGCCAATAGCTTTCCACCCACGGAGTGCCATGGTGATGTCGCCGACGACTTCCTCGCCGTCGCCCATCACGAACACATCGACATAGTCGGCGAGAGGCTCAGGGTTGTAGGCGGCGTGACCGCCGGCCATGACGATGGGGTGAGTCTCGTCACGGTCCTCGTTGCGGACCGGAACACCAGCGAGGTCAACGGCTTCGAGCACGTTGGTGTACACCAGTTCTGCCGCAAGATTGAAAGCGATGATGTCGAATGAGGCAGCAGCACGATGCGTCTCGAGCGAGAACAGCGGAACGCGGTTCGAGCGCATCTGCGCAGTCATGTCTGTCCAGGGCACGTACCCGCGCTCGGCAACAGCATCTTCCCGCTCGTTGAGGATCTCGCACAGGATTTGGATGCCCTGATTCGGCAACCCGACTTCATAGGTGTCCGGATACGCGATGAACCAGGAGATCTTGCCTGCGCTGTGCTCAGGGGTCGCAGACCCGAGTTCGCATCCGATGTATCTGGCGGGTTTCTGTACACGCATGAGGAGTGGCTCGATGCGAGACCAGAGACTGTCGGTTGGTGATGCGTCCGTTGCGGACCGGAGGGTCATGGGGAGGAGATCGCCGTAGAGAGGAAGATCTCATCGTACCGTCAACATCGACATCAACCCGTCATCGTTTGGCACCAAATAATCACTTCTGGACAGGTTTTTGATCTCAGGACGAGAATCGGTGGGATCTCACGTTGATCACCAGTCCGATCGCCACGAACGCGGTGATGATCGACGAGCCACCGTGACTCATGAATGGGAGCGGGATGCCGGTGATCGGCATGATGCCCATCGTCATGCCCAGATTCTGGAAGATCTGGTACATCAGCATCGACAGGACCCCGGCGCACACGAGCGTGCCGAACAAGTCCCGCGACAGCTGACCGGCGCGCAGAATTCGCCACATGAGCAGCAGATACGCGCTCATCAGCGGCAACGACCCGAACATGAAACCGAACTCTTCGCCTGCAGCAGTGAAGATGAAGTCGGTCTGCTGCTCTGGCACGAGCTGAAGGTTGGTCTGCGTACCTTGGAGCCAACCGCGCCCGGTGAGCCCACCGGCTCCGAGGGCAATCTGCGACTGATCGAGGTTGTAGCCCGTGTCACCCAGGTCGGCGTCTTGGTCGAGAAAAGCCACGAGGCGGTCCGATTGACTCTCGCCGAGCAACGGTGTGCCGAAGAGCGTCTCCGCGTTGAACACCGTGACGATCATGATGATGCCGAGCACCGAAAGCACCGTGATATGACGAATCTTGGCCCCTGCGATCAGGAGCATGCCCATCATGATCGCGACGTAGACGAGCATCGTCCCGATGTCGGGTTGCCGGAAGATGAGCACCATAGGGATGACGACGATGGCGATGGCGTTGAGCAACCCGTTCAGCCCCAGCCGTCCACCCTGATTCGCGGCAAACGACGCCAGCGTCACGATGACGACCAGCTTTCCGAACTCGGCAGGCTGCAGCTGGAAGCTGGGCAGCTGGAACCATGCCTTGGCACCATTCACCTCCTTGCCGATGAACAGCACGGCAACCAGGACCACGAGGATGGCGAGGTACAACTGGGGTGCGAAGTCACGCACGATCCGATAATCAACCGAGGCAGCGATGACCATCGCAAAAATTCCGACGCTGATGAACACCGCTTGCCGGCGAGCGAAGAAATACGGATCGTCACCGTTGAACTCGAGCAGACGCCATGTCGACGAGTAGTTCATGAACCCACCGAAAACGGCGATGCCGATGGCGAGCGCGGGGAGCGTCCAGTCGATGTGCCGCAACGGTGACTGCGTCGCCCTGTGGCGAGACCGATCGTTGAGCACCGAACGCTGGGGCATCATTGGTTTTCAGCCTCCGGGTCGACCGTCGTCGCGGTGATGACAGGCGTCGGAATTCCGTACGGACATCCTTCAGGGACCCGGAAGATGTACGTCGGGTCACGAAGTAACGTGATCGGGATCTGCGGGCACGAAGAGCCGGGCTGGTCGACTGGTACCAGAGGGAGATCCTCTGGATCCTCCCAGTTCTGCTCGAGCTTCCGAAGTGCGTCAATGATGTTTCTGGCGACGGGTGCTGCCGCCTCACCGCCGAATCCGGCCTCCTCCAGAACAACGACAACGGCGTAGCGAGGATCATCGCGCGGCGCCCATCCGACGAAGACGGCGGTGTCTTCCTTTTTGCGGCCGAGCGCCCGGTTGATGCCATCGGCCTCGGCTGTACCCGTCTTGCCTACGACACCGTAGCCGCGGTTGTCCCAACCCCGGAACGCCGTGAAGGCTGTTCCTTCGGTAAGCCCTGACCTGGTGTTTCTGGCGATGGTCACGCCCTCGAGGCCTTCGTTGATGACGCTGCGAGGCACGTCGCTGAAGTCAAGCTGACGCACCACCCTCGGACCGATTTCCAAGACGACATCGCCGACGGTTCCGACCCTGCGGCTCTCGATTCGATCAGCGATGTTCGGCTGGAACATCGTGCCTCCATTCGCCCACGTCGCATAAGCATTGACGAGTTGGAGCGGCGTCACGGTGAGGAAACCCTGACCCACGGAGAGGTTGATGTTGTCGCCTGGAACCCAGAAGATCGAGTTCTCCTCGGCCAGATACACATCAGGTCGAGCTTCGAACAGGTTCCTCTTGATTTCCGCGTCAGGAACGCGACCGGCCTTCTCGAACGGGAGCTGAACTCCAGTCTGCTGGCCGAAGCCCAAATCCTTGGCCGCGTCCTGGATCGCCCACTGGCGTTCATCAGGTTCCGGAATGTTCCACAGGTCATAGCCGATCGAGTAGAAATACGCGTCGGAGGACTGGGTGATGGCAAGGCTCAGATCGATGTTCCCGTAGACGGCGTTTCCGGCGTTGCGGAACCGGCACGTGCTGCCGCAGTCGCGGGGGACTTCGAAGAAGCCTTCGTCCTCGAATTGGGTACGGCCACCGATGACTCCTGCTCTCGTCCCAGCTATCGACGTGACCAGCTTGAACACCGAACCTGGGGCATACAGCCCCTGAACCGCGCGATTGTTCAGGGCCCCTGGTCTCAGCGGATCATTGAACGTCGAGTCGAATTGCTCACGGCTGATGCCCTCGATGAACCAGTTCGGGTCAAATCCGGGGTTCGATGCCATCGCCAAGACGTCACCGTTGCGGATGTCGAGCACAATGGCCGAGCCACCATACGCCGGATAGAAGAACCGGTCGTCGTCCTCGGATTGCACACCTCTGCGCCCGCGGAGTCCTTCGTCGAGGAAGAACTCGACCGCGGCCTGAAGCTCGAGGTCTATGGTCAGGTGCACATCGTGGCCAGCAAGCGACGGATCCTCGCCCAGTTCGCGCACGATCCTGTTGGTTCTGTCGACCTCGATCTTTCGCGCCCCTGGAAGCCCTCGAAGCTGTTGCTCGAACAACGCCTCGATGCCCGAACGCCCGACTGGGTCGCTGGGCAGATAGCGATCGTTGGGATGGCGTGCGCCCCAACCCTTTGGCTGAGCCCCGACGTAGCCGACGATGTGGGCAGCTGTGGCGCCCTGCGGGTAGATGCGGATGGCGCTCACCTCGGCGGTGACACCTGGCAACGCTCGTTCTGTCACGATCTCGAGCATCTGCTCGTCGAGCCCTGCGACGACGACGCGAGCCGCGAACGGATCTGCCCCTGCATCTTCGAGGCGGACCAACAGATCGTCGCGGGACTCACCGGTGAGTCGCTCGATCTCTGACAACACGAAGTCGCGCTGTTCATCGTCGGCGAACTCGTTCGGGTCGACGGTGAGGACCCCGACGTACTCGTTGTCGGCGAGGATGACGCCGTTCCGATCGAGGATGCGGCCGCGGATCGGGCTGGTCGTGACCAGACGCACCTGGTTCGTGTCGGCCTGGACCCTGAACTCCTCGGTGGCGAGTACCTGTAGAAACCAGATTCTGGCGAAGAGTGCTGCGAAGAGGCCGATCACCACCACACCCAGGAACGCCATTCTGACGCCGATGTTTGCCTCTTCGCTCATTGACCGTCATCCCATGGCATCTGGGTGAGGTTCATGCTCCATGCCACTGCCCGCATCACGAACGGCGAAAGGATCATGCCACCGATAACGACGGTCGAGACGATCGGGAGCAATGACACGTCACCTAGGAACGACTGACCGATAAGACGGCCAAGCACGACGTAACCTGCAGTTCCACTGGCGAGCGCTATGCCGACCACCAGCTGACGCATGAGCCGACCACCGACGATGTAACCGGCGTACACCGACCCCACACACCAGCCAACGACTGCTCCGACCAGGGTCCACATACCGAACGGCGTCTGAACAATGAGGTCGGTGCCGGCGCCGGCAAGGAACCCGATGACCGCCCCCCTGTCGGGTCCGCCGACGAGCCCGGCGCACACCGCGACGAGCAACATGATATCGAGGACTCTTCCCCGATACGTCACCTGTGGAAGCACTGCCGTCTGCACCACGAGCGCACCGACGAGGAGCACAGCCAGCCTGAGCGATCGGGGGATCACTCGACAACCAGTGTTGGCGTGGTCGAAGCGTGCATCGAGGCAATGATCCCTGACGCAGAGGCAAATGTGCCCGCGGCTCGCGCCGCCAACACCGTGGGAGGCGGTCCGGTTGGTGACGGACTCGCTCCCTCTGTCGTCGATGACAGCGGTGCAGCCGTAGTTGTCGAGGTCGGGAAGACCTGGGTCACGGTGGTTCGCGTCGGTGCCGTCACCGGGGTGGTCGACACCGGGATGGTCGTCTCGGATTCAGGCGGAGCAGTGGTCGAGGTCGTGGTTGTCGTCACGGGTCGGTTGTCGATGATCGGCGGCGTGAACAGCACAACCTGCACCAGGCTGAGTCGATCGGAATCGACGACCGGGGCGACATCGACCTCTTGGAATCCGGTCACCGGATCGGGGCGGGCGGAAACGACGGTTCCGACCAGTATTCCGCCGGGGAACAGTGAACCTTCGAGGCCGGACGTGACAACGCTCTCGCCGGGAATGACGACCGTGTCCACCTTGACGAACTCGATCGTCAGGAGTGCCTCGTCGCCATTGCCCCTGGCAACGCCGATGTCGCCGGACCGGACGAGCCGGACAGCGACACCAAAGGACGCGTCTGTGATCAGCTCGACTCGAGATCGATTCCTGACGACCTGAACCACTCGCCCGACGAGGCCCCTGCCGGCTTCGACCGGCATCCCTACCTCGATGCCATCGTTCGAACCCTTGTTCAGTTCGATCGTACGTTCGAAGTTCGACAGCGGCTCGTCGATCACGCGCGCCACGACGCGCTCCGAGAGGCTCGCACTGGTTCGTAGATCTTCGAGCAACTCGAACTCCAGCACGATCCTGCGGAGGTCGGCGACCTCGAGATTCGAGTTGTCCGCCGACTCGAGTTCGAGCCTCAAACGTGCGTTCTCGGCCTCGAGTTCGTCGAACCCGGTGATGCCGTTCCACGCATCGCGAAACGGCGACATGACCCAGTCGGCGACCGACCTGACAGGTCCGAGAACGTTCAGCGTCGTGTCACGAGCCGAACCGAAGATTCCCGTCGAGCCGCGAAAGTCGAGAGTGATCAGCGCGAGAGCGGTGAACACCAGTAGGGCGAGTCGAACACGCGACCGTGCGCCCTCTCTTCGACGGGGTTCTGGGGTGGCGGGAAGCACGAGACCGGTAGCGGCCCTCGGTCAGCTCAGCGCTCGTGCGACGACGAGAAGAGCACCCCACGCAGCGCTTCGAACTCCTCGAGCGACTGGCCTGATCCACGGACCACAGCGTTCAGCGGATCGTCGGCGATGATGACCGGCATACCCGTTTCGAGGCTGAGTCGAGCGTCGAGACCCTTCAACAACGCTCCACCACCGGCGAGCACGACGCCTTGTTCCATGATGTCGGCCGCCAGCTCAGGCGGCGTGGCATCGAGAGTGACCTTTACGGCGTCGACGATGGACGCAACAGGTTCTTCGAGGGCCTCAGCAATCTCGTTGCTGCCCACCACGATGGTCTTCGGCAGACCGGTGATGAGATCTCGGCCCCGGATCTCGGCATAGACCTCGTCGTCATGTTCCAGGGCGCTTCCGATCTGAATCTTGATCTCCTCAGCGGTGCGCTCACCAAGGGCAAGCGAATACTCCTTCTTCACGTACTGGATGATCGCGTCGTCGAGTTCGTCGCCGCCGATACGTGCTGACTGGCTGGCCACGATGCCACCGAGCGAAATGACAGCAACCTCTGTGGTGCCGCCACCGATGTCCACGATCATGTTTCCTGTCGGCTCTTGGACAGGAAGCCCGACGCCGATTGCCGCTGCCATGGGTTCCTCGATGATGTAGGCAGGTTTGCGAGCACCTGCGTACTCGGCAGCCTCCTGCACAGCACGTTGCTCGACGCCGGTGATGCCAGATGGCACGCAGATGACCATGCGTGGCTTGGCCCAACGGCGGTTGTGGACACGCTGAATGAAGTAGCGCAGCATCTTCTCGCAGATGTCGAAGTCGGCGATGACGCCGTCCTTCAGCGGTCGAATGGCTTGGATATGCCCTGGCGTGCGCCCGATCATCTTCTTGGCTTCGAAACCGACAGCGAGCGGGCGACCGTCATTGACGTTGACGGCGACCACAGACGGTTCGTTCAGGACGATGCCACGACCTCGGACGTATACAAGGGTGTTCGCCGTACCGAGGTCGACGGCCATATCGCGGCCAACGAACCCTGTGAACATCGACTCGGACATGCGGGGCCTCCGCGACGCGCTGATGCCGTCAAGCTTAGGCGACGCCGACGATCCCCTCAAGGAAAGGTCATCAGATGATTGTGAGTGATCCATGAGGTGCTCCAGAACTCAGGGACAGATGGGGCCTGAGGGGCCACAGCCCCCTTCAGTGTGTCAGCCAAAGAAGATTGCGATCTCGCGTGCGGATGATTCTGTGGAATCGGAGCCGTGCACGAGATTCTCGGTCACCAGGGTGCCATAGTCGCCCCTGATCGTTCCCGGCGCCGCGGTTGCTGGGTTGGTGGAACCCATGAGTGTGCGGCAGATGGCGAATACATCGTCACCTGCGTCGTCTGGGCCCTCGATCACCATCAACATCGATGGTCCGCTCGTGATGAAAGCGAGAAGATCCTCGAAGAACCCCTTGCCCTCGTGTTCCGCGTAGTGACGGCTCGCCGTGTCGCGATCGATCGTGCGCAGTTCAGCTCGCACGATGGAGAGACCCTTGCGTTCGAAACGCGAGATGATCTCGCCAACGAGGCCTCTGCGGACCGCGTCCGGCTTGCACATGATGTACGTCTGCTGGGGCATGAATTCTCCGTGTTGAGGTGCGATGACGACGCAAGGGTCAGCGTGGTTTGAGTCGTCTGCATGAGTGTTGGCCGACGAGAGCGCAGAACATGGCCAAGCACCGGCCGTTACATGAAACAGTCACCATAGTGTCACATAAATGACACGTAAAGTCGGGTCAAGCCCGAGTCAGCTCGACGCAGAGAGGCCTCCAACCACGAAGAGCGGTGGCTAGTGGTCCATCAAAAAGTGCATCTCAACCCACGAGGTGACGCCTGGCTTCCCCTGCCACGAAGAGGGACCCGGCGATGAATACCGTTCCTTGCTCGCCTGCGATCCGCTGCGCCGCGTCGACCGCTTCACCGATGTCGGGAGCCCAGACGACGTTGTCGCACATCTCGCTCGCTGCAGAAGACACCTCGTCGGCCGGAAGAGCCTTCGACCAGTCAGCCGACGTCGCGACAACCGCCTTGGCTCTGTCGGCCCCGAGCGCGAGCAGCATCTCATGTGGATCGCGAGGGACGTTGAAGCCGGCAACCAACACCGGGAGTTCTTCGGTAGAGAAGTCGGAGTACAAGGTCTCGGTCGCCGCAGTAGCGCCATCGGGATTGTGGGCACCGTCGATGATCGTCAGAGGACGGTGGCCGACGACCTCGAATCGGGCAGCCATGCTGACATTCGCCAAGACCTCAGCCACCAGATCAGGGTCGAGCGCACGCCCGAAGAACGACTCGACAGCAGCGAGCGCGAGAAGCGCGTTACGGCCCTGATGGGCTCCGTTCAGCGACACGAACACGTCTCTGTACTCGCCGAAAGGTGTTCGCACGTCGATGGACCTGCCACCAACAGCCAGACGGTTCTCGATCAGCTCGAACTCGTTCCCGACCGACCAGAGCCCTGCGTTCTCTCTGGCCTGGAAGATCGGGAGGAGTTGAGGGTCTTCCTCGCCGACGATCACGGTCGATGAGGGCGAGATGATGCCTGCCTTCTCACGAGCGATGTCTGAACGTGTCGGCCCAAGCGTCTCGACGTGATCCAGAGCAACGTTCGTGACCACTGCAACGTCGGCGTCGAGCACGTTCGTGGCGTCCCACGTACCGCCAAGGCCGACCTCGATGACTCGTGCGTCGCACGCGGTCTCGGCATGCCATCCCAGCGCGGCTGCCGATGTGACCTCGAAATAGGTGACCGTCGAGCCCCACTTGTCCTCGAGCAGCGGTTCGACGGTGGCAACCAACTCGATCGCTGCCGCGAACTCTTCGTCGGTCAGCGGCTCACCATTCGACGTGATCCGTTCGTTCACCCGTTCGAGGTGCGGTGACGAGTAGCCCCCGACATGGAGGTTGTGCGCCGCGAGGAGGTCGATCGCAATCCGACTCGTCGAGCCCTTCCCGTTCGTCCCGGTCACGTGGATGGTTGGGATCCCGAGATGAGGGTCGGCCATCACCGCGACGAGATCCTCCATGCGAGCCAGACTCGGCGCCGTGGTTCGGTCGGCTGGATCGAACGTGTAGTGCTGTTCTAGGTAGGTCAGCGCCTCTGCGTAGTTCATAGAGACCCAGTCGAAGCGAGGTGGTCAGGACGCGGCGCGACGAGGCCGGCCGGCCTCCGGAGCCCGACGAGGAACCAGCGTCGGATTCACCTTGTCGAGCACGACCTCGCGATCGACGATGACCTTCTCGACGTCGTCGCGACCTGGCAACTCGTACATGATGCCGAGCAGCACCTCCTCGAGGATGGCGCGTAGACCGCGAGCGCCAGTACCTCTGAGCATGCCTTGTTCGGCAACAGCGTCGAGTGCATCGTCGGCGAACTCGAGTTCGACGTCTTCGAGTTCGAAGATCTTCTTGTACTGCTTGATCAAGGCGTTGCGCGGCTCGACGAGGATCTCCACCAGAGCTTCCTTGTCGAGTTCGTTGACGATGCCAGTGACAGGAAGTCGTCCGATGAACTCCGGAATGAGACCAAACTTCAGCAGATCTTCCGGCAGCGCTTGAGGCAGCATCTCCGAGAGCGAGTTGTTCGCCGACTTGATATCGGCACCGAAACCGATGGCCTTGCGACCGACACGATTACTGATGATCTTGTCGAGCCCATCGAAGGCGCCACCGCAGATGAACAACACGTTGGTGGTGTCGATCTGGATGAACTCCTGATGGGGATGCTTACGCCCACCTTGTGGCGGAACCGAAGCAGTGGTTCCCTCGAGGATCTTCAACAGCGCCTGCTGCACACCCTCACCTGAGACGTCACGCGTGATCGACGGGTTCTCCGACTTGCGGGCCACCTTGTCGATCTCGTCGATGTAGATGATGCCCATCTCGGCCTTTTTGGTGTCGTAGTCGGCAGCCTGGATGAGCTTCAGAAGGATGTTCTCGACGTCCTCGCCGACGTAGCCCGCCTCGGTCAACGCGGTGGCGTCAGCGATGGCGAAGGGCACGTTGAGCATGCGGGCCAACGTCTGGGCCAGGTAGGTCTTTCCGCAACCGGTCGGGCCGATGAGCATGATGTTCGACTTGGCGAGCTCGATGTCGTCACCGATCTGATTGCCGAACTTCACCCGCTTGTAGTGGTTGTAGACCGCTACCGACAGCACCTTCTTGGCGTGCTCCTGGCCGACGATGAACTCGTTCAGGAACGAGAAGATTTCGCGTGGCTTCGGGAGCTCGTCGAATGAGACCTCGCTGGTCTCGGCGAGCTCCTCTTCGATGATCTCGTTGCACAGATCAATGCACTCGTCGCAGATGTACACGCCAGGGCCCGCAATGAGCTTCTTGACCTGCTTCTGTGATTTGCCGCAGAAGGAGCACTTGAGGAGCTCTCCGCCTTCACCGAACTTCGCCACGCTGCTCTACCTACTTCCCTCTGCCCAGACGGTTCAGTATGTCGCGTTCCGAGTCAGCCTGTGGGATGGTTCCGCTGAGGACTCACGCCGCCCGGATCGGGCCGTCTTCGACGGAGTCACGGCTCTCGATGACCTCATCGATGACGCCGTACTCCTTGGCCTCGGCCGCGGTCAGAACGAAGTCCCTGTCCATGTCGACGTTGAGTGTCTCAGTGGTCTGGCCTGTGTGCGTGGCCAGGATCGCTTCGAGAAGCGTTCGCATTCGTTCGATCTCTTTGGCAACGAGTTCGATGTCGGTCGCTTGGCCCATGGCCTGCCCGTATGGCTGATGCAGCAACACGCGAGCATGGGGCAACGCAAGTCGCTTCCCCGACGTACCAGCAGCAAGCAAGACAGCCGCAGCTGACGCGGCTTGGCCGAGGCACATCGTGGCGATGTCGTTCTTGATGTACTGCATTGTGTCGTAGATCGCGAACAGCCCGGTGATGTCGCCCCCGGGGCTGTTGATGTAGATGTTGATGTCGCGGTCCGGGTTCTCGGACTCGAGGTGGAGAAGCTGAGCGCAGATCACGTTCGCCACTCCATCGTCGATGGGTGTGCCGAGGAAGATGATGTTCTCCTTCAGCAGCTTCGAGTACAGGTCGTATGACCGTTCACCGCGGTTCGTCTGCTCGATCACGCTCGGAACGTGGTAGTAGTTCAAGATCTTCTCGTCTACAAGGCTCACTCGTCGCTCTCCTCGGCCTCACCACCGTCATCGACGGCTTCTGGGTCATCAGTTGTACCGGTCGGCACTGCTGTAACGAATTCAATCTCGCTCTGTGGTTTCTCGAGAGCCGCTCTGTCGATCGGATCCCCGGTTTCCTCATCGACGATAGCGACGCGCTCGACCATCCACTCAAGGGCGGCTCGCTTCGACAGATCGGCGCGCAATGACATCAGGCCGTCGTTGTGCTCGAGCCGATCGCGAATCTCCTCGACCGTCTCGTTCAGCTGATCTGCGATGCGGTCGAGTTCCTCTTCGATGTCGTCGTCGGCCGGGGCCAGGCCCTCGGCAACAGCGATGGCCCGCAACGCGAGATCGACTTTCGCCGAAGTCTTCGAACCGGCCTCGAGGTCACCCGCGAATTCCTCTTGCGACTTGCCATTGAACGCCAGCCACTGGTCCATCGAGAGACCCTGTGCCTGAAGGCTGTACGCCAAGTTCTGAATCTGGTCGTTCATCTCTGCCGACACCAGGGATTCGGGTATGTCGGCTTCGACGAGTTCGCCAACCGCGGCCGCGGCTGCCTCACGCAAAGCCTGGCTGGCACGGTCCCTGAATGAGTCAGTCATCCGGTTCGTCAGTTGGCTTCGCATGCCGTCGACCGATTCGTACTCGGTGTTCTCATCGACCCATTCGTCGGTGAGCTCGGGGAGCTCCTTCTCCTTCACGGCATGAACGCTGACAGCAAAGTTGATGCTGGTGTCCTCGTCGACCGGGTGCTCAGCGGTGAATTCGAGTTCGTCACCGGCGTTGGCACCTTCGAGTTGTTCGTCGAGTTCGGGACCAACGCCCCCGCTACCGACCTCATAGGAGTAGTCCTGTGCGGTGAGACCTGGCAGAGGCTCTCCATCGACCTGACCGACGATGTCGATGGTGACGGTGTCCCCGGAGGTGGCGGCTCGTTGGACATCGACAAGTTCAGCCGACCGGCCGCGGATCATGTTGATCTGCTCGTGAATGAGCTCATCACCAGGCACCGGGTTCGGGATCTTCACTTCGATGTCGGTGTAGCCGGACACCTCGTACAGGGGGCGGGTTTCGACGACCGCGTCGAAGGTTATGGGTCCTTCGCTTTCTCCGCCGGTCAGGTCGATCTCCGGTTGGGCGATGGCGTCGACCTGGTGGTCTCGCAACGCAGCGCCGTAGTAATCGCCCATCGCCGTCTGGATGGCCTCGGCTCTGGCGTAATCAGTACCGATATTTGCCTCCAGGACCCGCCGAGGCACCTTGCCCTGCCGGAATCCGGGGATCCTGACTTCTTTCGAGATCTTCTTGAAGGCTTCGTCGAGGGCGACCTCGAAGGTCGCTTCGTCGACCTCGACGCTGAGCTTGACCTTGTTGTCGTCGAGTTCCTCGACGGTCGATTTCACTGAGGGAGGGTTCACAAGCGCGGCAGTGTAGCGGCGCGAAAACAAAGACGCCCTCCACCGTCCGGCACGAACCCCGAACGGACGATGTCGACTCTGCATGTGCCGCAATTGCCGAATTCGATGAGTCCATATCTGAGGAACCGGTGGGACTCCGGGCGGTCAACATTCACCCTTACGGAGCAATTCGGATATCAACCTGCTCCCAGTCGCTCAAAGTGTTCGGACCCTCCAATGCTGATTGGAAACATCCACGCACTGCGGCATATCCTGTGTCCGGGAACAATCTGCTGGGGGCAGAATTATGAAGCGAACTTCCTTCCGTTGGTGCGTGTCTATTGGAGTTATGACAGCGGCGCTGCTGTCGTTCGGAACAGTCCAGGCGCAGACAGCCGAGGACAATCCCGACAGGGTCGAAGAAGGCAAGGTCGTCTTCGAAGCCAACTGCGCTCGTTGCCACGGCGCTGACGGCGCCGGGACCAACTTCGGCCGTCCCCTCACCGACATCGCGGTGCAGCAACCGGATCGAAACGTACACATCACGTCGGTGACCGACGGACTCCGCAACATGCCGGCTTTGGGTGGAGACCTGAGCGAAGAGGAGATCGACGATGCCATCTCGTATGTTCGCTTGACCTTCGTGTCCGAGATCGCAGCCGAAGAGGAAGAGCCCGAAGAACTCGCGGCCACGGGCGGCGGTGAAGAATACGCCAGCGCCGTCGGCTTGAGTCTCATAGGTGTAGGCGGCCTACTCGTTCTCGCCTCACGCCGCCGCCGCGCCGCCTGAGCCCAATTCGTCGGCCAGACCTTCGCCGGTCCGAGGAAGATCCGCTGACCCGGACACAGACGGTACGTGTGGAGCGGCGACGGGGAATCGAACCCCGGTAATGAGGTTGGAAACCTCATGTTCTACCATTGAACTACCGCCGCAGAGGTGGCCGAGTGTAGCGAGCCGGCGCGCCGACTTACTCCTTCAATCGTTGGGAATGCGGATCGAGACGCGACCACCTGGGCCGTCGGCTATGGCGACCATTCCCCCATGGGCTTCGACGACGCCTCTGGCAATGGCCAGCCCGAGTCCTGCCCCGCCAAGCGATCGGTTACGACTGTCGTCTGCTCGTGAGAACGGTTCGAGTGCTCTTTCGACAAAGCCCGGTTCGAAACCTGGACCGTCGTCGATCACCGTGATCGTGACGCCGTCGTCGCCGGACTCAACGATCAGTTCGACGGACCCGCCGGCTGGTGCGTGACGAATCGCGTTGTCGATGAGGTTCCTGACAACGCGGCCGAGATCGTGGGCCGTTCCCCTGACAACCGCTCGGCCCGAGGCGGTGACCTCCAGACCGACGGCCGCGCTCGCGGCAGTCGGCAGAAGGGCCTCTGCTGCTTCGTCGACGAGTTCGGCCAGGTCGACGTGATCACGACCTGCCTCGAATCGGCCGGCGTCGATCTGGGCGAGGAGGAACAAGTCGTCAACGAGTCGAGTCAGGTGATCGACCTCGGTACGAACGGCGCGAAGATACCTGGCCTGATCGGTGGCGACACCGTCCTCGATGGCCTCGACAGCGGCACGGATTGCCGCGAGAGGCGTGCGTAGGTCGTGCCCTACCGACGCGATCAACAGGCGTCGCTCTGATTCTTCGGCTGTCCTGCGAAGCTCGGTGAGCTCGAGGCGCGCCACCATGTGATCGAACGAGTCAGCTGTCGAGCCGACCTCATCCAAACGACTCACACCAGCCCGGGCGCCGAGATCGCCGTCGGCAACGCGGCGAGCAGCACCGGCCAGTCGGTCGAGGTCCTCGACGAGAGGTCGGCTGACCAAGTTCGCCACGACGACCGCGAGTACGAACGCCGCTGCAATGACGACGAGCATGAAATTGCGCTCGTTCCCTGACAGGTACATCGCCTCTGCGGCGATGAACACCGAGGCAAGCGCAGTGGCCGTTGCCGCGACGGCGCCCGCGAGTACGAGTCGACGCACGCCGGTGGGACGCAGATTGCTGGCCAGACGTTTGATCCGTGCGGTCATGGGTCGAATCTGTATCCGACGCCCCACACGGTGGAGAGATGGTCTGGATTCTCGGGGTCGTGCTCGATCTTTCGGCGCAGACGCCGAACGTGAACGGTCACCGTTGATGGGTCCTGCCACTCGGCACTGGACTTCCACACGGCCCGAAGAAGTTCCGACCTTGAGAACGCACGGCCGCTGTTCTTCGCCATGTAGGCGAACAACTCGAACTCGCGCGGTGTCGTGTCGACCACGTTCCCACCGACAGAAAGCTCTCTGGCTGGTTCGTCGACACAAAAACGACCAACCTCGAGAACTTCACCAGCGGTGCCGACCCCCGACCGCCGGAGAACCGAGCGAACTCGAGCCGCGAGCTCGCGAGGCGAGAACGGTTTCACGACATAGTCGTCCGCGCCAAGATCGAGTCCGGCAACTCGGTCGGTCTCTGAGGTCCTGGCGGTCAGCATGATCACCGGGAGGTCCTGGTTCGATCTGATCTCGGCCAGAACTTCGAAGCCGTTGACCTCTGGAAGCATCACGTCGAGTACCACGACGTCAGGACGGTCGTTGGCGACGGCTTCGAGAGCGCGGCGGCCGTTGTCGACCTCGGTGACTCGGATGCCATCGCGGCGGAGATAGTCGGACACGACGGAACGAACAGTCTGTTCGTCGTCGACCACGAGTACGTGTGCAGCCATCGCAAGCTCCTCGCTGCAATCCTACGGACGAGTTGCCCGTGCCGGTATGAACGCCTCCCCAGCCCCGGCGGTTCCCGGGCCAGGGCCGTTCACGAGTTGGTCATCCATCGACGCTGGCCCGAATGCGTCCTGCCCGACGCCATTCATTCCAACGGTGTCATCATCAGAGAAGCCGAGGGAGATCGAGCCTGCGTCATGGCTCAATGTCCGGTGACGGCATCGACGGACGATGAAACCGAGATTGACCACTTCGTCAGGTGAGTACGCCCGGCAGCTCCGCGCCTCGGATTCGTTCGTTCAGATTTGCCACGTCATCAGCGATCAGCCGCGCCAGCTCGGTCAAGGCTGACTGCGCCCTTCCCGCGAAGTCATCGAAAGCCTCAACCGACTGAACAGTTGGAGCTGCGTCGGCACTGGCCACGACCGAAGTCAGCGCGAGAAGCTTCCCGTTGATCGTCACCGGGTGTCTCAGACGCGCCCCCGTATGGGAATTCACGTCGACAAGACGGCCCAATACCCCGCTGATGTCACTCTTCAGTCGCGCCGCCTCCACCTCGACATCATCTGGCTCGCTTGTGTCGGAACGGCCCTTCGACAGACTTCGCTCGAGGACGTCGAGCTGGTCGACAACGATCAGCGCATCGTTCACGTGGCTGTGGATCTCACCAAGAACCCGGTTTATGTTCTGCAGCAAGTCGTACTGCGCCACGAGATCGGCATCAGAAGCCGGCACTCCCGGTTCGGCCACCACATCGAATGACGCGGTGTGAGCTTGCCCGCCGATCGCAAGCTCGACGTGGTAGGTGCCCGGAGCGACTCGCGGACCTGTCCGCTCCTTCTTCATAGCGGCGTCGTTGTCGGGCTTGACACAGTCGGCCACTCGCAGGTCCCACACGAAACGATTGAGGCCCCGCTCGGTGCTCAAGAACCGTTCCGGTGCGATGTCATCGTCTGGTTCGTGGTCGATTGGCTTGCCACAGAACGAACGCAGTTCCTCACCGTCGCTCGAGCGAAAAGTCAGAGTGACCGACGCTGGATCGACGGCTCCATCGAGCCGGTAGTACAGAACCGCTCCATTCGGCGGATTTTCGCCACCGTCGAGTACATGACGGTGCATCTCACCGAACTCGTCGAGGCTCTCATAGTTCGTGACAGGTGCCCCGAAGCCGACCCGACGCTTTCCTGGGCCGCTGTAGGTGTTGCCCATCCATGTCTGCCAGCGGCGCATCGTCTTCGATGGAGGAACGAGAACCGAGCCGGATCCGTGGTTTCGCAACGCGCTGATGTCATCGAGGATCCAAAACGACCGACCGTGCGTCCCGACAACGAGATCGTCACCTTTGATGACCATGTCATACACGGGGACGACGGGCAGGCGGTGGTTCTGGTCTCCCCCTCCTTGAAGCCGCTGCCAGGTGTCACCCGCGTCGAACGACACGAAGATCCCTGTCTCGGTGCCCACGAACAGGAGCCCGGCTCGCTTCGGATCTTCGCGGACGCACCGCGTGATCTGCTCAGGTGGAAAGTCGAGCCGCTGCCAGGTCGTACCTCTGTCGGAACTCTTGTAGAGATAGGGCGCGTAGTCGTCGACCTTGTAACGGGTCGCAGCCATGAAAACCGTGTCGGCATCGTGGACGGAAGCCTCGATCATGGTGACGCAGGTGCTGTCGGCGAAGTCCTGAGGTGTGATATCGGTCCACTCCGCACCACCGTCGGAGGTGAAGTGAACAAGGCCGTCATCGGTTCCAGCCCACAGCACCCCGGCATCCCACGGCGATTCTGCGAGCGCGAACACCGTGGCGTACGTCTCGGCACCCGACGTGTCCGGCGTCAACGGTCCGCCAGGAACAATCAACTTGTCGGCCTCCGCCTTGCTGAGATCGGGGCTGATGATCTCCCAGCTATGGCCCTCGTCGGAGGTCTTGAACACGTGATTGCCGGCGGCATAGATCGTTCCGACATCGTGCGGCGAGAACATGATCGGGTAGGTCCACGCGAACCGGTACTTCATGTCCTCCGCGCCTGCCCCGAAATTGATCTCGGGCCACACGGTGACGAGCTGAACCTGCTTGGTCCGATGGTCGTAGCGCTGCAACGCGTTGCCACCGCCGGGTGAACTGCCGATTGCCCCGACAAACACGATGTCGGGGTCCTCAGGATTTGAGGCGATGTAGCCGCTCTCCCCTGTGCCGGCCGGATAACAGTGACCGAAGCCGATGACATGATCCTCGCTGGCACTTGGCACCGCGATGCTGGTGTTGTCCTGCTGCGTTCCGAGTACGTGATACGGGTGATGGTTGTCAGCGACCACGTGGTAGAACTGCGCCGTTTTCTGGTTGTAGATCGACGACCAGCTTGCACCGCCGTTGAACGAAACGTTGGCTCCGCCATCATTGCTCTGGATCATTCGCTGTGGTTCGTCCGGGTCGATCCACAGGTCATGGTTGTCACCATGCGGGGTCGGGATCTCCTCGAAACTCGATCCTCCATCGCTTGACTTCCACATCTTGAGATTGTTGATGTAGACGGTGTCGGGGTCCTGAGGGTCGGCGAAGATGTGGCAGTAGTACCAAGGCCGCTGAATCAGCTGAAGATCGTCAGAGACTTTGGCCCACGTGTCGCCGCCGTCGTCGGATCGGTACAGCACACCATCGCCGTTCTCGATGATCGCCCACACCCTGTTCGGGTTGGCCGGCGAAACTGCGACGCCGATCTTTCCCACCATCCCCTTCGGCAATCCGGGATTGCGAGTGATGTCACTCCAGGTGTCACCCCCGTCCTTCGAGCGCCAGAGACCCGAGTCGTCGCCGCCACTGACGAGGTTCCAGAACGACCTCTGGCATTCGTAGATGCTGGCGAAGAGGATGCGCGGGTTGGTCGGGTCCATCGCCAGGTCGGCGGCGCCGGCCTTGTCACTTTTGTGCAGGACAAGTTCCCACGCATTACCCCCGTCGACTGAGCGGTACACCCCGCGCTCACTGTTGGGGCCGAACGCATGGCCGAAGGCGGCGACGTACACCAGGTCGGGATCTTTCGGGTGCACCCGGATCTCGCTGATGTGGTGCGTGTCGGCCAGGCCCATGTGCTGCCACGACTTGCCTCCGTCGGTCGACTTGTAGACCCCGTCGCCATAAGAGACATCGAGACGGATTGTCGACTCTCCCATCCCGGCATAGATGACGTTCGGATCGGCATCTGACACTGTCAGCGCGCCGACCGAAGCCGAGTCCAGAAAGCCATCGGAGATGTTCTCCCAGAACGCTCCCCCATCTAAGGTTCTCCAGATTCCACCGGCGCACGCGCCGAAGTAGAAGGTCATCTTGTCGGTCGGATGTCCCGCGACAGCAAGAACCCTTCCACCACGGACAGGCCCGATGCAGCGGAATCGGAGCCCAGCAAAGTCAGGATCGACGACGTCTGTACTCATGGATTTCTCCCTCTTGGAACACCGGGCAGGTTGGCTGAAACCACCAACTACAGCACGGATCAGCGACCGTCGCTCACAGTTGACATCGGCTCATGGGAATCGTCGGAATGTCGTTCTCGATTTCGGCGCTGGGTGGCGACAATGGGGCGACCACAGAAGTACCGGATTCGGCGAACCGGCTCCAACCGGTGTCGAGAAAGAAGCAGCGAGCTTCAGCCCTGGATGCCGAGCGCGGATCGGAACCGGCTGACCAACAGTGGGCCTTGGCGTGGGGGAACCACCTGGGGCGGCACATCGTCACTGATCTTGAACACTGCGAACACCGGACCAACCGCCGCTCTACACAGGGCGACAGTCGCCTCCACCTCCTCTGGCCGATCAGCCTGAGCTGTCGCTACGAAACCGCACGCAGCAGCAACCGCGGCCAGATCGGTTCCCAAACCCGTCGCTGTCGGCTGCATGCCTGTCTCGCCATAGCATTCGTTGTCGAGCACCGCGATGGCGAGGTTGGTCGGCGATGCGGACCCGATGGTCGACAGCGAGCCGAGCCCCATCAGTTGCTCCCCGTCACCGGTGATCACCAACACCCGCCGGTCGGGTCGAGCGAGCGCGAGACCGAGGCCGATCATCGCTGCCCCTCCCATGGCACCCCACAATCCGAAGTTGAGGTCATGGTCGCCCGCAGCCGCGACATCCCAACACGGGGCTCCCAGCCCGGCCACCACGAGGAGGTCGTCTCTGTCATTGAGCAGTTTGGCAGTGACGTCACGCCGGTCGAGATTGCCGGTCACCGCTCGCCCTCCGACTTGCCCGAGTCGCCCATGAACAATTTCACTCCGATGACGCGTTGTTCAATCAAGACCGCAGCAGCACGGCCACCTTCGTCGAACGTGTCGACGCAGGCCCGGGTCACGAGCGCACCGACCTCGTCGACCGACGCGGCCGAGTGAACGTCGACACCCATCAGGTCGAGGCTCCGCCCTGCGGCTTCGCCCATTGGTCGTTGCCATGGATTCGACTCACCGGCCTGGCCACGCATGGTCACGACCATGACCGCTGGAATCTCACATGTGTTCAGCAGCCCCAGCATGTTCGTGCAGTTGCCGACACCGCTGGACTGCATCAACAGTGCCGCTCGGCTACCCCCGAGCCACGCGCCGGTCGCAAGCGCGACACCTTCCTGCTCGGTCGTCAACCGGACAGTTTGGACCGACGGGTCCTCATCGAGCCGGACGATGAGGTGACTGAGCCCGGCGTCCGGCACGTAGCCGATGATCCCGATACCTGACTGACGAAGCGCTTGATGAGTCGGAGCGACCCAGGACGGTTCCGCGCTCGGTCCTACTGTCACGACGCTTGCATCCCAGGCATGTCCGAGAAAGTAGCCCTACTACTGCGCTGTTGCAGCCGGGTCCCAGGTGGCACGTCCAGCTTGGGTCGGACCAGCGAGCAGCAAGGTCGCGATGGCGACCAAGTTCGCGCTGGCGGCGAAGTAGAGAGCAATTTCATAGTCGTAGATGTCTCTCAACGCGCCAATGAGGAACGGGCCGCCGGCAACACCGATAGTGCCGAACAGCTGACAGAAGGAGTAGATGCGCGAATACTCCTTCACTCCGAACGTTTCTACGAGCAGTAGAGGCTGCAGCATGAGGAGGTTGCCGATGCTCAGACCGAACACAGCCGTCACAATGTAGATCGACATCGAACCGTCGGCGCGAGCGAGCAGCGTCAAGGCCACTGCTTGAACGACCGTCAGCCCGATCGTCATCGACCGGGTCGAAACCACGGATACGAGCAAACCGCCGGCGAGTCGACCGATGACGCTGGAGAGCGCCATGACCGAGAGAGCAGTCGCTGCCACTGAGCTGTCGACGCGTTCGCTGACGAGGTTGTACAGCTGGGCGATACCCCCCACCTGAGCGAGGAACACCATCGCATAGGTCGCGCTGATCAACACGAAGAAGCGCGTTCTTCGCGCTTGCGCGAACGTTGCCCCCTGCACAGCCACAGGAGTCAACCGACGCGGTGCCCCGTCTGGTTCGAGACCCTTGTCCGAAGGCCACGATCGGATCAGGACAGCCGAGATCGGGGCTATCCCGACGAACCAGACGACGGCGAGCCACGGCCCAGCTTCAGCCAGCGACCGGGCCTCGATGAATCGGGCCGTTGCAGGTGTGAGCACGATCCCGCCGAACGAGAGCCCGGTCGAAGCAACCGACAATGCAATCGATCGTCGTTTGTCGAACCACCTGGCGACGATGGTGGTCGAAGGAACCAGCCCGGCTGTTGCGAACGCGACACCGAACAGAACAAAAAATGCATACAGCTCGACGACGCTGTCGACCCACCGAAGCCCAAGCAAGGCTCCAGCACCGAGCACGGCGCCTGCGTAGTAGAAACGGCGCAGATCTACTCGCTCCATCATCCGTGACAGAAGAAACCCGACAAGGCCGCTGACACCGAAGAACACGGCGGTTGCGCCCGACACTGCGCTAACCGACGCTTCGAGCTCTTCTTTCGACTGCCGCAGGATGACCGAAGCGTTGTAGAAACCGAGGCCGGCAGTGACTGTCAGCACGACGAAGATGGCCGCAACGACGAACCATCCGTAGAAGACCGACGGCGAGTCGGTTCGTCGTCCGCGAGCCACTGCTTGACGTTAGCCCTCAGCCTGGTTCTCTCGGCAGCTGACCTGTCGCTTCGTGATCAGCAGTCGCGACAAGGTCGTAGGTTTCGACCCCATGGTGGCGGTCATCTGCCTTCACGCTAGCGCCGCCACTTCTCGAAATATCCGGAGCTGGTGCGGAAACAACCCACGAGTACTGTCGAGTCCAGCCTGACGACGGAGGAAACACATGGCACTCAATCTCAGCGTCGGAGACCCCTTCCCCGACGTCACTGTGCTGGATCATGACGGGAACTCCACCACGCTTTCGGAACTCGCCGGCAGACGGCCGTTGTTCCTCGCGTTCTACAGAGGCCCGTGGTGACCAAAGTGACAGCTTCAGCTGCGAGAACTCGTGCAGTTCTCAGAATCAACCAGAGTGTCGTACCAGAACATCGCCGCCATCTCCGTCGATCCACCGCGGGTCAACGAGGCCTTCAAACACGGGCTCGGGGCGCCATTTCCGTTTCTCAGCGACGAAGACCGCGCTGTCACTGATCTGCTCGGCATCAGCGAGTCGACGGACAGTCGACACGGACCGCTCCCAGTGCCCTTCACCTTTGCCTTGCTCCCCGACCTGACGATCCACCGCATCTGGAACGGCTGGTACATGGCAGGGCGACCGACACCCGACGAACTCCGACAGGCCTCCCGCTCGCTGAACGAGATGCTGCGGAAAGACCACGACTTCCGCGGAGACTGATCCGACCCATGGGGGTTCACCAGGGTCCGTGGAGCGTTGCACTACAGCACCTTGAGTCCATGGTCGTCCGTGGGCACAGGTCTGAGACAAAACCAGTCTGTGACGTCCGGATCAGTGGGACGGAGAAACCTCTTCGAGTGTCTTGCCGCGGCGGACAGCGTCGTAATAGACCACCTGAGTTGGCATGGCCACGCACCGACAGTCAGAGATGAATGCGTTATAGATGCCGAAGTCAAACGTGGTCCTTGTCGCGCCATCCATGTTCGGACCCGTCAACATCTTGACGAGGTCCCCGTTGACATAGATCTCGATCAGGCCGTCGACCGACGATGACCAGATGACGTGTATCACGATGTCAGTCCACGTGGCCCTCACGACCTCGTTCGACTTCAGTACTCCTCGATCCAGAAATTCGTAGTTGCGGTCGTTGAAACGGAAACCCAGTCCATTGCTGAAGTCCTCGATATAGAAGCGCGCTGCGTCATCGGAGTTGAATTGCCCCAGGAAGGTGATTGAGTCACCTTGCTTGAGCACGTCATCGGGTAGGTATTCCGACCAGCCATACCAGTACTCGTCACCGTCGTACTGCGGATGGTCGACCTGACTCAACTCATGGCGGGATCGGTTCGTCGTGCAGTCGTCCCAACCCTCGTTCGAGTTGCAGTCGCCCTCCCGTACCTCGAACCTGAGAGCATGGTCTCCTGACCTTGTCGGATAACCGTCGGAGACCGAGACAACAAGACATCCATGCTCTGCGAACCCGTTTGGATGTTTGTGGATGAACCCCCATCCATCGACAAGGTCTCCGTCAAGTGTCGAGCCATCGATCATCGGTTCCATGTACTCACCGCAAGGAGTTCCAAGAGTTGGATTCGGCTCCACGAAACGCCGAGCTGTAGCAGTCGTAGCCGGTGCCGTGATCGTTGCTGGTGTAGCGGTATCTGAACTACCGCCACACCCTGAGGCAACCAACAAGAGCGTCAGCGCGATCGCGTGCTTCCTCACAGTTCGAGTCTGCCACCCCCCCCAATCGGAGGCGAAGGACGACGGCTGGTTCGCCGTCAGAGACCTCGACTGGCTCGATGACGATGGATACCTCTTTCCGGCCGACCGTCGGACTGACCTGATCATCACACGCGACTCAAACATCCGCCCGGCTGAGATCGAGAGAGACCATGTCGACCATCGAGATGCCAGAAGAGCTGCCTGTTGCCGAGATCGTACGACTCTCAGCGATCGTCTTCGCCGAATTGATGTACCCACTCGGGGCGGATCGTGAGATCGTAGGCAGCGTTGAAGGTGTCGAAATCGACAGCACCAAGAATGGGGCGAGCTCCTCGTAGCGGTAAGCACTGTCCCAGGTGAGAAGGGGATAACGAATCGGGGTGACTACGAGGTGCGAGGCCGAGACTGCGAGCAAGAGCTTGTACAGGTGCCGAAGTAGCACCACTTCCTGTTCGTCGGCGCGATCAGTGTCAGGTGAAGTGTGGGCCGACAACGCCCTCGTGTTCACGACAGCCACAGGACTGCCCATCGACCCACGCAACTATCTGCGTAGCCGGCGCCAGCTGCTCCCTTGGCTGTCAACTCGCCTGCCAACCGGTGCCACACCCAGAGGCGGCCGGTCCTGCATGCCCCTGACCAGCCGTTTCTCTGTCGGGATGAGAGGATTTGAACCTGTCGAATTCAGGAAGAAGCTCATCGCAAACTTTGCATCGGGTCGACATTGTGATCCCGAAGTAATGAGATTGCTCCAGCTGTCGATCTCGGAAACGCCAGCTCGTCGCTGAAGCGCTAGTTGATAGAGCCGAGCGGCAAACGAGTCGTCGAGAGTCTCTGCGATTCGGTGTGCTGAGTCGTCGCTCATCTGGTCGTCCACTCATTCCAGTTGTAGCCAACTGGATGAGGAGAGCGGGCGTCGAGTGCCACGACGATGCTCACTCGCTTGTCTGAAGCTGCCCGACGTAGAACATCAACTCTGAGAACGGGACGCCTTTGCTGTTCACAATTCCAACAAGGTCCCCGTGCTGAAAAGCGATCGTGAGTGACCGGTCCTTCTTGGCGACAACAGGAATCACCGGAGCGTTCCCGGCTGCGACGTAGATCTCGGATCCGTCCATGTCGATCGGAATCGCTGATGGCGCTCCTTCGAGAAGGCCGCTCGTGAACGCCACTATGACGAGCTGCGTTGCCTGCGTGCCTTCGTGGCCTACGAACACCTCAGCTTCAGGTACGCAGCTGTCGGGGAAGTGGATCGGTATCAAGATGCCTTGCCGTCCGCCGAGATCTGGCTCGCGAATGTCCCACCCGATCGGGCCTGGAATCGCGAGGTCAACGAGGTCACCGTCGCAATCGATCTCGACATCGTCGAGAGTCGTTCCTTCGACTTCCTCGGCAATCACATCATCGGGCCAGACAACCTCCGCGATGGTTGTCGTTGAGCTTGCGACCACGGATGTGGGCGTTGTAGACCCAGTCGATGTTGACGTGGATACCGAAGAATCGACAGAGGTCACTGTCGACGTCGCATCCCCACCACCGCCGCAGGCCGAAGCCGCTAGGGCAGTGAGGATGGCGACAATGATCAGCTTTCGCACGTTCAGCCTCTAGAACGGACCGTTGTAGAGACAGGAACCACCGAGATAGACCCATCCGGCAGGCGGAGTCACACCGATGCACCAGGATCCTGTGCGGAGCCCGGTCATGTACGAGTAGTCGGTGTAGCTCAGGGTGTTGCTCACGTTGGTCGAGTTGGATTTCGTGCCGATCTTGTGCTTGATCGGCCAGTTGTTGTACAGGGTGTGAATGTAGACCCAGGACACAGGAATCATGCAGTACGACTGGGCGTGATAGTGAACTTGACCCACTGAGATCCAGAAGAAGCCGCTCCACCAGCAGGTCACCGCATTCAAGTGGCTGGCGCGTACGTGCTCTTGTTCGAGCTCGCCCAAGCTGCCCATCGTGAACTCAAGGTCAGCTGGAAGGTCGAGACCCTCGTCAAATTCGATACGGTCGATCAGTCTCTCGACCAGCTCGGGCGCTTCGCCGCGGACATAGGTCTTCCCCTTCGAGTCAGCTGCCCGAAGTTCCACACCTAGGTCCTCATCGATCAACTCGGCGATTCGCGCCGAGTCGCCTTCCGACAGTGGACCCGCCTTGTCGAACACCGAGAGATCTGACTTGCTCTCAAGCGCCCGTTCTCTCTGGACACCGTCATCGAGCGCTGACGCCGGACCGCTGACAGTCAGCGCCAAGAGCGCGACAACGAACGACGCGAATAGTGCACGTTTCACCGTGCCTACCTTTCCCACACATTGAGCACATGTGTCGGCAGACCCCTATGACCCACCGACCAACAGCACCCGGAGAGTGAACCTAGGAACCGATACGTGATAGTTCCAGTCATCAGCCGAACAACCACCTGACCAGGCTCTTTGTGCGGAACCCGCGGGCGTGACCGAATCCGATCTGTTTACGGTCACTCGCAATCGGTGGCTTGGTCAGGAGTGCTCTGTTGCGTTGATGGATCTGTGAGCGCGTCGAGCACATTGGTGCTTCTGTGTGGCTCAGATCGCGGGAGCGGGCTCGCTGAACGCGGTTGCGAGGCGCTGGTGTTCGTGCGGCGCTTCGGTGCCAAGTTCGTAGTGGCCGCGTCGAAGGTTCTGGATGAATGCGTGACCTTGGATCACGGTTGGGTGCCTGAACAGGCCATTTCGGACCTGGTTTCGATCCCTTGGCTGTCAACTTGGCTGTCAAACAGCTACTGATGACACCGAGCCATGACCTTGTAGCCCCCTGACCAGCCGTTTCTCTGTCGGGATGAGAGGATTTGAACCTCCGACCCCCTGCTCCCAAAGCAGGTGCGCTACCAAGCTGCGCCACATCCCGTGTGCGGTGAGGGTACCGGCACAGCACCGGCACCCGGACGCGTATTCTTCGGATTCCTGGCCACTGACGAACGAGTGGAGCTGGTGCGTCCACGCACGCTTGTGGTGCGGTGGCGCGCCAGTCGGCCCAGTACGGATCAGGTGACGGTGATGGCGCTCGTGGGGCAGCTGGCCTCGGCGGCCTTGACGTCCTTTTCAAGGTTGCTTCCCGGAGAGTCGTCGAGGATCTTGGCGTAGCCGTCGTCGCCAACCTCGAACACGGTCGGTGCCAACATCTCGCAGGATCCGCTTCCAATGCATTGGTCGACGATGAGCTCGATCTTCACGGTGTTGCCTCCTCTTGGGTCCGCCAAACGCTACCGCGTTATGGTCGCTTGCAGCACCACGAGAACGAGGGGACGCACATGCACATCGGACTGACGATGTTTCCGACCGACACTGGCCTCCAGCCGATCGAGTTGGCGAAAGAAGCCGAAGCCAGGGGCTTCGAATCACTGTGGTTCCCCGAACACAGCCACATTCCCTCCAGCAGGGCAACACCATGGGGCGGTCGCGAAGGTGCACCTCCGCTACCGGAGGAGTACTGGCATACCCATCACCAGATGGTCGCCTTCGGCGCGTGCGCGGCTGTCACCACTGAACTGAAGCTGGGCACAGGCATCACACTCGTTGCCCAACGTGATCCGATCTGGATGGCGAAAGAGGTCGCCACTGTCGATGCGCTCAGCGGCGGCAGATTCCTGTTTGGCATTGGCTACGGATGGAACAAAGAGGAGCTTCGCCATCACGGGGTCAAGTACCTTGAGCGTCGTGCTGTACTGCGCGAGCGAATCTTGGCCATGAAGGAACTGTGGACCAAGGAAGAGGCTTCGTTTTCCGGCGAACACGTCAGCATCGAACCGTCGTGGTCATACCCGAAGCCGACGCAGAAACCGCACCCTCCCATCATCATGGGTGGTACCGCTGGCCCGAAAACGATGGCCGACATCATCGAATTCTGCGACGGATGGATACCGATCGGTGGCCGCCGCGGGCTCCCCGACCAGATCACAGAACTACGACAGATGGCCCAAGACAAGGGCCGCGACCCTGATTCGATCGAGATCAGCGTGTTCGGTGCCCGTCCCGATCAGGAGTCAATCGACCGGTTCCGGGAGATGGGCGTAGTGAGGGTCGCCCTGAGCCTCCCGAGCACCACACCCGACGCGGCGATGGAAAAGCTCGAGGAGTACACGGCCCTCAAGGACCAGCTCAGCTAACCGCTAGACGAAACTTCGCCAGTCGCCGGCGAGACCCGGCGGCTGGTGCAAGTTCCGCATACCTGTCGGCGTCGCGATCTTCGTCGTCAAGATCTGCTCGGCCGTGGCCTGCCGCCACGACAACAACGACTGCGCTGCGTTCAACACGTCGGAGGCACGTGACGGATCATCGGCGAGGTTGGCTAGCTGATCGGGATCGGAGCGCAGATCGAAGAAGAGCGGTGGCAGACATCCGAAGTGCACGTATTTCTCCGTCGCTGTCCTATGCACCACGAGGTTCGCGAGTTCCAACGGGATGTCAAACGACCGAGCCATCATCCTGAAGTCGAACTCCCAATGAACCGCCGTTCTCCAATCAGCAGGGGATTCGCCGTCGAGGAACGGACGCAGGGACCTGCCCTGACACTGCGCTGGTACGTCGACGTCGATGAGTTCGAGCAGCGTGGGCATGACGTCGACGTTCTCGGTGAAGCCGTCGAACACTCCCCCGTGCACAGCTCCCGGTGCCCGCACGATGAGTGGGATGTGGAACGACTCGTCCCAGTATCCGAGCTTCGAAATCAGGTGATGGTCGCCGAGCATCTCGCCGTGATCGGACGTGACGATGACGATCGTGTTCTCGCTCAGATCTCGATCTTCGAGAGCCTGCATCAGGCGACCCATCTGAGCATCGACTTCGGTCATCATCCCGTAGTAGGTCGCTCTTAGTTGGCGAACCTCAGCTTCGTTCGGGTCGGCAGCACTCCATTCCCACTCCATCGCTGCGGCGTGGAACGGATGCGGCGCGGCTGCCTCGTCATAGCGATGGCCGACCGGCACAGGGACGGCGTCTGGGTCATACATGTCGTGGTACGGCGCTGGCACTGTGAACGGAGGATGAGGGCGGATGTACGAGGCATGAATGAAGAACGGTCCATCCGAGGCATCAATGTCCTCGATCACGCGTTCGGTGATGAATGCGGTTTCGGTGTGCTCTGACTCGTACGGCGTCGGAGCCCACGTCTTGCCACGGCCATCGGCGTCTGGATGATCACCGTCGGGCCGCAGGTACCGAGACGGCTCGGACATGTCGTAGCCGTGCTCAGCCAGCCAGTCGAACCACGGCCGGTAGTCTGCGTCGAGCAGTTGGGCCAGCTTGAAGCCATCGAGAACAGACTCGTAACTGCTCAGTCGGGGGTCGTCGGGCGCAACCACCCTCGGATCGACCGTTGTGTCGGTGTAACCGTAGAGCAGCGGTCCATAGCCGGCCTTGCGGGCCTCGAGTGCGACATTCGTGAACCTCGCATCCAGCGGAGTTCCGTTCCACGAACTGCGGTGGGTGTGGAGATACATACCGGCGAGCAGTGAGGCTCGACTGGGGCCGCAGGGCGCAGCCTGGGCATAGTGCTGGGTGAACCTCGTCCCCTCAGCGGCGAGACGATCGAGATGCGGAGTCTGCACGACAGGATGCCCTGCCGCTGACAGACAGTCGCCACGCCACTGATCGAGAGTGATGAACAACACGTTCGGCTTCACAGCGCTGAGCGTAGGTCTGGCGAGCGCGGTCCGGGTGCCACACGCGCTAAAGCCACCACTCGCGACGATCGGCGGCTTCAGTTCTGGGCGTCAACGAGGATCCTCGCCACAAAAAACTCCGAACTCACCCACGCGAGATCCAGTTGGTCAGATCAAGACCACGACGACCCAGACCACGACGACCCAGACCACGACGACCCAGACCACGACGACCCAGACCACGACGACCCAGACCACGACGACCCAGACCACGACGACCCAGACCACGACGACCCAGACC
>JABABU010000020.1 GCA_014238065.1 Actinomycetota bacterium
CGTCAGGCTTTCGCCCATTGCGCAAGATTCCCCACTGCTGCCTCCCGTAGGAGTCTGGGCCGTGTCTCAGTCCCAGTGTGGCTGATCGTCCTCTCAGACCAGCTACCCGTCGATGCCTTGGTGAGCCATTACCTCACCAACAAGCTGATAGGCCGCGAGACCCTCCCAGAGCGGCGGACCATTTCTTCCGTCCACCATGCGGTGGTCGGAAGATATCCGGTATTAGCCCGAGTTTCCTCGAGTTATCCCAGTCTCCGGGGCAGGTTTCTCACGTGTTACTCACCCGTTCGCCACTCACTCATTGAGACCGAAGTCTCGAGTTCGTTCGACTTGCATGTGTTAAGCACGCCGCCAGCGTTCGTCCTGAGCCAGGATCAAACTCTCCATCGAAACCATAGAGACGTCGATACGAGATCGACGTCAGAACGGTGACAACGAAAGAGCAGAGACACGAAGTCTCGTGTCCTAGCTATTTTGTTGTTGTGTGATGTCGCATCTTGTTATGAGATAACCCTCAGCGGCATCACGGAATTGACTGTTCATGTCAACGCCTTCCGGCGTCGCACGAACGATTGTGTGGTACGTAGTCCAGACCCGAAGGTCCGCCTACGCCCGCACTGGCGTTTCGTCCTCTCTTCTGTTGTCAAGGAGCGCTGCGACCACTTGGTGGCGCACACAACGGGCATGCGAGTCTCTGACTCGCAGCGGTCCGCTTAGAACGGTGCTTCGCATCAGGCTACCCTTCGGGCGCGCCCTCAATCGAAGCGAAGTACAAATCTAGAGGCAAATCACATCGATGTCAAGCATCTCCGAGACTGGCACGAAGCCATCCTCCAACTAGACCTTTCGGGATTCCACCGACCTTCGTCGGCGTGCCCCTCAGGCGAAGGATCAAGATACAGGTCGAGACACCTCGCGCCAACGCCATCAACAGATTTCTTCGAGACCTGCCCAGGTCAGCCGGTGCGGAAGGCTCGACCTCATCGGCGCATCCGCAGGAGGTGATAACGCTTTTTGCCACGACGCAGCAGATGGTGCCCACCTGCCAGGGCCTGAGAAGTTGCGTAGGCATACTCGACGTTGCCGATGCGTTGGCCATTGAGGTAGACACCGCCCTCGGCGATGGCTCTCCTCGCATCACCCTTCGAAGTGGCAAGGCCGCTGCCGACGAGGGCATCGACCAAGAGCCCCGACAGGTCGTCGACTTCGGTAGTCGGAACCTCGGTGGCGAGGTGCTCGAACGCTGCCGACGACGCCGACGTCGGATCTGCATCACGTGAGAAGAGCAGATCCGACGCCTCGACAGCCCCCTTCACCGCTTCGTCACCGTGAACCAGAGCCGTGAGGTCAGCCGCGAGCGTCTTCTGACCAAGTCGTGAGCCCGGGTCCTCTGCATGCGTGACGGCGATCTCGTAGCACTCCTCGATCTGGCGGAACGTGAGTTGCAGAAGGAGCTTGCGAATCTCACTGTCCTCGACGGACATCCATGCCTGGTAGAAGCGGTAGGGACTCATGCGGTGCGCGCCGAGCCACATGGTGTCGCCACTCTCTGTCTTGCCGTACTTCGTGCCGTCCTTCTGCAGGAGTAGTGGCCAGGTGAGAGCGTGGGCCTTCATGCCCAACTTTCGCCTGATGAGGTCGACACCGAGAACGATGTTTCCCCACTGATCAGAGCCGCCGACCTGGAGTTCGATGCCCTCGTTCTCAGCCAGCCAGGCGTAGTCGTACGCCTGCAGCAGCATGTAGGAGAACTCGGTGTAGGAGATGCCGTCGTCGCTGGCCATTCTGGCCTTGACCGACTCCTTGGCGATCATCTGGTTGACCGTCGCGTGCTTGCCGATGTCGCGCAGGAAACCGAGGAACGACACGCCGACAGTCCAGGCCCGATTGTCGACGAGCTTCGCGGCGTTGTCGCCGCTGAAGTCGAGGAACTGCCGCAATGAAGGCACGATGAGCTCGAGGTTCGAAGCCAACGCCTCGTCGTCGAGCAGGTTCCGCTCCGACGACTTCCCTGAAGGATCGCCGACCATGCCCGTTGCCCCGCCGGCGAGCGAGACCGGTCGATGGCCTGCCATCTGGAATCGGCGAAGCGTGAGCAGACCGATGAGATTGCCGACATGCAGGCTGTCGGCGGTCGGGTCGAATCCGCAGTACAGCGTGATGGGTCCCTCGTCGAGTCGCTTCGCGAGAGCTGCCTTATCGGTCGTGTCATGGATGAGCCCACGCGCATCGAGGTCCGAGAGAATGTCCACGCCACAACGATGGCATCTAAACGGCGAAAACCGGCGCGAATTCCCCTAGGAAGCCCCAATCGGGACTGCGCAGGTGGATCTGCGCCCGGTCGACAGGTCAGACGTGCACCACATGGAGGGAATCACGTTGGGCTGCTTACCTCCTCGGCAGACGCACGGGCGCAGTCGTCGATCAATGACGACGGTCTTCGTCGCTCTCGTCGTCGTCGCCTCCGGCTGTTCGTACACGACCGTGACATTGGCGCCGACGGTCCCACCGAACGCACAGGCATCTGTGGTGCTCGCCGACAACGGCACACTGCTCACGACTCTCCATGCAGGTGAGAACCGGACAGAGATCACGCTCGACCAGGTCCCACAACACGTTCAAGACGCCATCGTAGCCATCGAAGACCGCCGTTTCTGGAATCACGCCGGCATCGACCTGCCAGCCATTCTCCGGGCCATGAGACGTAACATCGATGAAGGCGAGGTGGTCGAGGGCGGTTCGACCATCACACAGCAGTTCGTGAAAAACGCACTCCTCGCCTCGGACCGCACACTCGACCGGAAGATCGAAGAGGCGACGCTGTCGATTCAGGTCGAACGCGAGTACTCGAAGGAGGAAATCCTTGAGTACTACCTCAACACCGTCTATTTCGGGGCCGGTGCTTATGGCATCGAGGCTGCCGCCAAGGTGTACTTCGGCAAGCCTGCAGAGGAACTCGACGTCCCAGAAGGTGCACTGCTCGCCGGGCTGGTGAAGGCCCCGTCGACAAACGACCCGTTCGTGAACGGGGAAGGGGCATTGCGACGTCGCCGACTCGTGCTCGACGCAATGGTCGAGGAGGGTTACCTGACCGCGGAGGAAGGCGAAACATTTGCCGCTGGCGACGTCGAACTCGCGGCCCCGGACCCGGAGACCGACTATCCGGCCGCTTACTTCGTGCAAGAAGTGAAGCGGTTCATGCTGACGCACCCCGCATTCGGCCGAACTCGCGAGGAGCGCACGAGGCGCCTGTTCACCGGTGGGCTCACGATCGAGACCAGCCTCGACCTCCAACTGCAATCGCATGCCGAGCATGCTGCCCACCTGGTGCTGTCGGATCCCGCGAACGATCCTGACACAGCCATCGTGTCGATGGACCCATCCAATGGCCACGTGCTGGCGATGGTCGGCGGCCGCGACTTCTTCGACGGAGGACCGCGGTCGAAGTTCAACCTCGCCACACAAGGCAGGCGTCCGGCAGGCTCGTCGTTCAAACCATTGGTCCTCGCCGCTGCCATCGAAGAGGGCATCCCGGTGAGCCAGGTGTACTCGGCACCATCGACGATCGAGATACCCGTCACCAACGACACCTGGGAGGTCGAGAACTACGGAGGATCTCCTGGCGGATGGGTGGATCTCACCGAGGCGACAGTGCGGTCCTACAACACCGCCTACGCCCAACTCGTGATGGATGTCGGCCCGGCTGACGCGGTTGCCATGGCAGCGCACCTCGGCGTGAGTTCGCCGCTGCTCGCCGTCCCCTCCGCCGTTCTCGGCGCCAACGATGTCAGCGCCCTCGACATGACTGCTGCATATTCGACATTCGCAAATCGCGGTATCAGGAACGACCCCGTCTACGTCACGAGAGTGACCGGCCCCGAGGGCGAGGTCATTTATCAACACGACGCATCACCGGTGCGAGCCATCGAACGCTCGACAGCGGACGACGTAACCGCGATCCTGCAACAAGTCATCAGTCGAGGGACTGGAGTCAGGGCCAGAATCGGCCGCCCGGTCGCCGGCAAGACCGGGACGGGGCAAAACTGGGGTGACGCATGGTTCGTCGGCTACACGCCTGACCTCGTCACGAGTGTCTGGGTCGGGTTCGCCGAAGCCCAGATCTCGATGGTGCCACCGACGACACGTCTCAGGGTCACCGGTGGTACCTGGCCGGCCGAGATCTGGCAGCTGTACATGACCGCGGCCCTGGCGGAGATGCCAATCAGAGAGTTCGTGCTCGGACTAGAGGACGTCGATACGGCTGCATCCGCCGGATCCACCGCCCCTTCCGACGAGACAGCCGAGGAACCCCTGGTCCCTGGCGAACTCGTCCAAGACGTCGTCGGTATGCCGGCTGACTTCGCGACGCGAATCCTGACGAGAGCCGGATTCGTCGTACTCACTGAAAGTGTGCCGAACGACGAGTACCCGCCAGACATCGTCGCCGATCAACAGCCCTTGGGTGAGTCGATCGTGGCCACTGGAAGCGAAATCACGTTGTACGTCGCCAACGGCCAGGAGGTGAGGCGTGTCCCCGGAGTGCTCGGAATGCTCGAGCCTCTCGCAACGAAAGTCGTCATCGATGCCGGCTACGACGTCGAGTTCGTGTACGAGCGCGAACCAGACCCACGCGCAGCAGAACTCCGGCCTCAGCAGGTATGGAAGGTCGACCCCGCAACCAATACAGGACTCGAGCCAGGTGAGACCGTGACGATCTGGGTCAACCCTTGAGGCATCAGGACCTGAATGACCAGTGACGGTGTCTGACACCGTCACCCATGGGGCGCGGCCGCGATGTCTCAGTCGGGATTGAGGCGACTCGGGTCGATGAGGTCGAATCGAACTGTGCCCCAGTAGAGCAACACGGCCAAGGGACCGAAGGCGACCATGAGGGCGGTCCACGCTCGCCGATTTCTCCCAGCGGCCGTCCACGTTTCCCTGTCGAACGCGTAAAGGTCGCGAATGCCGAACAGGATGACGCCCAGTGCGGTCAGCAGTGAGATGACGACGAGTGAGCCGGTGTCCACCGCAAGAGTCTACGAGTTCAGTCGAGGCCGACCCCGAAGTAGAACATGGTGAAGTATCCGAGGCTGACTGTCGCAGAGATCACCAGGCCGACGCCAAGCGCGCTGAACAGGCCTTCGAACATGAGCTTGCCTCCAACGGTCAAGGCCAACGTGCCGATGAGCACCGGCCACAGCAGACCCGGTGGCACCCACACGGCGAGATAACCGAGTCCAAGACCGACAATGAGCAAGATGAGCGTCTCGACGAGACGGATCATTCCTCGTAGTAACAGATCCACGTGAGAGAACGTACCGGCCTCTTACCCCTGCGTCGACGAGGCTGAAACAGGTCAGGCCACGGTCGCAGCGACAGTAAAGCCGCTTCGCGCCAGCCTGATCGTCGAGGTGTCGAGATCGAGCGCAGGATCGAGGGTCTCTTCGGCCGTGATCCACCTCAGCGCTTCGGACTCCTCATTTCCCCGCTCGACGGCACCTTGCGGGGCCCGCACGAGGAAACGTAGGTCGTGGTGAAGGTGGTCCGGTTCTGCCTGCTTGCGGTTCACGAAGAGGTGGATGTCGACATCGATCGGGACAGACCAGACCTCGAGCCCGGCGATACCGGTCTCCTCCGTCGCTTCCTTCAGCGCGACAGCTGCGAGGTTCGCATCGCCGTCCGCGTGGCCTCCTGGTTGCACCCAGCGCCGGATCTTCGAGTGATACATGATCAACCCGCGCCGCCCCGAATGATCGACCACCCACGCCGACGCCGTCAGGTGACCGATGAGACACGATCGGTGGAGCGCGTCAGGGTGATCGTCGATGAAGTCGAGCACGTCGGCCCGATGGATTGCCTGAGCTTCATCGCCCGGCGTGAAGTCGCTGATGATGGCCCGCGACACCGCGAGATCGGTGAGGGGGTGAAGGTCTGGATTGTTGTCTGAGAGCCAACGCGGTGGTAACGAGAAGTTCATCGCGTCACCAACGGTAGAGAGTGCGAGCTGCTCGGCCTCTATATTCGTCCCGATGAACGTCGAAGAGATCGCAACAGCAGCCGAGGCGCGCTCTGCCGAGATTGATGAAGCGCGACGCCTGCCAGCTGACCTGTCGAAGATGATGGCCAGCAGTGGGCTCAACCGGGCGTGGGCGCCCTTCGAGCTCGGAGCACCGGAACTACCGGTCAGCGAAGTCGTCGACGTCCTCGAACGGCTCGCATACCGCGAAGCGTCGACCTCGTGGAACGCGATGATCTCGATAACCACCAGCCTGTTGTCCGGTCGGCTGCCTTCCCCCTTCGTCGAGGAGATCTTCGGCGACCCGAGGAGCACGACATGTGGCGTCGCTCAACCGATGGGCAGGGCGAAGCGAGTCGATGGCGGTGTCTCGGTCACGGGCCGATGGCCATGGGGGTCCGGCACGGCCAATGCGACGTTCATCGGTGGCGGATCGCTTCTGGTCGACGCTGTCGGAGAGCCGGTCCGTGATGGCTCCTTCCGGGCGCCCTTCGTGTTCTTCACTCCCGACCAGATCGAAATCCACGACACCTGGTACGTGTCTGGACTCAAGGGAACCGGCAGCAACGACTACTCGGTCAGCGAAGTGTTCGTCCCTGAGGGGCGTTGGGCCGATGCCTCAGGGCAACTGCTGATCGACCGGCCGCTGTATCGCTTCCCGTTCTTCGGGGCACTTGCACTGGGCGTATGCGCGGTAGGGATGGGCATCGCCCGCAGAGCTGTGGACGACCTCAGCGAGCTCGCGGCCACCAAACGCGCGGCAATGGCGTCAAAGACGCTGGCCGCAAATCCGCTCATCCAGACTCAGCTCGCCGAGGCCGATGGCAAGCGGCGCGCGGCGCGCGCTTTCGTCGATGCCGCCGTCGCAGACGTGTGGCGTTCGGCCGAGCAGGGCGAGGTCGCCGACGCCTCGCGAGCCGGACTTCGACTCGCAGCGACGACAGCCACCAGGCTCAACTCCGAAGTCGTCAACGCCTGTTACGAAGCGGGAGGCGGAGCCGCGATCTTCGAGACCAGCAACCTGCAACGCCTCTTCCGCGACATGCACGTCGTAACTCACCACGGCATGGTCGCGCCCCGCAGCTACGAGACCATCGGCCGCCTCATGCTCGACCAGCCCGTCAAGCTCTTCGGCTTCTGACGACCACGCCCCAAGATTCGCACGAACCCCACACGAGGTCTCTGGTTTCGGCACGATCATGGGAGGGGCCGGCTGACGTGGCCGTTGTCGGGTACAGCGAAGCGCCACAGGAGGTCCCTGCCGTCGCTGATGCCGACCCTGGCCGCCCTCAGAGGGAGCTTCGGCGGAGTGCTGCCGTCGGTGACGATGGTCGGGCCGGTCTGCAGGCTGGCTCCATTGTGATCACCGTTCAGCCGGAAGGCTTGACACAGCTTCGCGGGACCGTTGCACAGATCGACGTCACGCCTGGCCGCCACCCTTCGCTCTCGCATGATCTCGACGCCGGTGAGCGGGACGAGCGATCGGAGCAGGACCGCGCCAGGCGAACCGTCCTCACAGCACACCACGTTTGCGCACCAGTGCATGCCGTAGGTGAAGTACGTGTACAGACGGCCGGGAGGGCCGAACATGACAGTGGTCCGCGGTGTGAGCCCGCGATATGCGTGGCTCGCGGGGTCGTCATTCCCCCGATAAGCCTCGACCTCGACGATGCGACCGCTCAACTCACCATGAACGAGCACCTTGTTCAGCAGTTCCGGAGCCACTTCGAGAACATCTCGTTGATAGAACGAGGCCGGAAGCGCCAGTGTCACTTCGGCTGCAACGTCACGTCGGGGCTTCGACCGCCCGGCCGAACGCAGCTTTCACCTCCTCGGGGGTCCGCATCGGAGTGTTCTCACCCACTTTCACGCTGACGTAGAGCACGACCGCCGTTACGATCGGACGCTCGTCGACGGTGGCGACATAGGTGATCTCGAACGACGCTCCGCCCCACCGGGTGATGGCGCAATCGAACTGGATGACATCCCTGTAGCCGGCTGGGCTGTGCCACTCCATGTCGAGCTTCTTCAACATCATGTCCCAGCCGAGTGCTCGAACGTCGGTCTCGAACGTGTGCGTCCACTGTTCGAACGCGTCGTCGATGAACGCCAGGTAATGCGCGTTGAACACCACGCCTTGCTGGTCGAGTTCGCCATACCTGACGGGAATGTGGTGGGTGAACTGCGAGTCGAAGCCCATGGTCAGATTCGGGCCGCTTCCACTTCGAGGTGAGCCGCGAAACGGTCACGCTGGACAGCCACCGGAACGGGACCGCCGCTGCCAGGGGTCACACGGCGGGCAATGGCAGCACCTGGCTCGAGAATCGAAGCAGCTTCCGGTCCAAGATGCTCGTTGGCAGCAACCAGGTCCACGAGAGCTGCTTCGCCTGCGAGCGAGCGCTGGACCAGGGCACCTACAACACCATGGGCATCTCGGAACGCCATGCCCTTGGTCACCAGGAACTCGGCCAAATCAGTCGCAGCCGAGTACGGCGAATCAGCAGCCGCTGCCATCACGTCGCTCTGGATCGTGAGCGTCGACACCAACCCATCGAGGGCGGACAACGTCAACTTCACTGTGTCGAAAGCGTCGAACAAAGGTTCTTTGTCCTCTTGCATGTCCTTGTTGTATGCGAGGGGCAAGCCCTTCAACGTCGCCAGGAATCCAGTGAGATGACCGATGAGGCGCCCACTCTTGCCCCTGGCCAGCTCAGCGATGTCGGGGTTCTTCTTCTGCGGCATCATCGAAGAACCGGTCGAGAACGCATCGTCGAGCAGCACGAAACCGAACTCTTCGGAGGCCCACAAAATGAGTTCTTCACCGATGCGGGACAGGTGCACACCAAGCATCGAGAGCGCATAGAGCGTGTCGGCAACGAAGTCGCGGTCACCAACGGCATCGAGACTGTTCTCGAACATCTGGGCGAAGCCGAGGTGCGCCGCGGTGATCGAGGGATCGAGTGGCAACGATGAGCCGGCAAGAGCACCAGCCCCGAGCACCGAGACGTTCGAACGTTGCCTGGCCTCCATCAGCCGATCGATGTCGCGCGACAACGCCCAGCCGTGTGCGAGGAAATGGTGGGCCAACATCACTGGCTGAGCCCTCTGGAGATGCGTGTAGCCCGGCAGGTACCAGCCGGCTTCGAGCGCCTCGTCTGCCCGTTCGAGCAACACGCGCTGGAAGCGAAGCACGAGCGCAGCAACCTCGCCGATCTCGCGGCGAACGATGAGCCTGACATCTGTGGCGACCTGATCGTTGCGACTCCGACCAGTGTGCATTTTCGCTCCGGCAGGAGCGATCTCAGTCACCCGCCGCTCGACAGCGGTATGAATGTCTTCATCGTTGACGGCGAACTCGAACGTCTCCGACTCGAGCTCGGTCTCGACCTGATCAAGCGCGGCGAGGATCGTGTCGCGCTCGTCAGCTCCAAGCAGGCCAACGGCGCACAGCATCGAGACGTGCGCCCGCGATCCGTCGATGTCCTCGCGGTACATGCGTCGGTCGAAGGGAAGACTGTCGTTCAAAGCTTGCAGAGCCCCAGAAGGTCCTCCGGCGAACCGGCCGTGCCAGAGCGTCGTCATCAGCCAAAACCTCCCCGTTTCCTGGCCAGGTTTCGGAGGCGAAGGGCGTTCAGTTTGATGAAGCCCTCGGCATCGGCCTGATCGTAGGCGCCGTCGTCCTCCTCGAAGGTGGCGATGGCCTCGTCGAACAGCGACTCGTCGCTCTTTCGTCCAACGACGCAGACGTTGCCTTTGTACAACTTCAAACGCACCACACCGTTGACGTGGGCCTGGCTCAGATCGATGGCCGACTGCAACATCAGACGTTCAGGGGCGAACCAGAAGCCGTTGTAGATGAGTTTGGCGTAGCGCGGCATCATCTCGTCCTTCAGGTGGGCAGCCTCGCGATCGAGCGTGATCGACTCGATGGCACGGTGACCGCGCATCATGATGGTGCCACCGGGCGTCTCGTAGGCGCCTCGTGACTTCATGCCTACGAACCGATTCTCGACGATGTCGAGGCGACCGATGCCGTTCGCTCCTCCGATCTGGTTCAGCTTGGTCAGCACGTCGGCCGGCGTCATGTCGACGCCGTCAATGGCCACGATGTCGCCCTTTCGGTATGTGAGCTCGATATAGGTGCCCTCGTTCGGGGCGGCTTCGGGGCTCACCGACCAACGCCACATCTCCGACGGCGGCTCTGTCCACGGGTTCTCGAGCGGGCCACCTTCGTAGGAGATGTGCAACAGGTTGGCGTCGGTCGAGAACGGCGATTTGTTGCCTCGGGTCTTGTCGATCGGAATGTTGCGCTCAGCGGCATACGCCAACAAAGTCTCGCGGCCACCGAGGTCCCACTCGCGCCAGGGGGCGATCACCCGGATGTCGGGAGCCAGCGCGTACGCACCGAGTTCAAATCGCACCTGATCATTGCCTTTGCCTGTCGCTCCATGACTGATGGCATCGGCGTTGGTCTCGGCCGCGATCTCGACCAGGCGCTTCGCGATGAGGGGCCTCGCGATCGAAGTTCCGAGCAGATACTCGCCCTCGTAGATGGTGTTGGCTCTGAACATCGGGAACACGAAGTCGCGTACGAACTCCTCGCGGACGTCCTCAATGTAGATCTGATCTTCTGGCACGCCCATCTTGAGCGCTTTGGCCCTGGCCGGCTCGAGCTCTTCGCCCTGACCGAGATCGGCAGTGAAAGTGACCACGTCGCAGTCGTAGTTGTCTCGGAGCCATTGGAGGATCACCGAGGTGTCGAGCCCTCCCGAATAGGCCAGAACGACCTTGTTCACCTCAGGGCCGGCACTGACCTCGAGACCAGCATTGACGGAATTTGGCACGTAACTGTCCTTTACAGACCTGCGAGGGAACGGAAGGTACCGGCCAATTCGGAGGCCGCCACACCTGGAGCGACGAGCACCATGATCGTGTCGTCACCGGCAACGGAGCCGATGACGTCTGGTCGCGCCGAGCGATCGAGAGCCGATGCAACAACGTGAGCCGAGCCAGGTGGTGTGCGGAGCACGATGAGCGGCGTGTTCACGGCGACGTCGACGACCCAGTCGGAGAACACCCGGCGGAGATGGTCTTCTGGCACCGTCCGCTGGTGCGCTATCTCGGGTATGGCATAGACCAGGTCGCCGCCGTGGATTCGAACCTTGACCGCACCAAGCTCTTCAAGATCACGACTGACTGTGGCTTGGGTCGCGTCGAAACCAGCCTCGGCGAGCATGTCGACGAGGTGCCCCTGCGAAGTCACTTGATGCTCGGCAAGCAGGCGCTCGACCGCGTGCTGGCGTTGGGCCTTCATGTCGTAGAGTCGCCCTGGGCCTCGCCGAGGAGCCATGCCAACAAGCCGCGGGCTGCGTGCATCCGGTTCTCCGCCTGCGGGAAGACACGGCTCATTGGGCTCTCCATCGCGTCGTGGCTGACCTCCTCGCCACGATGGGCAGGGAGGCAGTGCATGAAGACACCGTGCGAAGCCATACCGCTGATGAGCCGTTCGTCGACGGAGAAGCCCTCGAACGCGCGCATTCTCGCCTCGTTCTCGTCTTCCTGGCCCATCGATGTCCACACGTCGGTGTACACGACGTCAGCGTCGGCGACAGCCTCGCCCGGTCGGTCATGGACTTCGACCTGTCCGCCGAGGACGTTGATTCTGTCGAGGTCCACGTCCGTTGGCCCATAGTCGGGCGGACAGGCAATTCGGCTGGTCATACCGACCATCGCACAGCCGAGAGCGAGCGAACGCCAGACGTTGTTGGCATCGCCGACATAGGCGATGACGCGACCTTCGAACCCACCGAACTCGTCCTTGATGGTGAGGAGATCGGCGAGCGCCTGCATCGGGTGGCCCTCATCACTCAACAGGTTGACAACAGGAACAGCGTTGAGTCCAGCCATGCGATCGAGCACACGGTGGTCGAAGACCCTGAGGGCGACGACGTCGTGGTAGCCGGCCAGGACGCGAATGACGTCCTCTGCAGATTCCCTGACGTCGATTTTCAGTTCTTCGTCGCGAATGTACACCGGGTGCCCACCGAGCTGAACGACCGCCATCTCCATCGAGTTGCGGGTTCTCGCCGACGGCTTCTCGAAAACAAGACCAGCGCCCTTTCCTGCAAGGACCTGTGGCGGCGAAGGATCGGCCGAGAGCGCCAAAACGCGTTCCAACTCGCCAGGAGTGAGATCGTCGACCTCCAGAAATGATCTCATGACTCGCCTGCTTCGGCGATGGTCTCGGCGATCGCTGTCGAAAGGATGCCGAGGGCTTCGTCGATCTGCTCACTCGTCAGCGTGAACGGGGGCGCGAAGCGAATTGCGGTGGGGGTCACCGCGTTCACGACGAGGCCTCCGGCAATGCATTTCGCCACGGCCACGCGTGCATCGATGCCGTCGTGGAGCTCCGCGGCCAACAGCAGGCCCATGCCGCGAACCTCGCTGACGCCGGTGGTCTGCTCGAGTTTGGCCATCAGCTCGCCGCCGATGCGTTGCGCCGCGCTCGGCGCGTCCATTGCTTCCATCGTGCGAAGGACGGCCCGCGCCGCCGATGTTGCCAGCGGTTGTCCGCCGAAGGTGGTCGCATGATCACCCGGCTCGAAAGAAGCCGCTATCTCGCGCGGAGCCCAGACTGCGCCGATCGGCATCCCGTTGCCGAGGGCTTTCGCCATCGACACCACGTCGGGCCGCACATCGAAGTGCTGGTACCCGAACCACTCCCCAGTTCTGGCCAACCCCGTCTGGACCTCGTCGACCATCATCAGAATCCCACGCTCGGTACAGATTCGGCGCACCTCCTGGAAGTACTCCTTGGTGGCCGGGTTCACGCCGCCCTCTCCCTGAACGGCTTCGAGCAGGATGCCGGCGATCGACGGGTCGAGCGTCCGTTCGAGTTCATCAACGTCGCCATAGGGGACGTGACGGAAACCTTCAGGAAGCGGCTGGAAGATCTCGTGTTTCTCCGGCTGCCCTGTGGCGTGCAATGTCGCGAGAGTTCTGCCATGAAACGATCGCAGAGCGCTGACGACGACGTGACGACCACGACCGCCGTGCTTGCGAGCCAGTTTGATCGCGGCCTCGTTGGCCTCGGCTCCCGAGTTGCAGAAGAAGACCTGTCCACCGCCACCGTTGAGGCGGTCAATGGTCTGGGCCACCTCGACCTGCGGTTCGGTCGCGTACAAGTTCGAAACGTGCAGCAATGTCCGCGCCTGTTCGCTGATCGCCTCGGCAACCGCAGGGTGGCAGTGGCCGAGTGATGTCACTGCGAGACCGGTCAGAAGGTCGAGATATCGCTTGCCGTCTCGGTCCCAGAGTTCGGTACCGCTGCCCCGTACGAACATGATCGAAGGTGGTCCGTATGTCGGCATGATCGGGCAGACATCGAGTCCTGCTGCTCCGGTCGATTCAGCGTGTGTCATGAGATTTCCTGCTGGGTCATGGGTCGGAAAACAAGGGCTTTGTGGCGCTCAGGTCGCGTCGGTGCCGTCGACCACGGGGTCATGGGTGATCATCGTGCCGATACCGGCGTTGGTGAAGATCTCGAGCAGAATGACGTGGGGCACGCGTCCGTCGAGCAAGTGAGCCCGTTCGACGCCCTCGTCAACAGCGTCGACGCACGCCGTGATCTTGGGAATCATGCCCCCATCGAGTTCCCCGGAGGCAAGCTTCGTTCTGAGATCTGGGGTCGTGATGCGATTGATCAGGCTGGTCGGATCTTCGACGTCGCGCAAGAGTCCAGGCACATCAGACAGGTAGATGATCTTCGCCGCGTTCAGCGAGGCCGCTATGGCGCCCGCCACCGTGTCCGCATTGATGTTGTAGGCCTGACCAGTGGTGTCCGCTCCGATCGTCGCGATGACCGGAATCAGGCCCTCGGACAACAGTTGGGTGATGATCATCGGGTTGACATGACGCACGTTGCCGACGAAGCCGAGCGAAGGATCCCTCGCTTCCGCGGTGATGATGCCTGCATCCTGCCCGGACAGTCCGACAGCGCGGGGCCCATGGACGTTGAGAACAGAGACGATGTCGCGGTTGACTTTGCCCACCAGCACCATCCTGGCGATGTCGAGAGTCTCGGCATCGGTGACCCGGAGCCCGTCCTGAAAAACAGCATCCTTACCGAGTCGTTTCATCATGTCACCGATCTGCGGACCTCCTCCGTGGACCACGACGGGCAGCATGCCAACCTGGCGGAGCAGCACGACATCTGACGCGAACTGTTTGGCGAGCGCCGCATCGATCATCGCGTTTCCGCCGTATTTGATGACAACGATCTGACCAGCGAACCGCTGGATGTACGGCAGCATCTCAGTGAGCAACTCGGCCTTGGCGACGTGCTCGGCGGTGGCACCAGCGGCCTCGTAGGGAGCGGGAACCTCGGTCATGGAAGAAGACCGATGGTGGAGAGGCCCGTCGTCTCCGGAAGTCCCAGCGCGATGTTGGCGCATTGGACCGCGCCGCCGGATGCCCCCTTGGTGAGGTTGTCGATGGCAGCGATCGCCACCAGATGTCCTGTGCGCTCATCGACCTTCGCCGTCATGTGCACTGCATTGGATCCAAGCGTCGCCTTGGTCGAAGGTGAAGACTCGTCGATCACGATGAACGGTTCGTCTTCGTAAAAATCGACCATCACCTGCAGAGCCGCTGCCGAATCGAGATCAGCGGTCGGCCGGGCGTAGCAGGTGGCGAGAATCCCCCGGTTCATCGGGGCGAGATGCGGAGTGAACAGCACCGTTGCGTCGAGCACCTGGTCCATCTCTGGTGTGTGCCGATGGCTGAGAATGGCATAGGCGGCAAAGTCTTCATCGACGGCGCAGAATTGCGTATTGGCCTTCGGGCCCCTCCCAGCGCCGGATACCCCGGATGCTGCGTCGACGATGATCCCGTGTGTCTCGACAAGGCCTTGGCGGACGAACGGTGCCAGCGGCAACGAACCCGCAGTCGGGTAGCACCCAGGAACGGCGATTCCCTTGCTGCCGATGATGTCCTTGCGGAAAAGTTCTGGCAAACCGTACGCGAACTCGTCGATCAGCTCAGGGCACGCGTGTTCAGCGCCGTACCACTTCGGGTAAAGGCTCGCGTCCTTGAGTCGAAAGTCGGCGCCGAGGTCGACCACAACTCCGACCCTTCCGTAGAGTTCCTTCACTATCGGCTGGCTCGTACCGTGCGGAAGTCCGAGGAACACGGCGTCGAGTCCGACGAAGTCGTCGACGTCGTATGGCTTGTAGCGAAGATCACCGTAGACGGCGGCGAGGTTCGGGTAGAGATCCCTGACCCGCTCTGCGGCCATCGACTCGCCGGTGGCAACGACCACCTCGAGATTCGGGTGCCCGGCGCACAATCGGAGCAGTTCGGTGCCGGTGTAGCCGCTGGCACCGACGATGCCGACCGAGATGGTCCGGTTCGTGTTGGCGTTGGTTGACTCAGACGACGCGGTCATGGCGACAACGGTACTCGATATACAGTCGATTGAAAACTTATTCATCCAGGTGTTCGGCTCCCCATCACGCCCTCAGCAATGGCATGCAAATAGTGGACGGTGCCGGGGTTTGGCTCATCTGGGGTCCTAAGGTTGAACTCGGGCGGCGGCGACGACAGCGATCGCTGCATCGCCACACCACCACCCGCTCCGAGCCACGAGAGGCCAGTCGTGCGCGTCACCAGCATCGGCCATGCAGGCTTCGTCATCGACACCTCCGGCGGGTCGATCCTCTGCGATCCCTGGTTCACGCCCACCTATTTCGGTTCATGGTTCCCGTTTCCACGCAACGACAAACTCGACCTGTCCCTCGTCGCCGATCCCGACTACCTCTACATCTCGCACGCACACAGAGACCACCTCGATCCCGAGTTTCTCCAGCAACACGTCTCGAAGAACACGATGGTGTTGTTACCCGACTTCGGTGTCGACATCCTCGAAAGTGCGCTGAGAGACGTGGGATTCACCAAGTTCTTGATGACCGAAAACGAGATGGTCCACGAACTCGACGGCGGCCTGAAGGTTCTCATCAAGAGCCTGGCTGCCCCACACGTTGGCCCCATGGGCGACTCGCTGCTGATCGCCGCCGATGACACGGCCGTGGTGCTGAACCAGAACGACGCGCACCCGGCCGATCTCGATGTCATCGACGTGTTCGGCCACATCGACGCTCACCTGCTCCAATACTCCGGTGCCATCTGGTACCCGATGGTGTACGAGCTCGACACCGACGACGAGGCGGAGGCCATCGCGATCAAACGGCGGCGCCAGACATCCAGGACCATCGAGTACGTCGAAATGGTGAACGCTCGACACGTAGTGCCATCAGCTGGTCCGCCCTGTTTCCTCGACGACGAATTGTTCCACCTGAACGACCTCGAAGGCGAGACCGACTCGATCTTTCCTGACGCGTTTGCGTTCCTGAGCGAATTCGCAGCCACCGGTCACGACGAGGGCAGGCTCTTGGCGCCAGGGTCGACGCTCGAGCTCGGTGGTCACCACGACGGAAAGACGACTCACGCCGCGACCGAAGAACACCCTTTTGCTGCATTCTTCGACAAGCGGGCCTATCTGGAGCGATATCGGAGCGACATGCGACCGACCATCGACGCCCAACACCGATCGTGGCCGACCGAGCGCACAGATCTCCTGGCCGAAATGAAAGGATGGCTCGAGCCGATCCTGCTCATAGCGAAACACACCCGTCGCGGCATCGGCGCACCCGTCATGCTCGCCACCGACGACGGCCTCCAGATCGTCATCGACATGCCCGCTGCCGAGGTCAGGGCCCCTAAGGAGAACGAGAGCTGTCCGTTCCGTTTCACCACGCGCCGCAGCCTGCTCGAATCGAGCGTGAGGCGACGGGTCGAGGACTGGTGTAACGAATTGTTCCTCTCGTGCCGTTTCACGGCCTACCGCGCCGGCAAATACAACGAGTTCTTGTACACGTTCTTCAAGTCGTTGTCGATCGAACGGATGCGGTATGCCGAAACGTTCTATGAGTCCCAGCTCAGCGACGACGAGGTCAGGTGGGCTGAGGTCGATGGCTGGGTCGTCGAGTGGAACTGTCCGCACCAAGCTGCGGCGCTCGTCCGGTTCGGGTCGGTCTGCGACAACGTGCTGAGCTGTGGTCTCCATGGCTGGGAGTACGAGCTTCCCACCGGGAAATGCATAACCACCGACGGAGTACAGCTGCGGGTCAAGGGCCGCGTCGAGCATCCCGACAACGACTGATGAACTTGGATCAGACCGAAACTTCTGAGGGGCCGCGTCTCACCTACAGCCCGGCCATCGACGGGTTGCGCGCCATCGCCGTGGCCGCCGTCGTTGCGTTCCACTTGGACAAGCAGTGGGCCGTCGGCGGCTTCCTCGGTGTCGAAGTATTTCTCGTCATCAGCGGATTCCTCATCACCGCCCTCATGCTGGTCGAGCACGAACGGATGACGCGGATCGACCTCAGGGAATTCTGGATCCGCAGAGCGCGGCGACTGCTGCCTGCTCTGTTCGTCGCCATCGGAGCCGTTGTTGCCTACATGGCGATCTGGTTGCCCGACGAACTCATCGACATTCGTGGCGATGTCATCGCTGCGCTCATCTACATCACCAACTGGTTCCTCAGCTTCAGCGAAAACTCGTACTTCGAGGCGCTCGGTCGACCCTCACCTCTTCAACATCTCTGGTCATTGGCTGTCGAAGAGCAGTGGTATCTGCTCTGGCCACTCGTTTTCGCAGGCGCCCTCAAAGTGAGCGGCGGGAAGCTCAAGCCGCTGATTGGCTTGTTTGCGTTTTTCTCCGTTGCCTCAACAGTGCTGATGGCCGTTCTGTATGACCCGGACGTCGACCCGTCTCGCATCTACTACGGCACCGACACGAGAGCGGCCGGCCTCCTCATGGGTTCAGTGCTCGCGCTGACGTGGTCGCCATGGCGGCTGTCGAAGACGCTCACCGCTCAGCTCAGGAACTCGCTCGACCTCGCAGCAGGCATCGGCCTGGCTGGGTTGCTGTTCATCTTCTGGAAACTGGATGAACTCTCGTCGTTGCTGTACCGCGGCGGCTTCGCGGTCGTTGGGCTACTCACATGTCTCATCATCGCGGCCGTTGTTCACCCCGGCGGGACCATCTCGGCAAGGGCGCTGGCGTGGCCGCCGTTCGTCTGGCTCGGCACCCGCTCGTACGGTCTGTACCTCTGGCACTGGCCGATCATCGCCTTCACCCGACCCCGCCTCGACGTCGATCTCACGGGCTGGAAGCTCGATCTGCTCCGCATCGGACTCAGCGTGATTGCCGCTGAGCTGTCGTATCGGCTCGTCGAGCGACCGGTTCGCTCGGGAGCGATCGGACGGCTCAAAGAGCGGCTACATCGTGTCGAGCCAAAAGATCGGAAACCTCGCTGGGTTGCCGGCATCGGCGCTGTCGTGTTGACGGGAAGCATCGTCACGCTGGGCATCAGCCTTGCCAACGCAGAAGCACCCCAGCCGGTCTCGGCAACGACAGCTGATGTCGCCGATCTCATTGCGGCAACAACCGCTGCGCCCGTGACACCAGCTACCGAGTCGGTTCCATCGACGACAGTGGAGACCTCTCCTCCAACGACAAGCAATACGCCATCACCGTCAGCCAACATCATCACCACGATGCCGCCGACAACGGTCGCGACGACGACCACCCTTCCCCGCTTGCCTCGGCGCATCGATGTAACAGGCGACTCGGTCGCCATCATGATGGACATCAACTTTCCCCAAGACCTCAGAGACACCTTCACGGTCGAGAACGCAGCAATCGAAGGTTGCGGTGTCATCGAGTCAGGGTCGATGCTCAGCGAAGGGAGAGTTCGCCGGAACTTCGCATCCTGCGCTGATTTCGCAACGAGGTGGGCGCAGACGACATCAGATCACGATGCGGAGATCGTGCTCGTTGTGCTCGGCGCCTGGGAAGTCTTCGACCTACGGACCGACAGCGGCGACATCGCGTTCGGTACCCCAGAACACGACGCCATCGTCTCGGCCGGCATCACCAAGGGTGTCGACGCGCTGCTCGGCACCGGCGCCAAGGTCGCGTTGCTAGAAGTGCCCTGCTACACCCCTGTCGATGGTGGCGGCCTCACCGCCCTGCCTGAGCGCGGTGAAAATGCGCGCACAGCACACCTGACCGAATTGCTACAGGAAGTCGCGGCCACGAGCGACAACGTCCACATGGTGACATCCCCTCCGGAATTCTGTACCGACCCGACCATCGGTGCCGATCTGAACCTCAGGTGGGATGGCGTCCACTACGGCCCTCTCGGCGGCGCATTCATCTGGGGCCGACTCGAGCAGCAGTTGCTCTCGATTCCTGTTGACTACTGACCCGACATGACAAAGAGCCAACACCGCATGTCGGATGTAGACCAAGACTTCGATGTGGCGATCGTCGGCGCCGGCATCAACGGATGTGTGATCGCGGCGTCGCTCGCTGCACACGGTGTCTCGGTGCTGCTGGTCGACAAGGGCGACATCGCCGGGTACACCAGCCAAGCTTCGTCAAACATGATCTGGGGCGGATTCAAGTACCTGGAAGGGCTCGATCTCCCGCTGGTGTGGGGCTTGTGCAGGTCGCGCAACGACCTGATCGACGCCTACCCCACCAACGTGGTGCCGATCACTTTCATGGCCATTCTGGACCACGATTCGCCGCATCGGCCCTGGTTCGCATACATCGGCACGCTGGCGTACTGGGCTTTCGGTCGATTCAGGACCTCGCGGCCGCGCTACATGACACGCCGCTCCATCGTGTCGAACGCGAGAGCGGTCGACACGTCCAACACCCGAGGCGGCGTGGCCTACTCCGATGCGTACCTGCCGGAGAACGACGCCCGGTTCGTGCTCCAGTTCGCTCTTTCGGCCGCGGACCGAGGAGCCGTGGTGCTGAACCACACGGCTGTGACGGCAGCCTCGTCATCGTCTACAGGGTGGGAGTTGACCCTGGTCGACGCGTCCGACGGCCAGTCGGCGGTGGCTCGAGCTTCGGTTCTGGTGAATGCATCAGGCCCGTTCGCAGACGCGTTCAACGAGATGGCCGGCGTCACCACCAAACATCGCCTGGCGCTGTCGAAGGGCATCCACCTCATCGTCGACCGACTTACAGATCCCAGCCATGTTCTCGTCTTCTACGATGACGCCGGGCGCTTGTTCTACGTCTTGCCGATGGGCGAGCGGTCGTCGATCGGAACCACCGACACGCGCAGCGAAGTCCCGACCCAGGAGGTCACCGATGCCGATCGCGATTTCCTGCTTGCCCAGATCAACGCCAGGCTCGATCTCCAGGAACCGCTGACGCCTGACGACGTCATCAGCACGCGTGCCGGTGTGAGGCCCTTGGTGGTCACCGCAGGATCCGGCGAAACATCGTCGCAAGACTGGACAAAGCTCTCCCGAAAACACGTCGTCGAAGTCGATGGTGCCCGAAAGATCGTCTCGGTGCTCGGGGGCAAGCTGACCGACTGCTTGAACGTAGGAGAAGAACTGGCCGAGATCGTTTCCGGTCTGGGCATCGATGTCACCCAGCCCGATCAGCGCTGGTACGGCGAGGCACCGGAGTCGTTTCGTGCGGAATCAGTCAGTCATGCCGCCGAAGCTGGCTTTTCGCAAGCCACGTGCGAACGGCTTTGGCGCCGGTACGGCCCACGGATGAACGACGTGGTCGGGTTGGTCGCCTCAAAACCTGATCTGTCGGCACCATGCTTCGAGTTCGATGATCTCCGCTTGGCCGAAGTGGCGCTGATGACCCAAACCGAGTTCGTGATGACTCTCGAGGATCTCTTTCGACGCAGAACGATGCTCGAACTCACGCACGGGCGGCGACGGCTGAGCGAGGCCAGCGAACTCAACCGGGTTGCCGCGATTGCGTTCGGCGAAGATGCAGCGGCAGCAGCTGTCGCCGCGTACAGGAATCAGTAGATCCAGTGGTGCTCTCGGCAGCAGTCACGCCCTCAACATGGCCCCGTGGCGTGCCTCGACCGCATCGATGCAATTCTGGCGGATGGCGCCGATCTCATCTTCTGTCAGCGTGTGATCGGCGGCCTGCAACCGGAGCGTGAACGCGATGCTGCGACTGTCCGCGCCGAGTTGGGCACCACGAAAGACGTCGAACAGGCGCAGTGACATCAGTCGTTCGCCTGCCGTGGCGCGAAGCGTTGACTCCACAGCAGATGCAGGCACAGCATCCGGGGTGACGAAGGCGAGATCGATGTCGCTGGACGGATGCGTGCTGACAAGCCGGTAAGCACGGTCGCCATGCGGCATCGACAAGATCGCGTCGAGTTGCACCTCGACATAGGCGACCCGCTGCGAAATTCCCCATGCGGCGAGTACCCCCGGGTCGACCTCGCCCATCATCCCGACTTTGGTCGAGTCGGCCAACAGCGCTGCTGCTCTCGTCGGGTGCATCCCCGCAACGTCGTCTCGGTTCTCGACCGTAACTCCCCGGAGGCCGAGCCGCCCCGCAACCAGATCCCATGCTCGTTTCGCAGCGTCAGCTTGGGCGCCAGCGATGGCGATCGCCAGCCACTCGGTCTCGTCAGGCAAGATCTCGTCGCCGCGAGGAGGCATGAAGATGTGCCCGATCTCGAACAGGCGAACACCGAGGTTCCTGTGCGACTCGTTGTACGCGACCACCCCCATCACACCGGGGAGCAACGACGGCCGCAACACACCCTCTTCTGCGGCGAGCGGGTTCGCCAGGGTCACAGGATCGTCGATGGAGAGACCGGTTCTGGCGAGGGCGTCCGGCGCGAGGAACGGCATCGGAATGATCTCGTTGAATCCAGCGCCGGCCAACGAGGCGCGTAGGTCGCGACGTTCCTGCTGATAGGCAGAGAGATGGCCGGCATCGGGCGACCTCGGCACCGTCTTCGCGATCGTTGCATAACCGTAGTGCCGAGCGACTTCTTCGATGATGTCGGTCTCGGTGGTGGTGTCGGGCCGGAAGCTCGGCACCACGGTGACGAGGACATCGTTTTCGACCGGCTCCGTGTCGAAGCCGATGGGTTCGAGCAGCGACGCGACGTGGTCCCGAGACATATCCGTGCCCAGAAGATGGTTGACCCGACTCGTTCTCAGCTCGACGACAGCACGCGAAGGTACCTCGCCCCACACGTCGATGTGTCCAGGAGCCACCGTCGCTCCCTGCGCTGCCATCAGATCGCAGAAGCGGTTGACGGCGTTGACGTTGAGGGCCCAGTCGGTCCCCCGCTCGAACCTGGTTGAGGCTTCGCTGCGTAGATTCAGACGAGTCGACGTTTCGGCGATCGGCCGAGGCCACCACCAGGCCAGCTCCAAAAGCACTTCCGTGGTGATATCGCTGATCTCGGTGCTGGCACCACCCATGACGCCGGCGATGCCGATCGCGCTGTCGGTGTCGTCGACGATGACACCATCGGCTCCTGTCAAAGTTCGCATACCGTCGTCAAGAGTGACCAACTCCTCGCTCTCGGATGCTCTTCGAACACCAAGGTGGCCGTTCGGGACCTTGGCCAGGTCGTAGGTGTGGTTCGGTGTTCCGAGCTCGAGCATGACGTAGTTGGAGACATCGACCACGCTGTTGATCGGACGCATGCCACACAACGACAGTCGCAGCTGCATCCACGCCGGCGACTCACCGACCACCACGTCGCGGAGAACCCTGGCCACGAATCGGCCACACAGTTGTGGATCGTGGATCGTGACAGAGGCTACGTCCTCGACAGGCTCTCCGGATTCCCCCACCGACCACTGCGGCATCATGAACGGCACGCCAAGATGAGCGGCGAGGTCACGAGCAACCCCTGCGACTGACATCGCGTCAGGACGGTTCGGGTTGATCTCGAGATCGTAGAGAACGTCGCCACCCAGACCGAGCTGTTCAGTCAGCTGGGCTCCGAGTTCCACCTCGGCCGGGAGGATGTAGATGCCGTCATGATCATTTCCAAGGCCGAGTTCGTCAGCGGAGCAGAGCATCCCGTTCGACTCTTCACCGCGCATCCTTCGCTTGGCGATCTCCATGCCGTTGGGCATCGTCGTGCCGATCGTGGCCAAGGGGACCCTGTCACCAACCGCCATATTGAACGCTCCACAGCAGATCTGGAGCGCTACGCCGTCACCAGTGTCGACGTCGACCAGCTGAATCCGGTCGGCATTCGGGTGGGGACGGGTCGCCATGACCTCAGCGACGATCACCCCGTCGAGCGAGCCGAAGACTTCCATCGATTCGACTGCCATACCGAGCATCGACATCGCTTCACCGAGTTCTGTCGGATCGCCCTCTATCGGGGCGAACTCGCGCAACCAGCTGAGAAGAACCTTCATGATCAGCCTCTTCTTAGAATTGCGTCAGGAAACGGACGTCGTTGGTGAACATGTCGCGTAGGTCGTCGATCCCGTGGCGCATCAACGCCAGCCGATCGATGCCGAACCCGAACGCGAAGCCGGTGTACCTCTCGGGATCGATGCCGACATTGCTGAGCACGTTCGGGTGGACCATGCCGCATCCGCCGAGTTCGATCCACCCGGTGCGCTGACACGTCTGGCAACCGCTGCCTTCACAGATGACGCAGTTGATGTCGAACTCGGCACTCGGTTCGGTGAACGGGAAGAACGAAGGGCGGAGTCGACTCTTGATTGCTCCACCGAAGTACGCGGACGTGAACTCGTCAAGCGTTCCCGCGAGATCGCCGAACGTGATGCCTTCGTCGACCACGAGACCTTCGATCTGGTGGAAGGCAGGCAAGTGCGACGCGTCGGCGGTGTCGCGGCGGAACACTTTGCCAGGGCAGATGGTGTAGATCGGAGGAGCCTGCTCCTGCATCACACGCACCTGCACCGGCGAGGTGTGAGTACGCAAAAGAACGTTGTCTCCCTGGTCGAGGTTGAGATACAGCGTGTCCCACATCGATCTGGCCGGATGCCATTTGGGAAGGTTGAGCGCCTCGAAGTTGTACCAATCTGTCTCGACCTCTGGGCCCTCCGAGACGGTGAACCCCATCCCGACGAACACATCTTCGAGGCGCTGGACTGTCTGGGTGACGAGGTGCAGATGGCCCAGCCCAGGATCAGTCGGAACCTCGGTGAGGTCCATGCGCTCTTCCTCGAACTGGGCGCGTCGCTCCCCTGCGGCCAATTCGGCACGGCGGTCATCGAGAGCCTCGCTCACCGTCTCGCGAACAGCGTTGAGGTGCTGGCCCACGACACGACGTTCGTCGGGTTCGAGTCCGCCGAGCGCCCGCTTGAACTGACCGAGCGCGGATTTCTTCCCAAGGATTTCCGGTTCGGCAGCTTTCAGCGCATCGAGCGTGGCAGCGCCCGATATCAAGCCGTGCGCAGCGGTAGCAGCGGCGTCGATGTCCTCGGAAACAGCCATTCACACGAGGTTAGAGGACCGACCAGCGCGCCCTGACCCATAATTCAGGTGGGGTAGGTTTGCGAGCCACAGAGAGAGGCACCCATGACCGCTCCGAGCAAGTTCGCGCACGTCGTCTACAACACGCACAGATACCAGGAGATGCTCGACTGGTACACGCTGGTCTTCGATGCGACGGTCCAGTACGGCAACGACGACATCAGTTTCCTGACCTATGACGAAGAGCACCACCGCTTCGCCTTCGTGAACCTCGGACCCCTCCCCGACGAGACCCCTGAACCGCGGATCGGTCGCGGTGTCGGCGTCCATCACGTCGCTTACACGTGGGATTCACTCGACGAGCTCGTCCAGCTCTACAAGCAGCTACGGGACGCCGGCATCACCCCGGTGATCCCGATGAAACACGGGATGACGTTCTCGATGTACTACGCCGATCCTGACGGAAACATGATGGAGTTCCAGGTCGACCTGTGCGACGTCGAAACCGCCAACGAGTTCATGCACAGCGAAGCGTTCGAGAACAACCCGATCGGTGAGCTTTTCGACCCCGAAGAGTTCCTGAAGCAATACGAGGCAGGTGTTCCGCCAGAAGAGCTCGTGTTCCGATCCGATCAGGTTCCCGCGCCGCTGGTCTGAGGCACTACAGACCCGAGACCGGCACGGTCATCCTGCGTTTTCCTGGTCACGAAGAAAGCGTCGCAGGATCTTGCCGGATGCCGACTTCGGAATTTCGTCGATGAAGTCGAGTAGACGAACCTTCTTGTACGACGACACCTGACTATTCGCGAAGTCCATGATGTCTGTCGAGGTTGCTTCTGCTCCTGGCTTGAGCACGATGAACGCCTTCGGCAGTTCGCCGGCTTCGACGTCTTCGACACCGATGACTGCCGCGTCGGCAACGGCAGGGTGCGTCAGCAACAGCGCCTCGAGTTCAGCCGGTGGTACCTGGAAACCCTTGTATTTGATGAGCTCTTTCACCCGATCGACGATGTAGACGTGACCGTCGGAGTCGATCCGAGCAACGTCGCCTGTGTGAAGCCACATGTCGCTGTCGATGGTCTCGGCAGTGGCGACGTCGTTGTTCAGGTAGCCCTTCATCACCTGCGGTCCCTGGATCCAGAGCTCACCCTCGGAGTCGAGGCCTTGATCTTCACCGACCTCGTTCACGATCCTCACACGGGTGTTCGCCATCGTGATCCCGACCGATCCTGGCTTGCTCTGACCTGGAATCGTGGCGTGCGTGATGGGTGACAGTTCGGTCATGCCGTAGCCCTGGGTCACTTCACATCCGACGCGCGCTGCAGCCTCGTCGCTGAGGTCACCTCCGAGAGGTGCCGCTCCCGAGAAAATCACCTTGATCGAGCTCAGGTCGAACTCGTCGACGACAGGATGTTTCGCGAGCGCGAGCACCATCGGCGGAACGGCATAGAAGTACGTGACGTTGTGCTCGCCGATGAGCCCGAGGGCCTGTGGGAGATCGAATCTAGGCATGGTCACCACCGCGCAGCCCTCGGCCAGCACGCCGTTCATCAACACTTGCATGCCGTAGATGTGGAAAAACGGCAACGCAGCAAGCGCGGTGTCACCTTCAACGTACGACAGCGCTGAACCCGACTGCACGAGGTTCGCGACAAGGTTGCGGTGGGTCAGCATGACGCCCTTGGGCAAACCCGTGGTTCCCGATGAATACGGCAAGACGACCACTTGATCTGCAGCGTCCACAGGCACCTGCTCGATCGGATCGCCCAAGAGCGCCTCGAAGGAATCGACGCCCTCGGCATCGCCGATCGAGTAGACGGCATCGACCTCAGTGCCTTCAGCGCCAGCCAGCGCATTCGGTACAGCGTCGGCAACCGCGACGATCACCGTAGCGCCGCTGTCGTGCAACTGGTGACGGATCTCATCTGGGTTGTAGACCGGGTTGACCGTGGTGACTGTGCCACCGGCACGAGCGACGCCGTGGAACACGATGGCGTACTCGGGCATGTTCGGAGCGAGAAGCGCAAGCGTGTCCCCTACCCCGAACCCTTGAGCCTGGAGTCCGCCGGCGAGCGAAGCGATCTTTCGCTTCAACTCACCGAAGGTCACAACCCGCCCACTCGGACCCTCGATCATCGCCGGCGCGTCCGGCTTCTCGTCTGCGTATCGCAATACGTAGTCCGTGATCGACACGTCAGGAATCTCGACCGAGTTCAGCATGCTTTCGTGAACGATCGCCATCAGCTTGTCCCCCTACGTCGTAAGCCGGACCTGAGCGTCCGACGACGGTCGATTCTACGTCCGAAGCTGATAGAGCACGATGCCAGCTGTGACAGCCACATTCAAGCTCTCGACTGGCGCCCTCATGGAAAGGGTGACATGTCCATCCAGGTGCGCTTCGACCTCGTCGGACAACCCAGCTCCCTCGCTACCGAGGACGATCACCACAGGTCGCGATCTGTCGAGTTCGCGCGGATCATCACCTCCGGCCATCGCTGCTCCGATACGGGAGAACCCCGCAGTCTCGAAGTGTCGCAGCGCATCGGCTGCAGAGACACCATCGACCACCCGGGTCGCAGCGATGTTTCCCGCCGATGCTCGCACAGCTCTTGGCGAGTACGGGTCAGCGCTGCCGTTGGCGACGACGACGCCGGCTCCGGTCGCGGCCGCAATTCGAACAACAGCGCCGACGTTGCCGGGATCCTGAACCGCGTCCAACAACACGACCACGTTCGCATCATCGAGGTCGTCTAGGACACACGGTTCGAACTGGGCGAGCGCCAAGACACCTTGGGCGCTCGCGGCGTCTGAAATCCGGTCGAGCACGTGCCGTTCGACGACGTGCACGACCGCAGGGTCGATGAACTCGACGTCGTTTCGCTCGGGGTCGTCGGTGAACACCGACTCGAGAGTCGCACCACAATCGGCGAATGTCCTCAACGCACGAGGCCCGTCCACAACGAGCGTGTGCTCGTCGCGACGGGCTGAGCGGTCACGGACCAAACGCGCCAGGCGTTTGATGCGTGGGTTGCTCGGCGACAGCGGTGCTGTCACTGACGTCCCGGCCGAGACAGGCTCAGGCCTGGGCGTCCTGGGCAACCTTCACCAAACTGGCAAAGGCCTCAGGATCGGTGATGGCGAGGTCGGCAAGGACCTTTCGATCGACCTCGACACCAGCGGTATGCAGACCGTTGATGAATCGGCTGTAGCTCATTCCGTGCTCGCGTGATGCGGCGTTGATGCGCTGGATCCACAGCTTGCGGAACTCACCCTTACGGGCCCGGCGGTCGCGGAACGCGTACTGGCCGGAGTGCATGACCTGTTCATTCGCGGCTCGGTATGAGCGGCTCTTGTTGCCGTAGTAGCCCTTGGCCTTTTCGAGAGTTGCGCGGCGATGTTTTCTTGATGCCACTGAGCGTTTGACGCGTGCCATGTGAGCTTCCTTTCTGAAAGAGATTTCGTGTCAGGGGTGAAATGAGACAGTGAAGCCAAGGGTGTTTCAGCGCTCGCCGAGCAGGCGCTTCATTCGAGGCTGGTCTGCAGCGACGACTTCGGCCTCGTGAGCTAGGCGACGCTTACGCGTCGACGATTTCTTCTCGAGGATATGGCTACGGTTGCGCTGACGGCGGACAAGCTTTCCGGATCCGCTTTTCTTGATGCGCTTGGCCGCACCCTTGTGCGTCTTCATCTTTGGCATGGCGTGGAATCTCCATCTGTGAGGGCCGACCTGGGTCGGTACTTCGTTGCTCACGGCTGCGCTGACACGCAGCGCACGCTCGCCTGGTCTTCAGGATGGGCATGCGTCTCATGAGAGGCGGATGCCCGACGAGTGTGAGGCTCAGTTCGTTGGTTCTGTGGTTGCGGTCACGGCGGCAGCGTCGCTCTCGACAGGTGCGTGTACGGCCGTCGATTCTTCAGTCGCTCCAGTTGCGTTGTCTTGAGATGATCCGTCCGCAGACTTCGCTTTCCTTGCTGCTGCCGCCTGTGCACGCTTGTCCGGGCTCAGGACCATGGTCATGTTGCGACCGTCGAGCTTGGCTCTCTGGTCGACCTTGCCGACGTGATCAACCGATTCAGCAACACGGTCGAGAATCTGCATACCCAACTCCGGGTGTGCCATTTCTCGGCCACGGAACATGATGGTGATCTTCACCTTGCTGCCTTGACCGAGGAACTGCTCGACCTTGCGCGTCTTGGTGTTGAAGTCGCCGATGCCGATCTTCGGACGGTATTTCATCTCCTTCAGGCTGGCGTGCGAAGACTTCCTTCTGGACTCCTTCGCTCGCTGAGCTGCCTCGTACTTGTATTTCCCGTAGTCCATGATGCGACACACGGGAGGGTTGGCTCCAGCGGCTACCTCAACGAGGTCGAGATCTGCGGCACGAGCGATCGAAAGAGCTTCGGGGAGGGGCTTGATACCGATCTGTTCGCCATCTCCCCCGACCAGGCGTACTTCCCTGGCCCGGATGCGATCGTTGATCCGCGGTTCGTCGTCGACTGGGGGCACTATTTCCGGACCTGTTGGACCAAAGGACATTCTCCTGGTGAAAAAGCTCGAGCGGACACCAAACCCGGTGCCCGCTCTCCGTACGCCGCGACCAGGCGGCCCGAAGGCTGCTCTTGCCGAGAAGACCTCTCGGACACAAGGAACAGTGACTGCACAATGCAGGTGTCTTGGTGGAGAGGTGGAGGGTGAGCCCCGCTTGTTCTGTTGTCTGGTTGAAGGGTATCAGCACGAGCGTTGCGGCCCAACAGTGCCCATGCGACGCGGCCGAGTATCGTCGTACACCCTGAACCCGAACGCCGGAGCGAGATGTGAGTCTGTGGACACCTGACGGAGAGCACCCCGTCGATCAAGGACGCTCCCAAGAGCCTGCGCCAGTCGGCGACGACCACGGCAGCAACTACGACGACCTCGACCCGGAGGCAGCCGCGAGAGTCCAAGAACAGCTGGCCCAGGCTCAGGCTCAGCTGTTGGCCGCTCCGGTGGACCAGGTCGTCTCCAACCATGTCATGGGGTTGTTCGAACTCGCGGCGCTTCATCTCCGGGTCGAAGATCCTGACCTTGAAGCTGCGCGCCTTCCGATCGACGCGATGGGGCTTCTGGTCGACAACCTCGGCGATCGTCTGGCTGATCACGACACGCTTGCTTCGGCATTGACCCAGCTCAGGATGGCCTATGTCGAAGTGAAGAAGCACTTCGATGCCGCCGGAGCCGATCCGGGCAGCGACGAAGGCGGCGAGACCACCGTCGAGGAAGATGATGTGACCGACGGCGATGTCATCGAATCGGACTTTCTCCAGTAAATCCTCTTTGTCGGTTTTCTCAATCGATCTCAGGTAGGCGACTGCGTCTTTGCCGATCGTCTGACCCTTTTTGATTTTTCGGTGCTGTCCTTGATCAGCCCGACGCGTTGGCGTCGTCGCAATTCGCGTGCTGGCCGGCAAGCGGACTCGGCGTTGAGGACTTCGTTGCCGCAGTGGGGGCGCAGAAAATGCGTGAGCGGTTCAGGTTCAGGGCACGATCTTCGAGATGGGGAGTTCGAGGATGTCGGTCGCGCCCGCTTCACGAAGTTCAGGGATGAGAATGTTGATCTCGGACTTCGAAACGACCGACTCGACCGCGTACCCGATGCCACCGAAGAGTTCGTTGACGGTCGGCACCTTGGCCGAAGGGAGAATCTCGATCACCTTGTCGAGTCCCTCCGGTGAGACATTCGCCTTCACCAACACACGTCCTCTGGCGTCGAGGACGCCGTCGAGCAACGTCTTGATCTGCTCCATCGCCTTGCGCCTGGCGTGGTCTGCATAGGCGGCGGGGTTGGCAACGAGCTCGGTGTAGCTCTCGAGCATGGTGTCGAGAATCTTCAAACCCGCGGCCCGGATCGCCCTGCCCGTCTCGGTGATGTCGACAACGCAGTCGACGATGTCCGGAGCCTTGGCTTCGGTGGCGCCGTAGCTCAAACGGATGTCGGCCTCGACACCGGCCCGAGCGAAGTAGCGCCTGGTCAGCTCCGGGTATTCGCTGGACACCCTCACCCCCTGCGGGAGATCGGACACCTGAGCCCATGGCGAATCTTCTGGTACTGCTACGACGATCCGGACAGGCCGCGACGTGTTCTTCGAATACTGCATCGTGCCGAGCGAAACAACGTCACTCGATGTCTCCTCGATCCAGTCACGTCCTGTGATTCCCAGGTCGAAGAGTCCGTCGGCGACGTAGCCGCCGATCTCCTGGGGACGCAGGATTCGTACCTCATCGATACGGGGATCGTTGACCGTGGCTCTGTAGTCGACGTCCGAGCTACGCCTGATGCTGAGATCGGCCTCGTCGAACAGGGCAAGCGTTGCCTTCTCCAGCGAACCCTTGGGGAGCACAAGCTTCAACATGACGGTCCACGGTATCGGTGACCACCCGGAATGCCAGGCTCGATTACTCGATGTCGCCGATCAGATGGCCCATCCTGAGCTTCTTCGTGCGCAGGTACGCAGCATTCTCCGGATTGGGCGACGAAACGCTCTCGAGTCGCTCGCCAACATCGATGCCGTGCTCGATGAGGCGGCTGATCTTCTCGGGGTTGTTGGTCAACAGACGGATGGTCGAGACACCGAGTGCCTCGATGATGGCCGCGCCCACCGCGTAGTCCCGATCGTCGATCGGCAGGCCAAGAGCGATGTTGGCATCAACCGTGTCACTGCCCTCGTCCTGCAGTCCATAGGCGGCGATCTTGTGCCCGATACCGATACCGCGGCCCTCGTGACCGCGCAGATACACCACGACTCCTCTGCCCACGCCCGCAATCCGCTCCAGTGCGTCGTGCAGTTGGTTGCCGCAGTCACAGCGCAGTGAGGCAATGATGTCACCGGTGAGGCACTCACTGTGCACCCTGGTCAGGACCGGTTCGTCGGTGCCGATGTCTCCGACATGCAGTGCAAGGTGCTCCGTTCCGGCGCTGTCGCGGAAGACCTGGCCGACGAACTCACCGAAGATCGTCGGGATTCGGGCCTTGGAGACCCACTCGACGCTTGCGGCGCGGCGCGCTGAACCGTTCGTCTCCGTACGCGAACCGGCCACGTCGAACCTGGTTCGCACGTCGCCTCGAAGATCATCGGTCATCGCGTTCCTCGCCCATCGGCGGTCTCGCACCAGCGTGGCCCGAGGGCACCATTCTGGCGACTCACAGCGTAATCTCCGCATTCGGGTCATCATCTCCGGGCTCAATGGTGACCCTGATGTCCTTTCCGATCAGCTTGACGTCGACAGTCTGGCCCCTCCACACGTCGGCCATCGATGCCGAACCTCGACCTGCGAGCAACGGCCGCGACCGGTCTGAGCCCATGAGCGCCGGCGCGAGGTAGATGACGTACCGGTCGACGAAGCCACCGTCGTGAAAGTCGGCCGCGACCTGTGCACCTCCTTCGACCAGTAGATCGATCACACCATCACCACCGATCGATCGGAGCACGTCGTGGAGGTCGCCCGAGAGCTCGGTACAGGGGTGAACGGCTGCACTAGCGGGAGCACTGCCGAGGACATACCGAGCAGGATCAGTCCCCGCTACGTGTCGAACCGTGAGCGAAGGATCATCAGACCTGACCGTGCCCGCTCCGACGATGATGCCGTCGCTCGCAGCTCGGAGCGCATGCACGTCGGCTCTGGCTTCGTCTCCGGTAATCCACTGGCTCGAGTCGTCTGCAGCTGCGGTTCTGCCGTCCATCGTCGCCGCCATCTTCAAGGTGACGAAAGGGCGGCCATGGATCCGATGGTGGACGTAGGAGCGCATCTGGCGGGCGACCTCATCGGCGCACACACCCACTTCGACGCTGATGCCGGCGGCCCTCAGGCTGTCGACTCCGGAGCCGGAGACCAAAGGATCCGGATCGAGCATGCCAACCACAACCCTGCGAACACCGGCCGCAATCAGCGCGTCCGTACATGGTCCTGTTCGCCCCTGGTGGTTACATGGCTCCAGAGTCGTGAAGACCGTGCTGTCGCGCATCGAGGTGCCGGAAGCTGCTGCCGCTGTCATGGCAACGATCTCGGCGTGCGGGCCCCCAGGGGGCGTTGTTACGCCACGATGAGTCGACCCATCCGCGGCGGCGACAAGCGCCCCGACACACGGGTTTGGAGCCGTCCGAGCCGGAGCGTCAGCGGCAGCCAGAACTGCTTCGAGCATGAAGCCCCTGTCGGACTCTGGCACGGTCAGGCGATCAGTGGTCGGTCGGCGAACCGGCGAGTAGACGTAACGCGTGCGGCAAGATGTCGACCACTGCTTCGAGGCACTCGACGCATCCCTTCGGGCTACCAGGGGTGTTCAGGATCAGCGTAGTCCCGCGGGTGCCGGCGATTCCGCGGCTCAATCTGCCGAGCGGGTTCACGAGTCGCATGGCTTCTGCCAGTCCAGGTGCCTCTCTGTCGATGACCGCTCGCGTTCCCTCCGGCGTCAGGTCGCGATCGGTGAATCCGGTTCCTCCGGTGCTGACGATGAGCCCGGTGAAGCCATCGCTCATCTCCGTCATCGCCGCCGCGACCGACTCGACACCGTCCTCCGTCGCTGTTGCCTCGATCACGTCGAACCCGTGACTGACCAATGCCTCAGTGAGCGCAGTTCCGCTCTTGTCTTGCCTCGTGCCGTAGATCACACCATCGGAGACGGTGAGGACCTTCGCTTGCAGAACTGGCCCAGGGCGGTGCGACATCGCCGCAGGATATCCGTGGGAGCCCAGGGTTCACGAGTCAGTGCCGGTCGCATGTTGTGGATCGCGCCCGATCGGGCCAAGCTTCCTCGTCAACATCGTGAGGGAGAGCCAGATGTCAGACAAGTCGAGCCCGGGCGAGTCGAGGACCGCAGCTGACTGGATAGCGGCCTTTGCCGATGAACTCGGCGTCGAAGCTCCTGACCAGGCGACGATCGACACGCTGCTCGACCTGGCTGGAGTGGCGGCCCATTCTTCAGAGCGGGTAGCAGCACCGATCGCGTGCTACCTGCTCGGGGTTGCCGGAGTGCCCGCCGGTGATGGTATGACCATCGCAAACCGAGTGGCGGAAGCTGGTCGATGAGCCAACCGTCCGAGATCTATACGCACGGCCACCAGCCTGCTGTGGTCGCCCAGCACGCACGACGAACAGCCGAGTCCTGCTCACATCGACTGCTGGAGGTGGTGCGGCCCTCCGACGTCATTCTGGACGTCGGGTGTGGGCCTGGCAGCATCTCCATCGGGCTCGCGAAAGCAGTGCCGAAGGGCAGAGTCGATGCCATCGATGTCGCAGAGCCCGTCCTCTCCGACGCTGTGACTCTCGCCGACGAAAGCCGCCTCAACAATGTCAGCTTCGCCGTCGGCGATGCGTACGCGCTCGATGCCCACGACGACTCGTACGACGCTGTCCATGCCCACCAGGTACTGCAGCACCTCACTCGGCCAGTCGATGCTCTGCGAGAGATGGGTCGCGTCGCGAAGCCAGGTGGAATCGTTGCGGTGCGAGATGCCGACTACGGCTCGTTCGTTCACGCTCCGGTCAACCCGGCGCTCGACGAGTGGCTGGTGATGTACCACGCAGTTGCGCGTCACAACGGAGCTGAGCCCGACGCCGGTAGACATCTCTTGGCCTGGTGCAACGCCGCCGGATTCACTTCCGTCGAGATCACGTCCGACACCTGGACCTTCGCCGATGCCGAGTCCTGTCTCAACTGGGGCGACTCGTGGGCCGAACGTACGCTCCATTCCGGCCTCGGTCGACAGGCCGTCGAGTACGGCATCGCGACGCAGTCAGATCTCGAGCGAATGGCTGCCGCCTGGCGATCGTGGGCTCGAGACGCCGACGCCGTATACCTTCTCACCCACGTCACCGCCCTGGCCACCCTGTGACAAGGGCCAGACCCTTGTCGCAGCCCTACACGTAGTCCAGAGGTAGAGCTGTCGTGACTTTCATGCGTTCCATAGCGAAGCTCGACCGCACGTCGTACAGATCGATGACCTCTATCAGGCGACGGTAGAAATCGTCGTAGGCGGAGATGTCGGGCACGACCACCTTCAACAAGTAGTCGATCTCTCCGGACATGCGGTAGGCCTCGACGATCTCGGGAAAGGTCTCGATGCCGGCCCTGAACTCGGCAAGCCATTCCGCGGAGTGCCGATTGGTCCTGATCTCGACCAGCACGGTGACAGCAACGTTCAGCGAACCGGGATCCATGAGGGCAACACGTTTCGCGATGACGCCGTCGGCGCCGAGGCGCTGGATGCGACGCCAACAAGGTGTCGCAGTGAGGCCGACGAGGTCGGCGATCTCGCGAACGCTCCTGTCGGCGTCCTCCTGCAACAAAAGCACGATTTCCCGATCAACTAGGTCAAGATGAGCACGTTCTACCATTAATTAATATTATCGAAGAACGTTCACACATATCTGAATCATTTCTCGACATCTTTTGGAATGTTTATCTCGGACTTCCTGTCTACGGTGGACACATGGGCATTCGACGAGCTTTCACCGAACATCCAGCGAGCGTCGGCGAGACGTACGGCCAGCACATGCGGGTAGCAGTGCACTTCGCCAAAGAATGCTCACTCGCCGCAGGTGCGGCCGCGGTCCATGCGGTCGTGCCGGCTGTGTGTCGCACCTCAGCCAGCGATCGCATCAAGAAACTCCACCGCGAGATGACCTCTGGTGCACGGGCTGGTACAGCCGAGCCCTTCGACCCCGAATCGTCGGTGTCAGCGCCTGTCAGCTGAGAACGGAAACTGCTGCCTCACTGAGGCAACCATCTCGGCGTTGACATCGGCGACAAGCAGGGCCTCGCTCATCGCTCCCTGGGCCAGGGTCTCGCCGAGCGGATCGATGATGGCGCTGTCCCCCGAGTAGCTCAGGCCACCACCATCGCCGACCCGGTTGACACCGATGACGTAAGCCTGGTTTTCGATCGCTCGGGCTTTGAGCAGCGTCTGCCAGTGCAGTCGGCGTTTCGCCGGCCAATTTGCCGGCACGACGAAGAGGTCGGTGGTCGCGGCGAGGGCCCAGAACTCGTCGGCGAACCTGAGGTCGTAACACACGAAAGTCGAGACTCTGAGTCCATCCACGTCGACGGTGAGAAAGTCAGTTCCTGCTTCGTAGTGCTCCGGCTCTGTCGAGTACGTGAAGGGATGAATCTTCCTGTACTGATACGTGTCGCCAGATGGTGAAACGAGACACAGCGTATTGTGCGGCCGATCCTCGCCCGCGTGGACCATCGGGATCGAGGCGCACAACCACGCATCGACCTCTGCGGCCATCCCCAGGAGCATGGTCGCGCTCGGTCCGTCTGGCTCCTCGGCCACAACTGCCGTGTTCATCGAGAAGCCCGAAGAGAACATCTCAGCCATCACGATCAATCTTGCGCCGCTGGCAGCAGCAGCCCTGATGAGATCCGGGTACCTCTTGAGGTTGGCGCCCCTGTCTTCCCACACGATGTCGTGCTGAATGGCTGCGACCTTCACCGATCTGCCTCCATCGTCTGGCGGAGCCCGGCAAGGCGCATACTGGCTTCTTCGAGCACCTCGATTCGTTTACAGAAGGTGAACCGGACGAGGTGTCGTCCCTCGTGGACGTTGTCGTAGAACACCTGGGTCGGGACGCCGACCACTCCAACTCGTTCGGGCAGAGCCAGGCAGAAGTCTGCACCGTCCTCACCACTGAGCGATCTGATGTCCGTGTTGACGAAATAGGTGCCCTGCGGTTCGTGGACAGTCAGCCCCGAAGCAGTCAACCCGGCGCACAGCACGGCGCGTTTGACGGCCATGTCGGCGGTGAAGTCACGGTAATAGTCGTCGTCGAGGTCGAGTGCCACAGCTGCTCCGTGTTGCCATGCGGCGCTGCTGACGAAGGTCAAGAACTGTTTCGCAGTACGCACCGCGGTGACCAGCGATTCCGGCCCCGACACCCAGCCGGTCTTCCATCCGGTGAAGCTGAACGTCTTTCCCACAGAGCTGATCGTGAGCGTTCGCTCTCGCATGCCAGGAAGTGTTGCGAGCGGAATGTGCTCGCCATCGAACACCAGGTGCTCGTACACCTCGTCGGTCACTACGATGAGGTCGTGCCGGACACAGACCTCGGCGATGTGTTCGAGTTCGGTCCTGGTGAAGACCTTGCCCGTCGGGTTGTGGGGCGTGTTGAGTAGCACGAGCCTTGTCTTCGGGGTGATCACACGCTCGAAGGCTTCTCCGTCATAGGCATATTCCGGCGGCCGGAGAGTGACCACTCGCTTCACGCCACCTGCCATGGCGATACTGGCGCCGTAGCTGTCGTACCACGGTTCGAACGTCACGACTTCGTCGCCGATCTCGAGCAGCGACAACATGGTCGCCGCAATTGCCTCGGTTGCGCCAGCGGTGATCTGGACCTCAGCGTCAGGATCGAGATCGATGTCGTAGAAACGTTTCTGATGACGGGCAACCGCTGTCCGTAACTCGGGGATGCCGACGACGGGCGGATACTGGTTGTGACCAGCTCTGATGGCCGCAATCGCAGCCTCCGCGACGACCTCTGGCCCATCGGTGTCAGGGAAACCTTGCCCGAGATTGACGCTGTTCGTCTTGAGGGCGAGAGCACTCATCTCGGCGAAGATCGTGACGCCGAAACCTTGGAGGCGCGCGTTCAGGTACGGGATTCGATCGGACACATCACAGAGGCTACGCGGCTTCGAGGGGTTCTCGCCGCCACCGGAACACGGCCATGCCGTCGGTTCCATGGTCCTGCGGCAACACCAACCCTCCGGTGCCATGCTCTCGCCAGAACGCGGCATGGACGAGCGCCGCTGCCGTGAAGTTCTCGTGGGTGGCGCTGAACTGCTCGGCGATGTTGGTTGTTTCGACCACCGACGTCGTACACACGCTGTAGATCAACACACCACCTGGCTTCACCAGTTCCGCAGCGGTGGCGAGCATCGATCGTTGAGTTCTTGCGAGTCGAGACGAATCACCCGGCTTCACCCTCCAGCGCGCATCAGAACGTCGACCGAGGGCACCCCATCCCGAACAGGGAGCGTCGACCAACACACGGTCTGCGATCGCTTCACGGAACGGAGCTCGTGTTGCATCGCCGAGCACCGGCGAAGCTCGACCACTGCCGAACCGGCTGCACGTCGTCGCCAGCTGATCGATCCTCGCCGTCGCACGTTCGAGCCCGACCGCGAAAGCTCCATCGCCGGCGATGCCGGTGGTCTTGCCCCCGGGTGCAGCGCACATGTCGAGCACGAGTTCGCCCTGGCCGGCACCAACCTCGGCCACCACCGCTCTCGACGAACCACCCTGGACATAGCCGTCGGTGCGGGCCTCTGGCTGCTCTGCGTCGTTCATGGCGGCGAGAGCCTCGATGGCATCATCCTCGCCAAGATCGGAGATGAACGCGTCGATCAACCAATCTGGATACGACAATTCATCGCCGATCGTCGGCCACTCGCCTCCTGTAGCAACCTCCTCGGCCACTCGCCGGAGAATGGCATTCACGAAACCTCTCACCTTGGGTCGCGCCGAGGCGACTGTTGCACTCACAGCTGCGTGAGGAGGCGTTCCGAGAAAAACCAGTTGGTAAACCCCGATGCGCAACAACGCCCTGACCTCGGCGTCCGGTGACCGTTGGGAGTGCTTGTCGATGAACATGTCGCACGCACGCTGCATCCTCACCGTGCCGTGGGCGAGTTCTGTCACAAACGCGTTGTCACGGGGGTCGAGCGAAGCGTCTCGCAACACTGCGTGAAGCGATGCGGCCGTCCGCGCTCCTGTCCCGACCTCATGCACTACCCGCATCGCCAACCGACGAGTCAGCGCTCCTGGTTCCGCAGGTCCAGAGTTGCTCATGACCCGAACCTCTCGCGCAACTCGAGGTGCGCACCGTTGACCCACGCCGATGCGGCCATAGGTGGCTTACCGGCAGGTTGAACCGTCACCAGTCTCAGCACGCCCTGACCGGTGAGAGTCAACGTCTCTGCGATGGTTCCAGGTCGACCGACAGCTGCTTCTTCGGTGGGTTCAGCTTCCCAGATCTTGAATCGTTCTCCCCTGAATGTGGTCCAGGCTCCACCAATTCGGATGCGTCGCATCACCTGCTCCGACGACGACGCGAAATCGATCTGGAAGTCATCGCTCTCGAGCTTTCGTGCGTACACGACCTCGCCGTCCTGAGCCTTTGGCTCCGAGAGCCCGGTCGACAGCGCATCGGTCATTTCTCGGGCTCCCAAGACGGCCAACTTCGAACGGAGCTTGGCGGCGGTGATGCGGTCATCGATGGACACTGTTGATTGCCTATAAACCGATCCGGTATCGATCTCCGGTGCCAACTGCATCACACACACGCCTGTTTGTTCGTCGCCGGCGAGGATCGCCCTCTCCACAGGAGCTGCCCCTCGCCACCTCGGCAACAGCGAGAAGTGGAGATTCACCATCGGGAGCACTTCGAGCATCGACCTCGGGATGATCTCGCCGTAGGCAACAACGACCGCAACATCGGCATCGACATCTAAGACATCTGTGAGCTCGCTCGACACGGGGATGCCGAGTTCGATCGCCGCAGCCTTCACTGGCGAAGCAACCAGTTGCTTGCCGCGCCCCCGGCGACGATCGGGTTGTGACACGACGAGGGGAATGTCGAAGTCGGCCTCGTGAAGCGACACCAAGGTCGGCACCGCATCGTCAGGCGTTCCAAGGAACACGATGCGGCGCGGGTGGCACGGCGGCTCCGCCAGAGCCGACTCACACATCGGACCTGACTCCGATTCGGACGCACCCATGTCAGGGAAGACTCAATCCACCGCCGCTCGGAGGAGCCAAATCTTCGCGCTCCGTCCACAACTTGAGAGCGTGCTTCCTTTCGGCCTTCTCGAGATGATCGATGAGCAACACACCATCCAGATGGTCCAGCTCGTGCTGAAAGAGCCTGGCCAGAACCTCATCTGCCTCGATCGACATCTCGGTGCCATCGAGGTCGTATCCCACGAGGAGCACTTCCTTCGGACGCACGATCTCGAACGAAAGGCCCGGCATCGAGAGGCAGCCTTCGAGATAACCCCACTCCCCCGACGACTCCGCGATCTCGGGGTTGACGAGAACCTTCGGACCTTCCCCGACGTCATACACGAACAGGCGCTTCTGAATTCCCACCTGTGGCGCTGCCAGTCCAATGCCCTCGGCGGAGTACATCGCAGGCACCATGTCGTGCGCCATGCGCGCGATCCTGCCATCGATGTCGGTGATTTCAGCTGCCGTTTGGCGCAGAACAGAATCTCCGAAGAGTCGGATTTCGTACGTCATCACTGCTCATTCTACGAGCCTCGCCGGGGTCTCGTTGTCGCTCGAGACTCCAGGATGATCAGACCCGGCGCGGATCGATCTCGATCCGAAGGCGGCCCTGAGGTCGGGGTGCGGCGCGGAGGGTCGAGGTGAGCGTCACCCGATCGTCAGCGGTCACCATCCAGCTCCCATCGTCTGGCCCACTCACGAAGACTTGGCGCTTGTCGACCCCGTGCATGAATTGCTCGGCTCTCTGTCCTGAAACGAGCGCCATCGCCCCGAAAGGAGGCAAGCGAAGAGCGGTTCGCCGTTCGGCGTCAACAGTCGCAAAGCGGGCAGGATCGGCGTGGAGCGCCGCCTGTAGAACCTCATGGTCCGGTGTCCGTGTCTGAACGAGCAGGCGACCACCCGCCGATCGGGGGCCTACGAGTCTGGCAGCCTTGAGCAACAGCGCCATTGCCTGTTCGCCGGCGCGGAATCGGGGCGCGAGCAGCTCCTGGTCGAAATCGAGGAACGCAACAACATCGACATGATCGAGCCGATGCAGCATCGCTTCGGTGCCGACGTACAGGTTGACGCCGGAGGGCGGGTCGGGATCTTCCTTCGTCAGCTCGGCGACCGGGCGTCTCGCCATTGCCTCGAGCTCTTCACGCACGCCGCTGACGCCGAGCCTCACGCGCCGGAAACGTGTGGATCCACATCGCTCGCAGACAACCGGTCGCCGACTTCCATCGGCCCGGTCGACCAGTTCCTCTGCGTCGAGAGTAAGTGCACTACCCGAGTCTGACCTCGGCACGTGCCCACACTGGTGACAGATCGGGAATCTCGCCCTTCCCTTCCTGTTGATGACACAGGCGACCGATCGGCCCGAGGCCAGAGTACGGCTCAGTTCTTCACTGCACCATTCGCCAGTGGCTGGGTCGTCACCGGTGCGATCGACGACATCGACGACTGGCCACCCGGCTCGCTCCATCGAACGTGACGGCACCAGCAGCGTTCCTGCCTCCAAGGCCTCGAGCGAAGGTGAACCCGAGATCAGTACGCACGGGGCGCCATCGCGGCGGGCCCTTTCGATGGCCACGTCACGCGCATTCCAGGTCGGAGCAGCCTCCTCGGTGTAGGCCTCGTCGTGTTCGTCGAGCACGACGACAGCGCCGACGGGTCCGACCGGAGCGAACGCAGCAGCGCGAGTACCGACCGTGACCTCGCCGCCGGCAGCCCTGTCCCAGTCGCCTGGCATCAGCGCGGCGGGAATGCCAGCGCGCCTCAAACTGACCGCTACATAGTGTGCATCAGATGCATTCGGAGCGAGGATCAGCGCTTTGCCCCGCTTGGCCGCAGCGAGCACAAAGGGCATCGGGTCGTCGGCCGGAGGGAGACGAACCGTCGCCACGGTTTCCGAAAGAGCCTCGAGCGCGAGTGTGTCGGCGACGACCGGTGCTCCTGTCGATTTCGAACGGCGCTGCACCTTGTCGACTGCCTTCGGTGGTGATGCGGTGCGGAGGAACTGGCTGACGCGCCCGACCCAGCTTTCTGCTGCCCACTCGGCCAAGTCGATGATGCCTGGAGGAGGGCCTAGTCCGGTGACCTTGGTGATGCGTTGAAGCGCAACACCGGGCGGCGGGTCGGCATCGACCGCGGTCACCCAACCTCGAACTCTGCGATGGCGAATATCCACGCGAACGATCGAACCGACTTGGACCAGATCGGCCCATTTTGCAGGAACGATGTAATCGAACCTGCGATCGATCGCAGGTTCGTCGATCAGGACCTTCACGATCCTGTCGCCTTCATCGAGTTCGACCGAATCGACCTTGGCCAGTGGCGGAAGATCGATGGGGAGTGTCGGCTCGTTCACTGATGCAGTCTGCCCCACCACTGGGACGCATCAGTCCGGAGCAGGCCTAGAGGTCGAGTGCTGCCTTCAGTTGGTCGACACGGTTGAGCTGCTCCCAAGGGAAGAGGCCGCCATCGGTCGAGCGACCGAAGTGCCCATATGCAGCTGTCGGCACATAAATGGGTCGACGCAGATCGAGGTCACGAAGGATCGCAGCCGGACGGAGATCGAACACCTCGGCCACCGCAGCTTCGATCGCAGCCTTGTCGACGGTCTCCGTACCGAATGTGTCGACCAGAATCGACATCGGGCGTGCGACGCCGATGGCGTATGCGACCTGGATTTCGCAACGGCTCGCGGCGCCGGAGGCGACCACGTTCTTGGCAACCCATCGGGTGGCATAGGCCGCTGAGCGATCGACTTTGGACGGGTCCTTGCCAGAGAACGCACCGCCGCCGTGGCGCGCCATGCCGCCATAGGTGTCAACGATGATCTTGCGACCAGTCAGTCCGGCGTCGCCGACAGGTCCACCGGTGACGAACTTCCCCGTCGGGTTCACGAAGACTTCGTAGTCGTCATCGCGGTACTGCTCGGGAATCGACGGCTTGATGACGTGTTCGATGAGGTCGGGACGAATCATCGTGTCACGGTTGATACCTTCGTCGTGCTGAGTGGAAACCAGGACCGTTTCGAGCTTGACAGGCCTGTTGTTCTCGTAGGTGAAGGTGACCTGCGTCTTGCCATCGGGGCGAAGGTAAGGAACCGTCCCGGACTTACGGGCCTCGGTGAGCTGCTCGGCCATGCGATGAGCAACGTGGATCGGAAGCGGCATGAGGACGTCTGTCTCTTCACATGCGTACCCGAACATCATTCCCTGGTCGCCGGCACCCTGCTTGTCGAGGATGTCGTCTTCACCGGAACTGCCTGACCGAACCTCTTCGGAATCGTCGACGCCCTGAGCGATATCTCGCGACTGCTCGTCGAGCGAGACCATCACGCCGCATGCGTTGCCATCGAATCCGAGAGAGCCGCGGTCGTATCCGATCGTGTTGATCCGGTTACGAACGACCTTCGGGATGTCGACGTAAGCCTCAGTGGTGATCTCGCCGGCAACGACGACAAGCCCTGTGGTGATGAGGGTCTCGCATGCGACACGACTCGTCGGGTCTTGCTCGAAGATGGCATCGAGGATGGAGTCCGAGATCTGATCGGCCATCTTGTCAGGGTGGCCCTCGGTCACAGATTCCGAGGTAAAGGTCCAGCTGCTCACGAGAGCTCCTGTTTGTGCGGGTCGGAAGAGCATCTACGCGTGCACTTCGGTTGATCGTGGGGCCGGTGCCCCGAAATATTGGTCTGAGGATATTCGGTCGGCCAAATACAGCAGAATTTGAGCGATGAGTCGCACGAAATCTACGCGGAAACGTCGGCTCAGAACTGATTCCGCATCTCGGCAACTGCGTCGAGCACGCTGCGGGCAACCTTACGTTTCGAGCCTAATCCGATCTCACGAGACGTACCGTCGCGAAGATGAATCGTGACCGCGTTGGTTTCATGCGCGAATCCGACCTCAGCGGCAGACACGTCGTTGGACACGATCATGTCGGCGTTCTTTCGTTTGAGCTTGGCCCGGGCGTTGGCTTCGACATCACTCGTTTCAGCTGCGAAGCCCACGATGACCTGACCGAGATGCCTCTTCGCCCCGAGACCGGCGAGAATGTCCGTCGTCGGTTCGAGAAGGACCTCAGGGATCCCGTCACCCTTCTTGATCTTGGCATCCTCGATCGCTGAAGGACGGAAGTCGGCGACAGCAGCTGCCATGACGACGACATCAGCAGTCTCGTGCTTTTCGACCGCAGTCAACATCTCGGCTGCCGTCGAGACGTTCACTACATCGCAACCGTGTGGCACGCCGACATTGGCGGACGTGATCAGTGTGACGTGTGCGCCGCGCGAGACAGCCTCGGCCGCAATGGCGTGACCCTGCTTGCCAGACGACCGGTTGCCGATGAAACGCACCGGATCTATCGGCTCGCGTGTCCCTCCTGCGGTGACGACGACATCGACGCCGGCAAAGTCGTTCGGACCCAGCACTCGCATCGCCTCGGCGACAATGGCTGCAGGATCGGCGAGTCGGCCGGCACCGACGTCGCCTCCTGCGAGACGCCCCATCTCGGGGTCGAGCACATGAACGCCTCGCGACCGAAGGGTGCCGAGGTTGGCTTGCACCGCTGGGTGTTCCCACATTTCGGTGTGCATCGCTGGGCACACCAGAACAGGCGCTCGTGTCGCAAGCAAAGTAGCGGTCAGCAGATCATCTGAAATGCCAGCGGTGTAGGACCCGATCAGACGCGCCGTGGCGGGCGCAATGACAATGAGATCGGCCTGCTGGCCGAGCCTTGTGTGAGGAATCGACTCGGGTCCTTCGAACAGTGACGTCTGGGCCGGCTCGCTCGCCAGCACCGAGAACGTCGTCGTCGTCACCATTTTCAGTGCGTTCTCGGTCAGAACAGGTACCACATGAGCGCCGGCGTCAATGAGCCTGCGACACACCTCGATGGCCTTGTAGGCAGCAATGCCGCCAGTGACGCCGAGAACTATTCGTTTGTCCTGGAGCACCATCTCGTCCTCCGACTCGGCTATGAGTTCCGACCTGTCAGCTGGCTTCGTCGCCGTCCGACTCGGCGGGACGAGCAGCAGCCGTCTCGACGACAGCGACGATTGGATCAGCGTTCGGCACAGCCTCCATCGAGGCGAGCTCCTCGGCCGACAGGGGGTCGTAGGAGATCTTGTCGGTACCGATCTCTTCGAAAGCGATTGAGAGCGGCTTGCGCGCGCTGGTGGTCACCTGAGGCGGGACGTTGCTTCCGGAACCGTCGCTCAACTGGTGGAAGTACGAGTTGATCTGCCGAGCGCGACGTGACGCGAGGGTGACCAGAGTGAACTTCGAATCAACCCGATCGAGGAGTGCCTCGATGTTGGGGCTGATCATCGTGTCGTCGTTGTACGCCATGTGGCCGACTTCTTTCTCGCGGGCATCGTTGTGCGCCGTTGGGTGAGCGCGACGCTCCATGCTACCAGCGCACGGGCCGGTCACTCCGAGGCGTCGGTGGCCCTCCTCTCTCGTAGAGACACTTGAACAGCCGTCACCGCACGATCGAGATCGTCGTTCACGATGATGAGATCGGCCAGCGTGCGCCCGATGTCTTCCTCAGCATCGCTTTTGGCCAGCCGTTTCGCGACATGATCGGCATCATCGCCTCTGTGGTGCATCCTGCGACGTTGCTCTTCGCGGCTCGGGGGCAGCACGAGGACAACAAGCGCGGCCGGGTCTCGTTCTCGAATCTGTACCGCACCCTGGACGTCGATCTCGAGGACGACATCCCTTTCGGGGTCGATGTCTGGCATCGGCGTCCCGTACAGGTATTCAAAGAACCTGGCCCATTCGAGGAAGCCGCCTGAGGCAATACGCGCTTCGAAGTCCTCAGGTGAGACGAAGACGTAGGCGTCATCGGGCTCGCCAGGGCGCTGCACTCGGGTTGTCCACGACCGGCTCAACCACAGTGTCGGATCCCGCTGTATGAGTTCAGCGACGATGGAGCCCTTTCCGGCTCCGCCCGCGCCACAAACGACGAGGGTCAGCGGGACCCGTCGCTCAGGACGCGCCACCGAATTGCTCGACGAGACTCTTGCGCTGCTCGGAGCCAAGTCCACGAAGTCGACGTGACTCCGAGATACCGACTGACTCCATCGTCCGGCGAGCTTTCACCTTGCCGACACCGGGCAGCGATTCGAGTACGGCCAGCACCTTGAGCTTGGCGACGATCTCGTCGCTTTCCGCCAATTCGAGGAGCTCGTCGAACGTCAGCAACTCCATCTTTAGTTTGTTCTTGACCTCAGCTCTGACACGGCGTGCCACAGCGGCCTTTTCGAGCGCTGCTGCACGTTGCTCAGGCGTCAAGGACGGCGGAGTACTCATGCAACAAACAATAACGGATACGTCCGAACAGCGACGGGCATACCGGGTTCTGCCACTTCTCGACCTGGACAACGCGTGTCGTCGAAGCGATGTCGACGATGCCGCACGGCAGCGGCACACCCCGAATGAATCCCGACGCCGAACCATGGGATGCAGCTCCGTCCATGGCGGAGGCACCGCCCAGGACCTCATGTGCGTAAGTGATCCGCAGCGATGAGAACGACGACCATCACTGCGGGATCGTCATAGGGATTCCGCCATGCGTGACGAATGCCATTCTGGATGACGGTGTCGCCAGGACCCAAAGCATCACGCTCATGGACGCTGCCACCGGCTGGATCACCAGCAGCGCTGAACCTGCCCGATTCTGCGAGGACTTGATCACACCTGATGTGGTCAAGTCTGTAGAGAACGGGGGCTACAGGGCCGCGCCGACCTCGCCGACGATGGCTTCTGCCGCTGCGATGGGGTCCTCGGCTGCAGTGACTGCTCGACCGATGACAAGTATGTCGGCGCCGGCTTCGATGGCGCTGGCCGGCGTGGCAACACGAGCCTGGTCATGCGCCGAGGTGCCAGCGAGACGGATGCCAGGAACGACGATCTCGAAGCGCGGTGCGTACTGGTGTGCTTCCTTGACGTCGTTGGCTGCGCACACGATGCCCCCACAGCCTGCCTCGAGCGCGATCTGCACACGCTTCTGGAGAATATGCGGTGGAGCGCTGCCGTCGCTGGTGAGAATCGTGACCGCAAGGGTGGTCGGTGAGGGTAGACCAGCCCGTTTCGCTCCGTCGACAAGGCCCTCCTGGCCCGCCCGCAGCATGTCGACACCACCGAACGCGTGAAGAGTGAGATAGCTCGTGCCAAGGGCGCCGAGAACTCGGGCTGCCTTCTCGACCTGGTTTGGAATGTCGTGGAGCTTCACGTCGAGGAAGATGTCATAGCCGATGTCGGCCAACGCCGCTACCGCGTCGGGTCCGTTGGCGCTGAACAACTCGAGACCGATCTTGGCCACGCCGAAGTAGGGCTTCATCTGACGGGCGAGACGTGTTGCCACCACCAGGTCGTCGACGTCGAGGGCGATCGCCAGGCGTTCACGGACGTCGACAGGCGCAGACTTGGCCCCGGTGTCAGCGGTCATGTGCAGCTCCGATGAGTTGAGCAATAGATGAGATGTTGTTCCGGCCGCACCACTTGGCGAGACCACGAACGACAAGGGTAGAGGCCCTGGGGTCCGCGAAGGTAGCAGTACCAACTTGAATTGCGCTGGCTCCCGCCATGAGAAACTCGACAGCGTGCTCGGCCCGTGCCACTCCCCCGACGCCGACGATGGGCAGATCGGGAATCGCAGCGTGAACTTCGTACACGGCCCGAACAGCAACCGGCCGAACCGCAGGCCCTGAGAGTCCACCGCCGCCGTTGCCGAGAGTCGCCATGCCCTTCGACGTGTCGATCACGAGACCCATCACCGTGTTCGTCAGAGTGACCGCGTCGGCGCCCGCGGCCTGAACAGCCGAGGCTATTTCGACGATATCGGTAACATTCGGGCTCAGTTTGGCCCAGATCTGGTGCCCAGATTCCTTGGCGGCGCGGATGACCGCTGCGGCCGATTCGGGATCGTGCGCGAACATCTTCTTGCGGTCCTCGAGGTTCGGGCAACTGACATTCACCTCGACCGCAACCACATCGGCACCGATCAACTGCTGCGCAGCCGAATAATAGTCCTCGATTGTTCGACCCCAGATGCTGGCGACGACTCGCGCTCCTGTATCGGCCAACTCGGGAAGCTTCTGCCAGCGCCAAGCCTCAACACCTGGGTTCTGCAACCCGACGCTGTTGATCATTCCCGCAACGGTCTCATGGACACGGGGCGCTGGGTTGCCCTCCCATGCAAACGGTGACAACGACTTGACCACCACTGCACCGAGTTCGGTGAGGTCGAAGAAGGCCGACAACTCGGCGCCATGCCCGGCGGTCCCAGATGCGGTCATGACCGGGTTGGGCAACGCGACGCGGCCGACGGTGGTCGAGAGATCGACCTCAGCCACGAGTATCCGGCCGCCGGACCGCAAGGAAGTCCTGGAGGCTCGTGACCGAGAGCTCGGAGTTTCGCCACTCTTGCATCCCGACTGCTGCGGCCTTCGCTGCGGCAACGGTCGTGAGACAAGGCACGCCTTCGACGGTTGCTGCCAGCCGAATCCTGCGACCGTCTGCCCTTGGGCCACGCCCCTTCGGGGTGTTGATGACCAGCTGGATCTCGCCGCTCTCGATCAGCTCGACTGCATCCCGACCCTCGCTGACCTCGCCGCTCTCGGTTATTTTGGCGACGACCAGACCGACGGCCACCCCATTGTCGGTCAGGTATGTGGCTGTCCCAGACGTTGCTGCTATCTCGAACCCGAGTTCGACCAAAAGGTGTGCTGCGGCGAGGCCTGTCTCCTTGTCACGGTCGGCGACCGAGAAGAAGACGGTTCCGCTCGTCGGCAATTTGCCACCGGCAGCCATCTGGCTTTTGACGAAAGCGAGACCGAAGCTGGCGTCGATGCCCATGACTTCACCTGTCGAACGCATTTCCGGGCCGAGCACGGTGTCAACATCGGGGAATCGCTGGAACGGAAGCACAGCCTCCTTCACAGCAACGTGACCGTGACGTACGGCCTCGACCAAGAGGCCATGGTTTCGCAGTTCGTCGAGCGTCGATCCGACCATGACCCTTGCGGCCACCATGGCGAGTTGGACACCAGTGGCCTTCGCGACAAACGGAACCGTGCGAGAGGCTCGGGGGTTGGCTTCGATCACGAAGACCTGACCCTGTTTCACCGCGAACTGCACGTTGAGCAGACCGACCACGTCGAGTCGTTCGGCCAACCTACGCGAGTAGTCCTCGATGACCTCGATCGTCTGCGCGGTCAGGTTCGGCGGCGGGATGGCACATGCCGAGTCGCCGGAGTGGACTCCTGCCTCTTCGACGTGCTCCAAGATGCCGCCCAGCACCCAGTCGCCGTTCTTGTCGCGGATCGAGTCGACGTCGACCTCGATTGCATCTTCGAGAAAGCGGTCGATCAGCACTGGCCGATCGGCGGTGAGACCACCCTCTCGCCCGAGCGAGCCAAAGTTGGCGAGTTCCTTCATTGCCCCCCGGAGCGCGTCTTCGTCGTACACGATGGTCATGGCCCGACCGCCGAGCACGTATGAGGGGCGGACGAGTGCCGGGTATCCAACACGCTGACAGATGGCGACAGCTTCTTCCACTTCGACTGCTGTCCCGCCGGGAGGCTGCGGAATCTCGAGCTGCGCGCACAGCGCATTCCACCGTTCCCGATCTTCAGCCAGATCGATCGACTCTGGCGAAGTCCCGAACACGAGATCGGGAGGAAGGTCGTTCGCCAGTTTCAGCGGGGTCTGCCCACCGAGCGAGACGATGACACCAACCGGGTTCTCGGCTTCGATGACGTTCATCACGTCCTCGTAGGTGAGCGGTTCGAAGTAAAGCCGATCGCTGGTGTCATAGTCGGTCGACACCGTTTCGGGGTTGCAGTTGATCATCACGGTCTCGTACCCGGCATCGGCGAGCGTGAAGCTTGCGTGAACGCAGCAGTAGTCGAACTCGATGCCCTGGCCAATGCGGTTGGGACCGCTGCCGAGAATGACGATCCGGGGCTTGTCGCAAGGGCGGACCTCATCCTCGTCCTCATAGGTCGAGTAGTGGTACGGGGTCTCTGCCTCGAATTCGGCGGCGCATGTGTCGACGGTCTTGAACGTCGGGCGCACCCCTGCTGCAAGGCGCGCCGCCCGAACCACACGTTCATCCTTGTCGAACAGGTAGCCGAGCTGAACATCGGAGAATCCGAGGCGCTTGGCTCTGCGCCACGACCGCGTCGTCATCGCGTCGAAGCCCGTCTCGACGAGGAACTCGCGCTCCTCGGTGATCATCGAGAACTGATCGAGGAACCACGGGTCGAAGCCGGTCTCAGCCGCGATTCGCTCGATCGACATCCCGCGACGAAGCAACACCTCGACCTTGAAGATCCGGTCGGGCGTCGGCACGCAGGCTTCGGCAAGAAGTTGGTCGTCGTCCAAGGCGTTGAAGTCGTCCTCGCCAGGGTCAGCGTTCAGACCGAAACGGCCCTGCTCGAGGCTGCGAAGGCCCTTCTGCAGACTCTCGGGGAACGTTCTGCCGATCGACATCGCCTCACCCACCGACTGCATCTGGGGTCCGAGCACACCACTCGCCCCTGGCAGTTTCTCGAACGCCCAACGGGGAATTTTGGTGACGACGTAGTCGATCGAGGGTTCGAAGCTGGCCGGGGTCTTCCTGGTGATGTCGTTCGGGATTTCATCGAGCGTGTATCCGACCGCGAGACGGGCCGCGATCTTGGCGATGGGAAACCCTGTCGCCTTTGACGCAAGAGCCGAGCTCCGACTGACACGCGGGTTCATCTCGATGACGATCTGGTCACCGTTCGCCGGATCTACCGCAAACTGCACGTTCGAACCACCAGTCTCGACGCCAACGCGGCGGATGACCGCAAATGCTGCGTCACGCATCTCCTGGTACTCGACATCGCTCAGCGTCTGAGCCGGGGCGACGGTGATCGAGTCACCGGTGTGGACGCCCATCGGATCGACGTTCTCTATCGAGCAGATGACCACGCAGTTGTCCGCATGGTCACGCATCACCTCGAGTTCGTATTCCTTCCACCCCTTGATCGACCGCTCGATGAGAATCTCGTCGATAGGGCTGGCCTCGAGGCCGCGTGAAGCTACGTGCTCGAACTCTTCGGGCGTATACGCGAACCCGGTGCCTTTACCACCGAGGATGTACGCGGGACGAACGATGATCGGCAGGCCGATCTCATCCATCGCCAGGCGCGCTTCCTCCATGCTGTGGGCGATCTCGCTTCTGGCCGAGCGCAGACCGATCTCGTTCATGGCCTGGCGAAACAGGTCACGGTCTTCTGCGGTCTTGATCGCCTCTTCGCTGGCGCCGATCATTTCGACGTCGTACTGATCGAGGACGCCAGCCTCGACGAGTTCAGTCGCGAGGTTCAGCGCCGTTTGACCCCCCAGGGTCGGAAGCAACGCATCGGGTCGCTCCTTCTCGATGATCTTTGTCAGCACCTCAACATCGAGCGGTTCGACGTACGTTGCGTCGGCGAACTCGGGGTCCGTCATGATCGTGGCCGGGTTCGAGTTGGCCAGAATGACGCGATAACCCTCGTCGCTGAGGACCCTGCACGCCTGAGTTCCCGAGTAGTCGAATTCACAGGCCTGACCGATGACGATCGGCCCTGAACCGATGATGAGGATCGAGTGGATGTCGTCTCTGCGGGGCATCAGCTCACTCCCCGCGCGCAGCGACAGGTCGGACCGAGTCCATCAGCTCGGCGAACTCGTCGAACAAGTACCTGCTGTCGTGCGGGCCGGGGCCGGCTTCTGGGTGGTACTGCACGCTGAAGGCAGGCACATCCTCGAGCACCATGCCCTCAAGCGCTCCGTCGTTCAAACACCTATGGGTCTCAGTAACGCCAGGAACCGAGCCAGGAACAACTGCGAAGTTGTGGTTCTGGCTGGTGATCTCGACCTTGCCCGTGCGGGCGTCTTGGACGGGCACGTTTCCGCCGTGGTGACCGAACTTCATCTTGGTGGTCGAACCGCCCAGCGCCAGTGCGAGCACCTGGTGGCCGAGACAGATGCCAAACACAGGAACCTCGCCGAGCAGCTTCGGGATCTCGTTCACTATGGGGCCGGCTTCGGTCGGATCGCCAGGACCGTTCGACAAGAACACGCCGTCCGGGTTCATCGCCAGCACTTCACTGGCAGGTGTGTTCGCAGGCACCACCGTGACCGTCGCGATTTCGCCCAAATGGCGCAGCATCGTGGCCTTCACGCCAAGGTCATAGGCCACGACCTTGCGGGGACCATGGCCGACCACATACCTCTCGGGCGTGGTGACTGTGCTGACGAGATCGACGCCATCAGTGCCGGATTCGGCCTTGGCCGCCGCCAGGAGTGTCGCCTGATCGGCCGTGCCGAAGGCACCAGGCATCGCTCCTGAGTCCCTGAGGTGTCTGGTGAGGCGTCGGGTGTCGAGTCCGGCAATGCCGGGAACATCGTGACGGCGGAGGAACGAGTCGAGATCCTCGTCACTGCGCCAGCTCGATCGGCGGCGAGCGAGGTCGCGGAGGATCACTCCACGGCAGAACGGACGGCGGGCCTCCTTGTCGAGAGCCGACGTTCCGTAGTTGCCGATATGCGGATACGTGAAGGTGATGACCTGACCCGCGTATGAGGGATCGGTGATCACCTCCTGATATCCGGACAGAACAGTGTTGAACACCACCTCTCCGCCGGCGACATCGGCAGGTGCGCCGAACGCCTCTCCCTCGAAGACCTCGCCGTCACTCAGGACCAGGTGGGCCTCGACAATCGTTTTGGGCTGACTCACCGCTGCGCTTCTCCATTCATGACGACGATTTCTCCTCGGTGGATCGTGTGGCGGACTCGTCCTGTCAGCAATCGGCCTTCGTACGGCGTGTTACGCGAGCGCGATGCCATTGCGGCGCCAGAGACCGTCCACTGCACGGAAGGATCGATGACGGCGAGGTCTGCCCTCGTGCCTTCGTCGATCCTGCCATCGACCTCGTGTCCGATGCCGCCCAACCTCGCAGGCCGCCAGCTCATCAAAGCAAGCACCCGTTCGATCGGCAGATCGAGCTCGGTGAGCGCAAGAGCAAGAGCAGTCTCGAGACCGAGCATCCCAGGGGACGCCTGATCGAAGGGAAGTTCCTTGTTCTCCGGGGCATGTGGCGCGTGGTCGGTGGCGATCGCGTCGATGGTTCCGTCGGCAAGCGCCTCCCTCACTGCGAGAACGTCATCGTCAGTTCGCAGCGGTGGGTTGACCTTGAACACAGGGTTGAACGAGGCGCACTCGGCGTGGGTGAGTGTGAAGTGATGCGTGGTTGCCTCACACGTGATCGGGAGACCGAATGCCTTGGCGTCTCGGACCATCTCGATCGATCGACGGGTGGACAGGTGCTGAAAATGTGCCTTGGCCCCCGTGAGCTTGGCCAGGGCGACGTCGCGCATGACCATCAGCTCCTCGGCCTCAGCAGGCTGGGCAGGGATACCGAGCCGACTCGACCACTCACCTTCGTGCATCGATCCGCCCTGCGAGAGTGCCGGATCCTCACAATGTTGAGCGAGGGTCACATCTAGGCCTGTCGCGTATTCCATGGCCCGGCGCATGAGCGTGTTGTCGGCGACACCTGCCCCATCGTCGGTGAACATCGTGACCCCCAAGGCGGCCATCTCGGCCATGGGAGCCAGTTGTTCGCCGGCACGGCCCTTGGTGATGGCACCGGTGGGGAGCACGTCGCAGAGCGCGGTCTCTGCCAGTTGCATCACGTCGCGGACGATCGAAGCCGAATCGATCGCGGGGATCGTGTTCGGCATCGCGAGCACCGTGGTGTAACCGCCGAGCGCCGCGCCGCGAGAACCGGACTCAATGGTCTCGGCTTCCTCCTGGCCGGGCTCGCGGAGATGACTGTGCAGATCGACGAACCCTGTCGAGACGATGCATCCTTCGGCATCGATCACCCGATCGTGGCGGTCGGCCTCGAGGCCTTCGCCCACCGCGACGACTTGGCCGTTCCTGATGCCGACGTCAGCGCGGCGCCGACCGGTCGGATCGACGACCTCACCACCTCGAATGAGCACCGTGCCCTGGCTTTGCTCCGACGAACTCACGTGACATCGACTCCTGATCCGAGCAACAAGAACAACACAGCCATGCGGACGGCAACTCCATTCGTGACTTGGCGGGTGACCAGCGCACCCGGATGGTGTTCGAGTACGTCGACGGCGACTTCGATGCCCCTGTTCATGGGGCCAGGGTGCGTGATGAACACATCGGGGCGGATCAGGCTCACTCGTTCTGGCGTCAGACCATAGCCATCGACGTATTCCTTGATCGAAGGGATGAGAGCCTCCACCATCCGTTCTTTTTGGATGCGCAGCAATGCAACCACATCGAGTTGTGGAAGCATCGAGTCGAAGTCATGACTGACCTCGACGTTCCACGTCTCGACTGCCGGTGGCAACAGCGTGGGTGGAGCGATGAGAGTGACCTTGGCGCCGAGCGCCGTGAAGATCTCGACGTCGCTGCGCGCGACCCGGCTGTGCTTGATGTCGCCGACCAAACCGATGTGCAGACCGTCGAGGCTCGCATCGGGACCTGCTTCGCCCGCCCTCGCCTGAAGCAATGTGTATGCGTCAAGGAGGCCTTGCGTCGGATGCGCGTGCCAACCGTCACCGGCATTGATGACAGACACGTGCGGCTCGACCCAATCCGTGACCTGCCACGGCACCCCCGCGCTTCGGTGGCGCACGACGAAGGCATCCACGCCCATTGCCTGGACCGTCTCGATCGTGTCTCGAACACTCTCTCCCTTGTTCACCGACGAGGACGACACCGAGAAACTCGTGATGTCGGCGGAAAGACGTTTCGCCGCCGTCTCGAAACTCATCCGCGTGCGGGTGCTGTCTTCGAAGAACAGAGTGCACACCGTCTTTCCCCGAAGCGCAGGGACCTTCGGAATGTTTCGCTTGCCGATCTCGACGAACCTGTCGGTGAGATGAAGGATCTCGCGGATGGCGTCGCCGCCAATCTCGGCGACCGACAGAAGATGGCGGCCGACTGCGACGCCGTTGTCGTTCACGGCGACATCGTCAGCGGTCGGAATTTCGGTGGCGGTCACTTTCGCATCTCTCCCAACTCGACCACTTCGAGGTTGACATCGACCACCTCGTCACGACGGGTCGGAAGGTTCTTACCCACATAGTCAGCCCTAATCGGCAGCTCGCGATGCCCCCGATCGACCATCACGGCAAGTTGAACGGCCTTGGGCCGACCAAAGTCGGTGAGCGCATCGAGAGCAGCTCTGATCGTTCGGCCGGTGTAGAGCACATCGTCGACCAGGACGACGACCGTTCCGTCGAGATCGACGGGAATGTCGGTGACAGCTTCGGGAAGTACAGGCCGCAAGCCGATGTCGTCGCGGTACAGCGCCACATCTAGCCTTCCCACCACGACTGTCGAACCCTCGATGTCGAGCAGAATCTCGGCCAGCCGTTCAGCAATCGGCACACCGCCGGTCTGAAGACCGATGATCACCACATCGTCCAGACCCCGGTTTCGCTCGCTGATCTCATGGCTGATACGGGTCAGGGCTCGCTGAATCTGCGCGGCATCGAGGATCTGAGTCCTGGCAACAAAAACGCCCCCAAACGGGGGCGCAAGTCGTCGCTCGCGTTCTGCCACGCGATGTCCTTCCTGTCCGTACGAGCCTCTCGGACTCGCTTCACGGTCGGGAATGCACCCTAGTGGCAAATCAACGACGTTCCGCGCACCTCACTATGGGTCGTAGGCCGCGCGACCCAGAGTCACGTTGGTTCTTTCCGGCCTACCGTCCGGACCAGGACAGCGGCGGCGACAACTCGGGCCAAGCGTCGGGTCCGAGCGGCAGCAGCACCATTCGCATCGGCACTTCGCGTCCCCCCAGGCGCCACGATCTGTGACGAAGAAGATCAGTCGCGAGCGTTTCGTGCCACCGAACTGAGCACGCCGTTCACGAATCTGGCTGCTTCCGGACCACTGAAGTACTTCGCCAATTCGACGGCCTCGTTGATGACAGCGCCCTTGGGCACCTGCGGTCGATGAATCAACTCGTACGCGGCCAAGCGAAGCACGAGGCGGTCGAGTACGGCGAGCCTCGCCATCGTCCATGTCTTGTCGAGGCATGCGGCGACCTGCTCATCGAGGCTCTCCGCAAACTCCCACACACCGACGGTGAGTTCGATGACCAAGGCGTCGGGCACGATCGGCAGTGCGTCGATGACATCGGCTGAGGTCACCGATTTCATCTCGGCTTCGTACAACAGGGAGACGGTTCGTTCTCTGGCCTCGCGGCGGTGCGTCGCAAGATCGACGTCGTCGAACCAGTCGCTCACGCGCGCTCGATGTAGTCGCCAGACCTGGTGTCGATCTTGAGGGACTCGCCCGTCTCGACGAACAGAGGGACCTGAACGATGAGTCCGGTCTGCATCGTCGCCGACTTCCTGGCACCAGAGACGCGATCACCCTGGATGCCGGGTTCGGTGTCGGCGACCTGGAGCACGATCGAGGCAGGCATGTCGATGCCGACGATCTCGTCGCCGTACATCAACAGGTTGATGCTGTTGGCTTCCACGAGGTAGTCGGCGGCGTCACCCAGCGTCTCTGGCGGAACTTCCATCTGCTCGTACGTTTCCGTGTTCATGAAGACATATGAGGTGCCGTCGTTGTAGAGGTACTGCATATCGGTCTTGTCGATGACCGCTCGCTCCATTTTCTCGCCAGCCCTGAAAGTACGGTCGGTGACGGCGCCTGTCCTCACGTTCTTCAAAGTCGTACGAACGAAGGCACCCCCCTTGCCGGGCTTGACGTGCTGAAAGTCCGAGATTTGGAAGAGCCCCTCGTCCAAGTCGACGGTGATGCCGGTCCTGAAGTCCGAGGTGGAGATCTGTGCCATGTGAGCGCCTCCTCGTCAGTCGCAATTCACGGCGACGACAGGATCTTTTGGTGAATGAGTGAGCGGCTTGCAGCCCGACTGGGTGACCACCACGGTGTCCTCCACTCGAACACCGCCGAAGCCGGAACGGTACACGCCGGGCTCGACAGTCACGACCTGCCCCTCGACCAGCGGCACCTCCGAACCCCGGAGGAACGGGCTCTCGTGAATGAGCAATCCGACGCCATGGCCGACGCCATGAACGAACTCTTCACCGAGGCCGGCGTGCTCGATGACCTCACGGGCGGCGGCGTCGACCGATTCACCCGACGATCCTGGTGTCACGGCGGAGACACCAGCGGCTTGCGCTGCGGTGACGACGTCGAGCATCCTCGCGCTAGCGGCGTCGGGTTCTCCGACGCAGAACGAGCGCGTCATGTCGGAGTGGTAGCCATCGACCAGGGCGCCAACATCGATCACGACCAAGTCGCCTTCGACGATGGTCCTTCCGCCTGGGACGTGGTGCGGCCTGGCGCCGTTCGGACCCGATGCGACGATGGTCGAGAACGAGAGGTCGTCGGCGCCACTGTCGATGATGGCGCGATCGAGCGCCAGTTGTAACTGGCGCTCGGTCACCCTCTCACCGAGCATCGATCTGACCTCGGCGAGGGCGGTGTCGGTCATCTCGGCAGCGCGTTCGATGCGCTCGACCTCGGCCGGCTCTTTGACGAGTCGCAGCGCGGCGACGATGCCCGATGTTGCGACCGTCTCTGCATCGGCGAACCACTCGTTGCGGTAGGTCTCGGCCTGGGCCCATGACACATCATCGGCCTCGAGTCCGACGCGCGCAGCCGAGGCGGCAAACTCGCGGGTGGCGTCGCGTTGGGACGCGACGCCACCGACATGAACCTGAAGATCAGCGTTGAGACTTGCGGCGATGTCTCTTGCCACGTCGCCGTATCGATCGTCAGTCATCAAAACGGCGGTATCGGCGCCGACGACCATGAACCCTGCTGAGCCGGCGAACCCAGTGAGGTAACGAACGTGCGTGGCGTCGGTGATGAGTAGACCATCGAGGCCCTCGGCATCGAAGGCGTTCTGCAGGCGAAGCAGTCGGCTTCCGTGATCTATTTCGGACAATCCATGAACCGGTGAAGCAGAGTTGCTCACGAAACAGCCCTCAACGCGTCGCGCAGTATGTCTTCGTCGATTCCAGTGACCGGCTCGACGCCGTTTGGGCCATCGAGAACAAACGTCACGCCGTCGAGCGCCTTCTTGTCCCGAGTGAACAGCGACAACAGTTCGTCATGATCCGAGCCGTCGGGTAGGCGATGACTCAGATCGTAGGAGCCAACGACGTGCCGATGCTCCTGAACTCTCGCAGCATCGACGCGGCCGAGGCGCCGAGCAACTTCGGCCGCGTAGACCAGACCGATGGCAACCGCCTCGCCATGACGAACATCGAACTGGCCGGCAATCTCGATGGCGTGACCGAGGGTATGGCCGTAGTTCAAGATGGCCCGGCGGCCACCCTCTCGTTCGTCGCTGCCGACCACATCGGCCTTGATCTGAACACACCTGGCTACCCGCTCTGCGATCGGGAGACCTTCGAGGTCTGATCCGCCGAGAAAGTGGTACTTCGCCATCTCGCCGAGACCGCTCTTGTACTCGCGAGGCGGCAGCGACGACAACACGGACGTGTCGCAGATGACGCCCGCTGGCTGCCAGTAGGCTCCGACGAGGTTCTTCCCTTCGGGGAGGTTCACGCCGGTCTTGCCGCCAACGGAGGCGTCGATCTGACCGAGCAATGTCGTCGACACGTGAATCACGTCGACGCCGCGGTGATAGACAGCGGCCGCGAACCCGGCGACGTCAGTGACGAGCCCCCCGCCGACGCCGATGATCACATCGTTGCGCGTTAATCCCCACTGCGCGAAGCGGCGACACAGATCTTCGATGGTCGACATCGCCTTGGCGGTCTCGCCATCGCCGATCTCGAAGATGCGGTGCTCGACACCAGGGTCGACGGCGAGTCCGATGCCCGCCTGAGTGACGATGGCGGCACGCTTCGCCCGTTCTGGAACGAGCTGTGGCAGCGACTCGGCCGCGCCGTCACCGACGATCACTCTGTAGGAGCGATCGTCGAGGGGGACCTCGACTTCGATGAGTGGACTCACCCCTTCAACGATACGACGTCGACCGCGGCGACCCCCTCCACTTCCGGAGGAGGTGCCTACTTGAGTGTCTCTTGGCCTTCGCAGAGGTCGAACCGGGTGTCGCCGAACAGGAACACGCCGCAGCCAGTTGTCAGGTCGAGCGAGACGACTTGGTAACTGCCTTCGAACACATCTCCTACGGTGACCCGGTAGACGGTGCTGCCAACACGGACGGTCGCGGTGAGCTCGCCGTCTTCGTCGAAGACCTCGATGAGCGCGACTGGCTGATTCCTGACCGGCTGGACTTCGATTGGTTGTGTCGTCGTTGTCTGGCCAGGGACCGTGGTCGTTGTCGCACCATCGGGTTCCGTACCCACAGTTGTCGTCGGCGCAGTCGCTGGCCGAAGCGTTGGCTTCTCGAAGGGATTCTTGCCACCGAACACTTCGAAAGTTTCCACGGCCTGAGAGAGGCTGGCAGCGTCTCCGGTGCGGTTCGATGCGGCTGCCACGACGATCGAGGGTGTCGCCGTCGGCTCTAGAGGGGCGTCGGCCGCAGCCTCTCCCAGAAGTGCTGGCGCAACAGCGACGCTGAGAAATGAGATCAGTGACAGTCCCGCGAGCATGCGGACTGCGGTGCGGAGACGCTGAGGGCGCTGATCGGGGATCATCGGTCCTGGCATCGAACTCGAGAAAGCAGGATCGGCGTACGTCATACTGCACCCGCTTCTGGGTCGAGAGTCGCAACGAACAGGTCCCCGGAGATCGTGACCGACAGGTTGGGCGGACCGAGCAGCTCGGCTTCCTCCGAGAACTGGTTGGCGACAACGGTGAGGTTCTTGATCACCATCACTCGGTGCATGGATTGCAGCCGGTTGATGAAGTCGAGCATCTGGAAGTAGCCGCCTGTACCAGTCAGCTGAACGCTGACAGTCGAGAGACCCGGCGTGAGCGTTGGGGTGGGTGGGCTCGCGGACACGGTGAGGAAGTCGAGACCACTGTCGGCCTCGGCCTCGGATGCTGCGAGGAGGAAGTCGGACATCGCGGCCCGGTCGGGCACCGCTGCTGACAGTGTCTGCAGACGGCTCTGCATCTGCGGAAGTTCTTTCTGGATGGCGAGTAGGCGGTCGCGATGCACCTCGAGCTGTGTCGTCTGACCCTTGGCGTTCCTGAACCGTGTTTCGGCAGCGGTGACGGCATCACCGGCCGGACCCCAGAGAACGAACCACCAACCCGCGAGCACCACAACAGCGATGCCGCCGGCTACGGCGATGAGTTTCTTGTTCACTCGTCGCTCCCAGTGGCTTCATCTTCGGCTTCGGTCGACCCGTCGTTCACGTCGTGACCCGAAATAGCGAGATAGCGCTCGATGCGACCAGACGCAGCGCGCAGGGTCAATTCGCCTGAAGAGCTGAATGTCACCTCAGACAGCTCGCCGAACTCGCCTTTGGCCTTGCGAACCGATGACGGCAACCAGAGACCGCTGACCGACTCCAGCGCATCCAGTCGAAGGAGCCATCGGGCAGAGCTGGTGTGATCCGAGCCGTGACCGGTGACCGTGAACCGCCCTGGAGAGCCGTCTTGAGGTGCAATGCCGACGAACGATTGGAGCCAGATGTCGTCTGGCATCACGGTAGCGACCTCTTGGATCACCTTGCTCCACGAGATGTCGGTGCCGAGCGCGGATTGCACGAGTTGTTGGCGACCATCGACGACACGTTCGAATTCCGCGACCGGTCCGAGTTCGGCCACATCGCTTTGCAACTTCGCCAAGCGTGTTTCTTCTTGGTCGGCGCGCATCCGAGCCTCGTCGGCGCTGCCAGCCTTGCCCTGCCAGACGTAGAAGAGTCCTCCCATGAACAGGATGAGACCTGCTGCGACCGTCGCGAATTGCTTCTGCTGCTCCCGTCGCTCGCCAACCTCTGGCGGCATGAGCGAGAGGCGGCGCGCACCCTTTTCGACAGGGCGACCGGCGAGCCCGAACCCGAGTGCAACTGCTGCGAGGTCCTCGGCATCACGGAGCTGATGATCGTTGAGGCCGAGACGTCCGAGCTCGAACCTCGAGAAAGGAAGTCCAACGCTGACGGGAGCGTCGAGCGCCTCCGAGAGACGTTCGGCGATACCAGGCACCCTGCGTCCCCCACCGGTGAGGATGATGCGCTTGACACCGGCGTTGCCGACCTGATTGGTGTGGAAGTCGAGGCTTCCTATGATCTCGTCGACGAACAGAGCAGTACGGCGCTTCACAGCGACGCGAGCCTTGTCGACCACATCACCGTCTTCGACGCCGACCGTGACCTGGCGCTTGATGCCCTCAGCCTCGTCTGCGGTGATGTCGAGCTCCTCCGCGATCGCCTGAGTGATGTCGTGGGAGCCGAGCATGATCGTTCTGATGAACTTCGGGATGCCGTACTCGTGCACGATCATCGTCGTGACGCCTGAGCCGACCGACACGATCGCTTCGGCACCTACATCTTCACCGTCGATGTCGCCGAACCCGGAGGCGTCGGCCAGGGCCCTTAACAGAGCAAACGGAACCAGGTCGACGATGGACGCTGTCAGGCCGGCTTCGTCGAGAGCGACGAGCAGCCTCGAGACCATGTCGCGCTGCGCCGCGACGATGAGGACCTTCAGCATCTCGGTGCCGCCGTTGCCCATGTAACGCTCGAGCACCTGGTAGTCGAGGATCGCTTCCTCGAGAGGAATGGGTATGAGTTCCTGAGCCTGGAATTCGACCGCTGACCGTAGATCTTTCTCCGGCATGGCAGGCATGTCAGCGGGGCGAACAATGACGCGCTGGTTGCCAACTCCGACGACGACCTTCTTCGAGCTGAAGCCAGCTTCTCGCCAGAGGCGCTTGAGTGCCGCTGACACTTCGAGAACGTCGACGACTTCTCCGCAGGTCACAGCACCGGGCCGCAGAGCAATCTGTCCGAATTTCATCACCGTCACGGCACCGTTCTTGCCGAGCTTGAGCTCGGCTGCGGTGATGGCGTGGCTTCCGACGTCGAGTCCGATGACGCGCTGGCTCATGACTCGGACTTCATTGTGAGGAATCCTGTCCGGGCGCGTTTCCCGATCTGCCGATGTTCCACATGCACCTGGTCGTCTGCCAGTCATCTGCGTTAAGCAGCCCCCCGACAGTGAGCGTCCTATTTCTGCAGCCCCTTGGACGCCGCTGGTGTCGTTGGGTCATCAAAATGACCTCAGATGCCGAGGTACGCGTCGATGATCGCCTGCCCCGCAAGGAGCGAAGCGGTGGCCCCAAGGGCCAGGAAGGGACCAAACGGCAGCTTCGACTTGGGGCCTCTTCGCCCGAGCACCATCAGGGCAACTCCTGAAACGGCTCCGAGCAGGAAACCGATGAAGATGCCGACTGCGACGTGGCCGAGCGACTGGTAGCCGAGATACATGCCGAGATAGGCCGAGAGCCGAACATCGCCGTATCCCATGCCGCCTGGGGCGACGAACCAGATGGCGAACAGCACACCGAAGCCGAGGACTGCACCTGCGCCGGCCCAGATCAGGTCTCCGGGGTTACCGTCGAGCAGTGAACCGCCGATGAGCAGTGCAGCCCCTGCATATCCAGCTGGGTACAGCAGTTTGTTCGGAATGGTGCGGGTGTCGATGTCGATCCCGCTGAGGACAACGAGCACGGCCACGAACATGAGGTAGCTCACGAGGACCCATTGGTCTCCGATGCTCAGTGACACAGCGACGAAGCCGACCGCGGTGATCAACTCGACGATCGGGTAGCGAACCGAGATCGGTTCGGAACATGCTCGACACCTCCCGCGGAGCATCATCCAGCTGAGCACCGGCACATTGTCATGCCATGGGAGCCTCGACCCGCATTGGGGACATCTCGACTGCGGCTTGGCCACCGACTGTCCGAGCGGGACACGGTGGATGACGACGTTCAGGAATGAGCCGAAAACGAGCCCGTAGAGACCGGAGATGATGGGAACAAGCACATGGGTTGTAGTCGACCGCGACGATCACCGCCTTCGCGTTCTGACCATGACAGTGAAAAAGGCAGAGGACCCGCTCCTTTCGGAGCGGATCCTCACGCAGGTCTTCTGTTTGCAGCTCTGGCAGCTTCCCGCCAGGGACCAGCCACTCGATCAGCTTCTCTGCGGCTCTTCCTTTCGGTCGGACCTCGAGGCAGCTGAAGGAGCCAGATCTACCAAGCAGTACCGAAGGTCAGCCCGGCAGTATTGTCTGCCTGACATGCGCCCGCGACGCCCTGCGCACGCACCGCGAAGGTGGTACCGAGAGTTCCGACGGTGTCACCGATGTTGTCCTGGATGTAGAAGCAGTCACCGGAGTCAGACAAGGCGGCCAACGTCACGATGAGGTTTGACTCGGTGACGTTGTTGCTGACGGAGTTGGCGGCCGTTGAGGGGGCGTCACCGTCGACGAAAGTGATCGCCGGCTCGACGCTGACGAGTGCAGCGGTATCGACACCGGAGTAGTCACCGTCGTCCGCGTAGAGCACCTTGGAGGCTGTCAACGAGTTACGAAGGTTCGACTGCACGGCCCTGTCCTGGGCACGCTCACGCGCTCCGAGGAACGTGGGAACCGCAATGGCGATGAGGATGGCGATGATGAGCACGACGACCATCAGTTCGATGAGCGTGAAGCCTTCATCGTTCTCGTTCCGCTCCTGCAGCTTGCTGAGCATGGATGTCTCCTGAATGTGTCAATGATGTGTATGCGATGGTTTCGCCCACACATCACCATCGGTGAGTTCCATACCGAGTTTGAGAAGAACTACCTGAGAATTCACAGATGAACCCGAAGTCACCCGAGATCCCTGCGAGCTCATGAGACGAGCGCAACCTCTCTGGGGCAGGGGGACGAGAGTTGGCGGCGAAGTGTCGTGCGTCGCGAGCGCCACCCAGTGAGCACCGGGGAGTCTGAGGCACGCCGGTGTCGGCGTTCTGCGCGACTTATTCGATCAGGTTCACGATGTTGAACATCGGCATGTAGAGAGCGACGACCATGCCGCCGACGGTGAGACCGAGGACGACGATGAGCATGGGCTCGAGGAGCGATGTGAGCGCGTCGACGGTGGCTTCGACTTCCCTTTCGTAGAAGTGACCGACTCGTTCCAGCATGGTGTCGACGGCGCCGGTTTCTTCGCCCACCGCGATCATCTGGGAGACCATCGGGGGGAAGATGTTGTGGTCCAGCATTGGAGCGGCGAGCGATTCGCCTTGCTCGACCCGCGACTGAACGTCCAGCACCGCGTGCTCCATGACACTGTTGCCGACCGTTTCCGATGTGATTTCGAGCGCTTCGAGAATGGGGACACCCGCCCGGAGCAGTGATTCCATCGTTCTGGCGAAGCGTGTGATGGCGGTCTTGTGCACGAGGCCACCGAAGACAGGCAATTTGAGCTGGATCCTGTCGAAGGCGGCTCTGCCTTTGTCTGTGGCAATCCATCGTCTGATCGCGAACGCGCTGATGCCGATCAGGATCAGCAGCGGAAGCACGAACTTGGTGACCAGGGTCGACGCGCCGAGAAGAATCCGTGTCGGCAGCGGGAGTGTTCCGCCGAGTTCGAAGTACATGTTCTCGAACATCGGGACCACGAACACGAGCATGCCGACGAGGATCAGGAGCACGAGAACCATTACGGAGACGGGATAGGTCATCGCCGACTTCACTCTGGCGCGGAGTTCCACCTGCTTTTCGATGGTGTCCGCTAGTTGCATCAGCACCATGTCGAGCACACCGCCGGTCTCACCGGCTCGCACCATCGCGACATAGAGACGGTCGAATATCTTTGGGTGTTTGGCGATGGCATCGGAGAGCGATGAGCCCTTCTCGACGTCGTCTGAGACCTGGCTGACGATCTCGGCAAGTTTCTTGTTCTCGGTCTGTTCGCCGAGGATGTTCAGTGACCTCAGCAACGAAAGGCCCGAGTTGATCATCGTCGCGAACTGGCGACTGAAGATCGAGACGTCCTTCAGTTTGACCTTGTCCCCGAAGCCAGGAATCTTCACCTCTCGCTGGAGGCTGGACTCCTTCTCCTCCTCGATCGAGATGAGCGCGAAGCCCATTTCGCGGAGGCGATTCGCGACGAGGGCCGGACTTGCAGCTTCAATCTGGCCTTCGACGACTTGACCCCCTCCGTCGCGGACCTTGTAGGCATATTTGCTGTTGGCCATCGATGTTTCCTCGCGCCGTTTCCGCTCAGCCCTGAGCGATCATTCGCTTGAGGTCCGCTTCGTTGGTGCAGCGATCGGCAGCGTCTTGAAGGTTGATCTGGCCCAGGCGAACGAGTTTGGCCAGCGACTGGTCCATTGTCTGCATGCCGTATGAGCCACCGGATTGGAGCGCGGAGTAGATCTGGTGGGTCTTGCCTTCGCGAATCAGGTTCCTGATGGCCGGGGTGACGGCCATGACTTCGCAGGCAACCGCTCGACCACGGCCGTCGGCGGTCGGCACCAGTTGCTGCGTGACGACACCCATGAGCGACGAAGCGAGTTGCACTCTGATCTGCTGCTGTTGGTGAGCCGGGAACACGTCGATGATGCGGTCAACAGCCTGAGGCGCGTCCTGTGTGTGGAGGGTTCCGAACACAAGGTGCCCGGTTTCGGCTGCGGTGAGGGCGGTGTGAATTGTTTCGAGGTCACGCATCTCACCGACAAGAATCACGTCGGGGTCCTGGCGCAGGACGTGCTTCAGAGCGAGCGAGAACGACTGGGTGTCTTCGCCCACCTCACGTTGGTTGACGATGCACTTCTTGTGCCTGTGCAGGAACTCGATGGGGTCTTCGACAGTCATGATGTGACCGGCGCGAGTTGAGTTGATGATGTCGATCATCGAGGCCAGACTCGTGCTCTTGCCGGAACCGGTCGGCCCTGTGACCAGCACCATCCCGCGATGCATGGTCGTGAACTGGTGTACGGCATCTGGGAGCCCGAGGCTCGCCAGCGGCACGATGTTCTCCGGGATGGTTCGCAGCACAGCGCCCATGCTGTTCCTCTGGAGGAACACGTTGACGCGGAACCGGCCCCGGCCAGGAATCGAGTGGCTGGTGTCGAGTTCGAGGTTTTCCTCGAAGCGCTCGCGCTGTTTCTGAGTGAGCACGTCGTACAACATCCGCCGGATCTCTGACGGATTCAGAGTCTGGAACTCGGTGAGATGCTTGATCTCTCCGTTGACCCTGACAGCCGGGTGTAATCCTGTGCTCAGGTGAAGGTCCGATCCACCGAGGTCGAGGACCCGCTCCAGAAGCTCGTTGAGGTGAGTGGTGGTTGTCGGGTGGTCGGACTCAAGCAGGCCGTACATGTGGTCGAGGTGTTCGACGATTTCGCTACGTACAGCGATGCAGGCGTTGACATCGTCTTCCAACAGCTGCTCGAGCTCGTCGATCGACTCGGTGTCGCCTGGGTTCTCCATCGCGACGAGGTAACCGTGCTGGTCCTTGTCGACCACGATGGCATGCAGTCGGCGGGCGACCCCCTCGGCAAGCAACGCTTCGAGATCGGGCCGGACCGGCTGAACTGCGAGGTCGACGAATGGGACGTCCACCTGCTGCGCTATTGCGGCGATGATGTCCTTCTCGCCGACAATTCCCTCTTGGACGAGCAGCGCCGACATGGGTGTGCTTTCGCGGCTCTCCCTGTCAAGCACGACCTCGAGGACGTCTCGTGAGAGGACTTTGCGTTCGAGCAGAAGCTCGCCGAGTTGGCGCGATGAACTCTGGACCATGGATCCCCTGTCGGCCGACGGACCTTCGGGGTAAAGCCTGTGCAGGATGGACCGAGCCGGTCTGGGAAGCTCGGTGGGGCTTCAGTCGACGGCCGACCTCATCGCTTCGATGGGCGCAGCCGAACCTGTCCAGTGCTCGAACGCGACTGCAGCCTGGTGCAGCAACATCGAGAGTCCGTTGGAAACCTCGGCTCCAGCCTCGACGCCGGCCCGCATGGTTTGAGTGATCACCGGGTGATAGATCAGCTCGGCCACCACCTGACCTTCGTGCATAAGGGCCGAATCGATGGCGCTCGGGTCCGCTTCGGCCATGCCGATCGATGTTGCCTGAACCACCAGATCAGCGTGTACCACGTCGCCGAACTCGCCCACATGACCAAAAGCGCCGGCGAGGGCGGCAGCCGATTCGGCCGATGAACGGGTTCTGTTGATCACATCGACGCGTTCGGCACCTGCATCCGCGAGAGCGAGAATCACCGCCCGCGCCGCGCCTCCAGCGCCGATCACCACACACCGAGAGCCGGCAGGGTCGAAGCCGGTGTCGTCAGCGAGTCCACGGATGAAACCCTCGCCGTCGGTGTTTTCACCAATCAGCCTGCTGCCTTCCCGGCGAATGCAGTTGACAGCTTCGAGTTTGTTCGCAACTTCGGAAACGGCATCAAGGCGATGGATGACGACGTTCTTGTGAGGCATCGTCACCGAGCATCCGTGGAACCCGAGAATGCCAAGGGCGTCGACCGCATCGAGACCACGACCCGCCGGTACGGGCAGTGCCACCATCCGATAGTCAAGTTCGGCTGCGGCGAACGCCGCGTTCAGCAGGACCGGCGACTTCGAATGGCCGATGGGATCTCCCATCACGCCCACGAGTCGGGTCCTACCGGTTATGGCGTTCACATCAGCCACAGATCACATCAACCACAGAGTCCGAGGTCTTGACAGACCTGCTTGTCGAGGAGGAACTGCTCTTCGGTCTCGCTGAAGCTGTGGATCCCCTCCGGATCGGTGAGGACGTAGAAGATCCAGTCGCCTGACGCCGGGTTCAGCGCCGCCCGGATCGATGCCTCGCCAGGGGCAGCGATCGGGGTCGGCGGCAACCCGCGCACGAGCCTCGTGTTGTACGGCGATTCGGTGTCGAGTTCGGACCGCGTCAGCACGTTGTCGCCGGTGAAATAGGCGATGGTCGCGTCGATGCCGAGCGGCATGTCACGTTCGAGTCGGTTGTAGATGACGCGGGCGATCTTGGCCCTATCCTCTTCGACCTTGGCCTCCTCTTCAATGAGGCTCGCGACGATCAACACTTCGTATGGAGTGAGACCGACGACACGATCCGACTGGAAGAGTCCAAGACGGTCACCGACAGCGTCCGTCGTCTCGATGAGCTGATCGATCAGCGTGGCTGGGTCCGAGTCGGCGAGAACTGAGTAGGTATCGGGGAACAACAGACCTTCGAACTGCTCGAATTCGGGGCCAAGGGTGCCTGGTTCGGGCCCGTACTTCGAGAAATAGCGGCCACGCCTGAGCTCTTCGAGGAAGTCCTCACCGGTGAAATCGACGCCGACGAGGTCGTCGACGATGGCAGCGATCTGCTCGACGGTCAGACCTTCCGGAAGCGTGATCGACAAAGTCGAGGCAAGGGCGACCCTCGTCGGCCCGCTCTCGAGGACGTCGATCACCTCGGCGGCGCTCGAGTTCTCCTGAAAGGTGAACTCGCCGGCTTGGAACTCGGCGCCACCCTTCAATCTCACGTACCAGCTGTAGACGGTCGCGTTCTCGATGACACCAAGGTCCTCGAGTTGGCCACCGATGTTCGCGCTCGTGTCACCTGCCCCGAGCACCACCAAGACCTCAGAGCCTGGTGGACCCGGAGGATTGAGCTCGTTGCGGATCCAGTTGACGGCGTAGAGAGCGACCGCGATGAAGCTCCCGACAACGGCAAGAAGCACCCCGAGAGCGAGCCAGCTGCCTTTGTCGCCGCGGACTTTGATGTACTCGAAGTCGTGGTGCTCCTTGGCATCGCGATCACTGGAATGACCGAGCGGTTGCTGGGGGACAATTGGCGTCATCGACTCCCATTGTCGCTGGCGAGGCTGAGTTGATGAGGTCGGCTCCGATGCAGGGCGACCTGGATTGGTCGGCGCGGTCATTCGTCGCTCGCCACACGATCGTCTTCGAATTCTTTGGCGTCGAGCCAGCCCTGGAGCATCACAGTTGCTGCAACCTTGTCGATGATCTTGCGGCGCCGCTTACCGTCAACATCTTGCCGCATCAACGACTGTTCGGCAGTCACGGTGGTGAAACGCTCATCCCAGAGGACGACGGCGACTCCGACAGCACTTTCGATCTCGACCGACTCCGCCCGATACTTCTTCGCCATCGGCCCGTCGGATCCATCAAGGGAAAGAGGTAGCCCGATGACGACGATCTCGGCCTCGGCCTCCTCGACCAAGGCCTTGATGGCTCGATGGTCCCGCGCAATGTCCCCACTTCTCTCGACTGTGTCGTACGGCGTTGCGAGGGTTCCCTCGGAGTTCGAGAGGGCGACCCCGATGCGTTTCGACCCGAGGTCGAGACCGACTGCTCTCACGAATCGGCGTCGATCCCTGCCGCAGCCCGCGCCTGGTCGAGAGCGTCATCGATCCCGTCGACGTTGCGACCTCCGGCCATGATGAACGGTGGGTCACCCTTCCGCCCGAACCCACCTTGGACGGTCTTCGCCGATTCGGTGATGAGATCGGCGGCGATGAAACGACCGTCGGGGACCACGGCCGCGATCAGCACGACTCCCCCACCGTCGGGGGCTCCAGCGATGACTACGGCGTCGATGCCGTCCTGGTCCCGTGCAGCAAGAGCCGTGTCTCGCAACGTGTCACGTTCGATTCCGTCGAGTCGGTGGACGATGACCCCGTCGACGGCAAGCGACGCCAGGTCGCCGGCGACACCCGACGCTGCCTGCTGCTGCAATGACTTCAGTTCGGCCCGGAGCGACCTGGTCTCTGCGAGACGGCGTTCCACAGCGCCGGAGAGATCGTCGGTGGACGTGCCGAGCATCTCGGCCAACTGGGAGAGCTGACCTTCGGCAGACTGCAACCGTTCCACCGTGGCGATACCGGTGACAGCTTCGATCCTGCGGAGGTTCGAGCCGATCGACGACTCGCTGATGACCCTCATATGTCCGATATCACCGAGGGCGCGGACGTGCGTTCCACCGCACAGCTCGATGCTCTTCGAGCCTGCTTCGAGCACGCGCACCGTGTCGCCGTACTTGTCCCCGAAAAAGGCGATGGCACCGACCGACTGGGCGTGCTCCATCGACGTCTCGTAGTGCTTGCATCCCTCGTTGCCGAGCACTTCCGCGTTCGCGAGGTTCTCGATTCGCTCCAGCTGCGCTGGCGTAACTGCCTCGAAGTGAGAGAAGTCAAATCGGAGACGCTCCTCGTCGACGTGAGAACCAGCCTGCTGAACGTGATCGCCCAGGACTTCGCGCAGCGCCCAGTGCAGGATGTGCGTTCCTGTGTGGTTGCGTCGAATTGCGGCCCGACGATCCCACGCGACGTCTGTCGTGGCCGTGGCCCCGACATCGATGGAGCCTTCAATCACCGTTGCCGTGTGCCGGGTGAGGCCGGCGATCGCCGACGTGGTGTCGTTAACAGCTGCGGTGCCGTCCGGCGTCTCGATCGTGCCGATATCGCCCACTTGGCCGCCACCCTCGGCGTAGAAGGTGGTCCGGTCGAGAATGATCTCGATCTGGGCGGCATCATCGTCACCGACCTCGATGTCCAGCACTGCGAGAACCGTTGCCTCGACACTGTGCACATCTCTGACGAACTCGGTGGGTCCGTGTTCATCGAGGACAGCCCTGTAGGCCTCGGTGGACGTTCCCGTCACCGACGTTCTGGCATCGCGGGCTCGGGTCCGCTGCACGTCCATCTCCGCGTCGAAGCCGGCGCGGTCGATACTGAAACCGCGCTCGGCAAGGATCTCCTCGGTCAGTTCTACGGGGAAGCCGTAGGTGTCGTGCAGCTGGAACGCGACCGAACCGGGCAACTCGCCGCCAGCGGCAACGTCTTCCAGGGCGGTGTCGAGAATGTGCGAACCGGTGGCCAGAGTGCGGCGGAAGCGCTCTTCTTCGTTGCCGACCACGTCGCCGATGAAGCTCCGGTTCTTCACGATCTCGGGGTACGCAGCGCCCATGACTTCGATCACCGCGTCGACGAGTTGGGTCATCACCGCATCGGTGACGCCGAGCACATAGGCGTGACGCACAGCTCTGCGAATGATTCGACGCAGGACGTAGCCGCGGTCTTCGTTCGAAGGGAAAACGCCGTCGCTGATGAGGAACGTCACGGTTCTGGCGTGATCGGCAAAGATTCGAAGGCTCACGTCGAGCTCGTCGTCCTGGCCATATGCAACGCCGGTTATCCGAGATGCTTCGCCAAGCAGCCGCCGGAAGATGTCGATGTCCCAACCGGTGTCGACGCCCTGGAGCACCATCAAGATCCGCTCGAGGCCAGCTCCGGTATCGATACCCGTTGCCGGAAGGGGGGTCAGTTCACCGTCGCCACCTCGCGTGTACTGCATGAACACGAGGTTCCAGATCTCGACAAATCGCTCTTCTCCGCCATGAGCGGGCCCGCCATCAGGCCCGTACTCGGGGCCCATGTCGTAGAACAGCTCCGAACACGGACCGCACGGCCCCGTGTCGCCGGCAGCCCACCAGTTGTCCTTGTCCAGTCGCTGGATTCGGTCAGCGGGCACTCCGACGAGGTTCTGCCACATCGCCTCGGCCTCGCCATCGCTGTCGTGGACAGTCACCCACAGTTTGTCGGGATCGATGCCGAGAGTCCCCGTTATGAACTCCCATGCCCACGGAATCGCCTCGGCCTTGAAATAGTCCCCGAAGCTGAAGTTGCCCATCATCTCGAAGAAGGTCCAGTGCCGGTTCGTTCGCCCGATGTCGTCGAGATCGTTGTGTTTGCCGCCGGCCCTCACACACTTCTGAATGGTGGTGATTCGACTGCTCGGCGGAGTTTCCTCGCCGAGGAAATACGGCATGAACGGCACCATGCCGGCGACGGTGAAAAGCAGGCTCTTCTCGTGAGGGATGAGGCTGGCCGATGCCCTCGCCTGATGATCCTTCGACACCCAGAAATCAGTGAACGCAGTTCGAAGATCGTCGGCTTCCATCCGGCCAAGGCTACCGCCGTTGCGCCGGTGACCCGAGTGAGTTGTCGCCCCTTAGACGCGGCCCTTCAACTGCGCCTCTCGTTCGCGCATCGCGACTCGGCCATCGCTCAAAGCGGTCCCGACGTGACCGCCGGCGGTTCGCACCCGATCTTGAACGCGGTGACGCACCTCCTCCGGTGCGTAGCGTTCGACGATTTCACGGACTCGGCGATTGGCCAAGTATGACCCCGATGCTCCGATGGCAGCTCCGACTCCGAGCCAGATCAAGCGCTTGATCATGGCGTGACTTTCTCGGCTGGGTCAGAGGTCGATCTGAGTTTGCCGGCGGTGCGCCGCGCTCCGGTGAGGAATGCAGCAGCCTTGATGGCGGGATTCGTGATGGCAGCCTGCGCGACGCGGCTGGCCGATTCGACAGTGGCACCGACCGTTTCGGCTGTGCCCATGAGCCCATCGAGGCGGTCGAGATCACCATCGGCCCTGTCGAGCGTGTCGCGCAGCGTCGCCAACGTGGGAAGAGCCTCGTCGGTCAGCGCTCTTGCTGCCTCTCTGAGATCTGACAGCGTGTTTCGCAAGGAGATAAGCGTCATGATCAAAGCAGTCGACGCTGCGACCGCGCAGATCGTGACGATGACAGCAGCTAGGTCACCAGCGCTCACGTCTGCTCAATCCCCTCTCCATTTCGAAAGTCGCTCGGCGACCTCGGCTTCGAACCCGTTCTGACTGGGACGGTAGTACACGGTGTCGGCAACCTCGTCTGGCCTGTACTGCTGAGGCACGTGACCACCGGCGTGGTCGTGTGGGTAGTCATACCCTTCGCCGTGGCCGAGCTTTGCTGCACCCTGATAATGCGCATCGCGGAGATGCATCGGCACCTCGCGGCCCTTGCCGACTTTGACATCAGCGGTTGCACTCCACCATCCGACAGCCGTTCGATTGCTCTTGGGAGCTGTGGAGAGATGGACCACCGCCTGAGCGAGATTGTGCCCGGCTTCCGGTAGCCCGACGAACTCCACAGCACCAGCCGCTGCGTTGGCGATGAGGAGGCTCATCGGGTCGGCCATGCCGATGTCCTCGCTGGCCAGAATCACGAGTCGCCTGGCTATGAACCTTGCGTCCTCGCCGGCTTCGAGCATTCGAGAGAGCCAATAGAGACCTGAGTCAGGATCGCTTCCCCTGATGCTCTTGATGAACGCGCTGACGACGTCGTAGTGCTCGTCCTCCCCGTATCGAAACGCCCTTGCGTCGAGCGCGGACTCGGCGTTGTCGAGCGTGACGTGCATTCCTTCGCCGGCGAGGGCGATGGCGACCTCGAGAGCGGTGAGCGCCCTACGGGCATCGCCGTCGGCCCTCTCGGCGAGGTGCCGCATGGCGTCATCGTCGCCGGTCGCCGATTCGAAGTCCAGGCCACGGCGAAGCAACTCGACCACGGCGTCGACATCGAGACCGTGCAACCGAAAGAGGTTGCTGCGGCTCAGCAGCGGAGCATTGATCTCGAAGAAAGGGTTCTCGGTCGTGGCTCCGATGAGGACGAGCAGTCCCTCTTCCACCGACGGTAAGAGTGCGTCCTGTTGCGACTTGTTGAACCGGTGGACCTCGTCGAGAAACAAGATGGTGCCGACCCCACGCTCACCAAGCCGCTGCCGCGCCTGCTCTATGACCGCCCTGACGTCCTTGACCGACGCGTTGACTGCCGAAAGAGTCTCAAATTGTTTCGCGGTGTGGTTTGCGATGAGGCGGGCAAGCGTCGTCTTGCCGCACCCAGGAGGACCCCACAGAATCACCGAGGTCAGTCGATCAGCCTCGATGAGCGACCGAAGCGGGGCACCTTTGTCCAGCAAATGGCCCTGCCCTGCAACCTCTTCGAGTTTGTGCGGCCGCATCCGCGCCGCCAGCGGGCTACGCGTCGCCAGCGCGCTCTCGGCCGCGACTGCGAACAAGTCATCGCTCAACGTTCTGCTCTCATCTCGGCGAGGCTACCCATCAACCCCGACCTGAAGTCGCTCTGCATTGCCCGCGACGCTCTGCGACTCCGGGGTGGATCGGGTTTGGGGTTCCGCTGGTCAGGTGGCAGGTGGAAGGACGCGGAGTCCGAGTTCGTCGAGTTGGACATCGTCGATCGGCGTCGGTGCCTTCGTCAGCGGGTCGGCGCCCGACTGACTTTTCGGGAATGCGATGACCTCGCGGATGTTCTCCTCGCCGGCGAGCAACGCTGCAAGGCGGTCGATGCCAAACGCGAAGCCGGCATGCGGCGGGGCGCCGTAACGAAACGCGTCGAGAAGGAAGCCGAATTTTCGCTGGGCTTCTTCGGGCCCGATGCCGAGCATGGTGAAGATGTTCTGCTGAATGTCGTGACGGTGGATTCGCACAGATCCAGACCCGAGTTCCCAGCCGTTCAAGACCAGGTCGTATGCCTGTGAACGCATTCCCAGGAGTTGTTCACGGTCACCCATGGCGTCGAGCATCGAGTCGACCTCGTCCTGGTGCGGCATCGTGAAAGCATGATGCGCCGGCACTGCGTTGCCGGCCTCGTCGACGTCCTCGAACAACGGGAAGTCGGTGACCCAGATAAAGTGCAGGCCGCCCTCGTTGACTGGTGGCTTGCCCAGTTCGATCCTGATGAGGCCGAGCACATGTGCGACCTGACGCCACTCGTCGGCCACGATCAGACACAAGTCACCCTCGGAGGCGCCGAGGGTCGACACGACACCAGCGCCCTCTTCGTCGCTGAGGAATTTGGCGATCGGCGAGTTGAGGACACCACCGGCCTCGACCTTGATCCAGACGAGGCCCTTCGCTCCCCAACCCTTCGCCCTGTCGGTCAGTTGATCGAGCTTGTTGCGTCCCATCTCGGCACCGCCCTGAAGCAGGATGCCCTTGATGCATGGCGCTTTGAAAGCATTGAAGTCGGTTGCCGAGAACACGTCCGTGAGGTCGGTGAGCTCCATACCGAATCGGATGTCCGGCTTGTCGGAGCCGAAGCGGTCCATCGCATCATGCCAGGTGATCTCCGGGAAGTCGGTCGGTCGGACGCCATGGGTGGCTTCTGCCGCGTCGGCAACCGCTTCCGACACCACAGCCCTGACCTCTTCGCCGGTGGCGAAACTCATCTCCATGTCGAGCTGAACGAACTCGAACTGCCGGTCAGCACGCAGATCCTCGTCGCGCATGCAGCGGGCGATCTGGTAGTAGCGATCGATGCCGCCGACCATGCAGAGTTGCTTGAAGATCTGCGGGCTCTGAGGCAGCGCGTAGAAGGTACCCGGATGAAGTCGGCTCGGCACGACGAAATCGCGAGCACCCTCCGGAGTCGATGCGATGAGCATCGGCGTCTCGATCTCGACGAACTCCTGTCGCTCGAACGCTGTTCGGATCGCCGAATTGACCTTGGCCCGTGTGCGGAGGTTCCGTTGCATGTGCTCACTACGAAGATCGATGTAGCGGTGGCGGATGCGGATGGTCTCGTCGACGTCGACGCGTGAGTCGACCTGGAACGGTGGCGGCTCGGCCCGCGAAAGGACCTCCACGGCCGTCTCACCGATCTCGACTTCGCCAGTCACGAGTTGATCGTTGACCGTGCCTTCGGGTCGGGCCCGCACGACACCAGTGATCGCGAGTACGTACTCGTTGCGCAGATCGGCAGCGCCGTCAACGACACACTGGAGCAGACCGGTCCGGTCACGAAGATCGACGAACGCGAGATGCTCGCCGTGTTCACGGCGCCGTGCGACCCATCCGGTAACGGTCACGGTGCGACCGATGTCGGCGGTCGTGAGGCGCCCGCAATAGTCAGTACGGCTGGTCATTGGATGTCTTCGTCCTTGGGAGTGGAAATCGCTGGCGATTCAGCCAGGACCTGGGCGACGTGAGCGACGACGTCAGTTCTGGCGATGATGGCCTGGTCGGCCGACTCACGAAGGCGGCGGACCGCTACCGTGCCGTCGGCCAGTTCGCTGTCGCCGACGATCAACGCAACGACCGCGCCTGATCGATCGGCGGCCTTCATCTGGCTGCGCATCGAGCGGCCATCGAAGCTGCGGTCAGCACGGTGCCCCGAGGCTCGAAGTTGGTGAGTGAGATCTCGAGCGCTGGTGCCGTCAGTGACGTCGATGACCCACACCTGCGGCCGAATGTCGGGCGCCGGGTAGGTCCGCTCGGCATCGCACGCCAACAGCATTCGCTCGATGCCCATGGCGAAGCCGATGCCAGGAGTGTCGGGGCCACCGAGTTCTTCGACGAGGCCGTCGTACCGACCTCCACCACACAACGTGTTCTGGGCGCCGTCGAGCGCGGATGCCTGAAACTCGAAGAGCGTGTGCGTGTAGTAGTCGAGCCCTCTCACGAGGCGCGGCTCGATGGCGAACGCGATACCCAGTGCTCCGAGACCAGTCTGGACTCGCTCGAAGTGTGAAATTGCCGCAGCACTCAGAAAATCCCTCAGCTGGGGCCCGCGAGTCGTCACGTCACGAGAGGACATGTGCTTCGAATCGAGCACTCGCAGCGGGTGATCGTCGACCCTGACCCGGTCGGACGCGTCGAGTTCGGTGATGTTGGCCTTCAGGTGGTCGCGAACCGCAGCCGTGTACGCGACCCGAGTATCGGCGTCTCCCATCGTGTTGATGAGAAGCAGCACCCTTTTCAGCCCCACCGCCTCGAGGACCTTTGCGGCAACCGCGATGATCTCGACGTCGACGTCTGGGTCTGCTGAGCCGATGGCCTCGATACCCAGCTGGCTGAACTGTCGCTGCCTGCCGGCCTGAGGTGACTCGTAACGAAAGAAGGGTCCGTGGTACCAGACCTTCCACGGCGTAGGAGGACGGTGCTGAACGAACGACCGACACACAGCAGCTGTGCCCTCTGGACGAAGCGCCATGGTGCGACCGCCCTTGTCGACGAAGTCGTACATCTCCTTGGTGACCACGTCGGTTCCCTCACCGAGACGGCGAAAGACGCCGAGGTCCTCGAAGATGGGCGTGTGCAACAGCCCGTAGCCCGCCAGTTCGGCCTCGTTCTGGAACGCGCTGATGAGCGCCTGCCACCTTGCGGCGTCGGCAGGCTCTACATCGCGCGTGCCGATCGGGGTTTGAAACGTATTCTTCTTCGTCATGTTGCACTCCGCAACGAGGGACAGCCAGCCATGGTACGACCCCGCGCCGCCGAGAACGACGTGATGTCGAGACGACCTGCGGTCATCGACTGAGATGTCGCAGTTCAATCAGCAGAACGACGACCTGGGCCGCCGCCAGGCACAGCTCGATAGGCCTCATACACCGACGGGACTGCCTTGATCGTGCTGATGAGCGAGTCGAGGTGGCTCGGGTCGACCAGCTCGAACTCGAATGTCATCACGCACACCTGATCGTTGCCGGTATTGATGTTGGCCCCACGAATGTTGACGTGGTGGTCGGACAAAACGCGACTGACGTCCTCGAGCAATCTGGCCCTGTCGAATGCCTTGATCTCAAGCCCAACCACGTACGAGCCGGTGAACGCCTGGTCCCACTCGACTTCGACCAAGCGGCCACCTTGAACCGAGGACAACGAAACCGCGTTGGCGCAGTCGGTACGGTGGACCGACACCCCCCTACCCCGGGTAACGAAACCCATGATGTCGTCGCCTGGTACCGGATTGCAGCAGCGTGCGACACGAACCATGACGTCGTCGAGGCCCTCAACGTTCACGCCGGCCTTACTTCGCCGCCGGTTGGTGCGGTTCTGTGTCGCCGGCGCCGACAACTGCTCCGGTCTGCCCGGACCCCGAATCTCCCGAGAGACACGCTGCACCACCGACTTCGGCGAGATCGACTTTGTGCCGATGGCACCGAACAACGAGTCGAGGTCGTTGTGTCCGAGCGACAGCCCCACTGACTTCAGCGCATCGGATGCGATGAGGTCTTGGATCGGGAGGCCTTCGCGGCGGAGCATCTTCACCACGGCATCGCGTCCGGCGTCGATTGCGTCCTCGCGAAGCTCACGGACAAACCACTGCCGCACATTGTTTCGGGCTCTCTGCGTGGTGACCATTGCCAGCCAGTCCCTCGAAGGGCCGGCGCTCTCGAGCTTCGAGGTGAAGATCTCGACGGTGTCGCCGCTCTCGAGTTCGCGGTCGAGTGGCACCAACCGCTGGTTGACCCGTGCCCCGATCGTCGAGTGACCGACATCGGTGTGAATGCTGTAGGCAAAGTCGATCGGGTTGGCCCCGGCGGGAAGTGTGACCACATCGCCCTGCGGCGTGAAGACAAATACCTCGTCGTGATCGAGGTCGACCCGCAAACTCTCCATGAACTCATCGGCGTCAGATGTCTCTTGCTGCCAATCGACGATCTCGTCGAGCCAGGGCATGTCCAGGTTCGAGGTGTCCTTGCTCTTGTAGCGCCAGTGGGCAGCCACGCCGAACTCGGCCCGCTGATGCTGCTCCTCGGTTCTGATCTGAACCTCGAGCGTTGAACCGTTCGGGCCGACCACCGTCGTGTGCAACGACTGATAGAGGTTGAACTTCGGCATGGCGATGTAGTCCTTGAACCGGCCCTGAACCGGCTTCCAGATACCGTGGATGGCTCCCAGCGCCGCGTAGCAGTCGTGCGTCGAGTCGACCACGATGCGAATACCGACCAGGTCGAAAATGTCGTTGAACTCCCGACCTTTCACGACCATCTTCTCGTAGATCGACCAGAGGTGTTTCTGACGTCCGGTCACCTCGGCCTTGATGCTGCCCTTGTCGAGTTGGCCACACACCTTCGCCAGCACGTCCTCCATGTACTCGTCCTGCTCCGGTGTCCTGTGAGCAACGAGCTGATCGACCTCGGCGTAACGGGTCGGGTACAGCGCCGCAAAACTGAGATCTTCGAGTTGTTGACGCATCTCCTGCATGCCGAGTCGGTTCGCGAGCGGCGCGTAGATGTCGAGCGTCTCCTTCGCTATCCGAGACTGCTTCTCACGCGACAACGCAGCGACGGTCCGGATGTTGTGCAGCCGATCGCTCAGCTTGATCAGCAGCACCCGGAGGTCACGAGCCATCGCTACCAGCATCTTCCGCATGGTCGCTGCCTGCTGGGCTTCCTTCGTGTCGAAACGGACGCGATCGAGTTTCGTCACTCCGTCAACCAGTTCGGCGACCTCTTCACCGAACGACTCGACGATGTCCTCAAGGGTCAGGCCGGTGTCCTCGACAGCATCGTGAAGGAGCGCGGCCGAAATGGTCACATCGTCGAGGCCGAGTTCGGCCACGACCATCGCCACCGCCAGCGGATGAAGAATGTAGGCCTCGCCGGACTTACGACGTTGATCACCGTGGGCCGAACTAGCCGTCGCATATGCACGCCGAATCATCGAGGTGTCATGGCCAGGCCACCTCTGCAGATACGAGGTCAGGAGCGGTACCAGCACCTCAACGGGCGCGGACTCCCGCCTCCATGGCAACACACGCGTCGCTATGCTCACAAGACCTCCATCAGAACAGTCTAGTTTCGAGGCCTCGATACAGGCACGACCCCGAGCTCACCAGAGTTCTCTGCAAAGGGCCCGCCGCTACGACCCGGTCATGAACGGGCCGAAAGCGCAGCAACGACTACTGACATTCGATGGAGCCGAGCTCAGAATCGGTGATGCCTTTCGCGCAAGAGCGATCAGACCTTGATGATCGAGGTGACCGGCGGGGCCAGTTTGGCGCCTGCGTTGAGATCGATGAGTTCGATCAGCACCGAGATACCGACGACTTCGGCCCCGAGCGAAGAGCACAGCTCGACTGCGGCCGCCGCAGTGCCGCCGGTCGCCAGCACGTCGTCCACGACGAGCACGTTCGCTCCGGCTGCGACCGCGTCGACATGAACATGGAGCGCGTCGCTTCCATACTCGAGGTCGTAGGCGGCAACCTCGGTCTTCCGTGGCAGCTTGCCCGGCTTGCGCACAGGCACGAACGAGCAGCCAAGGCTGTCGGCCACGCCGACACCGAAGAGGAAACCGCGCGACTCGATACCGAACACCGCGTTCACTCGAAGGTCGCGGTACGGATCAGCCAACGCCTCGATCGCCGCTCGGCGGGCGTTCGCGTCGGCAAGCAGCGGAGTGATGTCTTTGAAAACGATGCCTGGCTCCGGGAAGTCAGGCACGTCGAGGATGAAGCGGTCGAGTCCTCCGGACCGTGCGCTCATCTGGGTGACCTCAGCGCTTCTTGCCCTTCTTTCGTGGGCGAGGAGGCGCAGTGCGGCTGTAGCTCGATGCAGCGAGTGTCGTTGCCGCTTCGGCGACCGAGCCGACTTCGCCGCTCTTGCGAGCCAGTTCGCGGCGACGGGCCCACTCCGGCTCACGCAGCTTCAGCGCGACGAGAATCGGAGATGCAACGAAGATCGACGAGTACGTACCGGCGAGAATGCCAACCAGCAGAGCGACAGCAAACTCCTGGAGTGCAACGGCGCCGAGTACGAATCGGCCGATGATCAACATCGACAGCACTGGGAGACCTGATGTGATCGACGTGTTGATCGACCGCATCACGACCTGGTTCAGCGACACATTGACGACATCGGTGTATCTCGTTCTGGCCTTCTCTGCAGCGCCGGCTGTCTCCTTGACTCTGTCGAACACGACGATGGTGTCGTAGAGCGAATAGCCCATGATCGTGAGGAACGCGATGACAGTTGCCGGGGTCACCTCGAACCGGAACACGGCGTATACACCGACGCTGATGAGTATGTCGTGACCAACCGCCACCAGCGCGGCGGCGGCCATCTTCCACTCCAAGCGGAACGTGATGTACAGAGCGAGCAGGATGAAGAACCAGATGAGCGCGGTTCTGGCCTTGTTGGTGATCTCGTCACCCCACGAAGGTCCGACCTCGCTGCGGCTGATGTCGTTGACGGTGACACCGACGGTCTCGGCCAGGGCAGCGGTCAGGTCGTTCTGCTGAGCGATCGTTGCCGATTCGGCTCTGACGCGGAAGACATCAGTACCGCCGGTGACTTTCTGGATCCGGCCATCGAGACCGAAATCGGTCAGAGTGTTTCTGATGTCGTCCTCTGTGGCTTCACCGGAAGGGACTTCCCAGACCACGCCACCCTCGAACTCGATGCCGAGGTTCAAGCCTCGGCCGAGAAGGGCGACGATACTGATCAACACGATCGTCGCCGATGCCATCAGAACCTTGCGAGATCCTTCGATGAAGTCGAAGTGGTTCTCGCCCCTGTAGAGCACACGGAACAAACTCATGACGCCACCTCCTCTCGTACAACACCCAGTCTCGAAGGTGAATTGGCTGCGAATTTCCTGGTGACAAGAACCACCAAGGGACGCATGAACACATAGGAGACGAGCAGGTCGAGCACCGTGGCGATGCCGAGATACAGGGCGAATCCCTTCACCGCTCCGACGGTGAGCACGTAAAGAATCACCGCGCCGATGATTGATGCCATGTCTGCTTTGACGATGGTCGAGAAAGCTCCGGGGAAGCTCGCCTCGGCGGCCGAACGAACGGCCCTACCCCTGCGAACCTGCTCTTTGACGGTCTCGTAGTAGACGATGTTCGAGTCGACAGCGACACCGATCGACAACACGATGCCTGTCGCGCCGGCGAGCGTGAGCGCAAGACCCTGCCACTCTCCGAGCCAAGCGATGATGAACCAGAGCATGGCCCCTGACACGATGAGACTGAGGATCGCAACCACACCGAGCAATCGATAGAAGGCGATCATGTAGATCGCAACGAGGATTAGACCTACGAGACCGGCAATGAGGCCAGCGTCAAGGGCATCTTGGCCCAGCGTGGCGGAGATCGATTGCACAGTCTGAGGTTCGAGTTCGACAGGCAGAGCACCGAACCTCAGCACGAGGGCAAGATCTTTGGCTTCTTCTTCGGTGAACTGACCAGAGATCGTTGCCGCTCCATCGAACTCGGCCGCTTGAATCGTCGGGGCCGAGTAGACGACACCATCGACGGTGATGGCTACCTGCTGACCAAAGTTCGCGGCCGCAAGTGCGTTGAATTCGTCGGACCCGGTTCCGGTGAATTCGACGGGGACGATCCACTGTCCGTTGAACGACGCGGTGGCAGTACTGATGATTTCACCGGTGGCCTCGGTCGCGCCGAGGAGATAGAACTGCGTGCCGTCCAGCGATGGAAGCGCCACGATCGCGGCCGGATCTTCCATGTCTGGGGCGGTAAGGACCTGGTCGAGATCGGGCGCGGTCGACACGTCGAACGTGGTGGTCGTGACGGGCACCGTCGTCGTGGTCGCCTCAGACCCTGTTGTCTCAGACCCTGTTGTCTCAGACCCTGTTGTCTCAGACCCTGTTGCCTCAGACCCTGTTGCCTCTGAGGTCGTGGTGTCCTGCGAGGTCGTCTCTGGTGTCGCGCCGGCAGTGCTACTGGTCCCCGACTCCGTCGTTTCCGGCTCTGTTGCGTCAGCAGCTGTGTCGTCTGCTCCGACAGCAACGGTCGTTGTGACTGCGGACGTTGCCGCCGTCGTGGAGGTCGACGCCTCGTTCATTGCAGCGAGGAACGTCTGCGCTTGGGACCGCGCCTGCGGGTCGTCTGCGCTGAAGCTCGCCATCACCGGACGGAACCGGAGTTCAGCAGTTTGGCCGACGAGTTCGAGTGCTCTTTGCGCATCGTCGACGCCGGGCAACTGCACAACGATTTTCTGATCCTGCCGAGTGATGTCAGGCTCTGCGACACCGATGGCGTCAACACGATTCCGGATGATCTCGATGGCCTGATCGAGGGAGTCGGTGTCGGTGGACTCGGTCGGCTCGAGCACCACGGCCACGCCACCTCGCAGGTCAAGGCCGAGAACAGGGCCCCAGCCGGCGAGGATCGCACCGAACACTGCGACAGCAGTGAGAGCAACCGTGATGATGAGTGAAGCAATGTCTGATCGGCGCACGGGTTCTCAGTGACTCCGGGGGTGTGATGAGCAACGCCGAGGGTGGCGCAGCTGCGAGACGATGTCCGAACGCGAGGATGCCGCATTCTGTGGGGCGAGATGTGTCAATCGCCGTTGATCGGCGATTCACCCACCTCGGGGACGTTCTCGACCGGGCTGTCGGCCAGGTAGGCGTCGTGAACAGTGCCGTCGTCGTATTCGCCGTCCCAATGTTCGCGAATCTGAGCGATACCACGACGCAACATGTGCACCTCGAGGCCATCGGCGAGAGCGACGACCACTTCGTCGCGCTCAAGCTCGTTGTCGTCGTCATCCGGGTCGTACTCAGCGACGATGGTGGCGATGAATCCACCCGCGGTGACGATTTCGTCTCCGAATCCGGCCCGTGCGGTCAACGCTACTTGATCGCGCATCTTGCGCTGCTGAGGACGGATGATCAGCAGCCACAACAGCGCTACCGGGATGATGAGAATGAGAATACCCATGAGAGTTCCTGGCTTCGACGGCCGATTGGTTGAGGTTTTCGGGGCCGATCGAACAGGTTACCGGAGCCCGGTCAACTCCAAACGGTTGCGACCTCGGCTCTGACATCATCGAGAGCGCCTGCCTCGATCGCCTGGCGCGTCCGGGAAATGAGATCGAACAAGTACGACAGGTTGTGGAGCGTCAGAATCCTCGCCGCCGTTGGCTCCTTCACCTGCAACAGGTGCCGAAGGTATCCCTTCGACCAGCGACTGGACACGGCGACATCGGGGTCGAGTGGCGCCGGATCTCTCGCGAATTCTGCTCGTCGGAGGTTCACACGCCCTCGACGCGTCAGGACTGTTCCGTGCCGAGCGAGTCGGGTGGGCAGCACGCAGTCGAACATGTCGACTCCTGCAGCGACGGCCTCGACGATACTCACCGGATCGCCGACACCCATCAGATACCGAGGCTTGTCGGCCGGAAGCATCTCGAGCGCGGCCCTCAGCGCCGGCAGCATCTCGTCGCGGGTCTCTCCGACCGACAGACCACCGATTCCGTAGCCTGGAAAATCGAGACCGGCGAGGACAGCTCCACTCTCGCGTCTGAGTTGGGGTTCGATGCCTCCCTGCACGATGCCGAACTGCGCCTGGCCGGTAGATGTGTGAGCAGTTCGCGCCAGTTCTGCCCAACGGTGCGTGGTGGCCATTGCTCGTTTGACTTCGTCTGTTGATGAAGGCAGCGACGGGCAGATGTCGAGCACCATGGCGATGTCGGCGCCCAACTGCTCCTGGATCGACGTGGCGCTCTGCGGCGTGAGTCGGGCCGGTGAACCGTCGTAGGTGGACTTGAAGGTCACGCCGTCGTCGTCGATCTTGGGACTCAGGCTCATCACCTGATAGCCGCCGCTGTCGGTCAGCATGTGTCCAGACCAGGCTGAGAAGTGGTGGAGTCCGCCGAGTTCCTCGACCACGTCAGCTCCCGGCCGAAGCATCAGGTGGTAGGTGTTGGCGAGCACCACCTCTGCACCGAGGGCCTCATAGTCGGTCGAGTCGAGATGGACCACGACCCCTCGCGTGCCGACAGGCATGAACACCGGGGTCTCGTAGGTACCCCGATCGGTGGTGACCTTTCCTCGTCTCGCATCACCGTCGGCGGCGAGTAGTTCGTATGTCAACACGACGCTGAACCATACGGGCTCGATCGCTCGAGCAGCATGGCATCACCGAAGCTGAGGAATCTGTAGCCCCGATCGGCGGCCGTGGCGTAGATGCTGCGCCATCGGGTCCCGACGAATGCATCGATCATCACGAGCAGGGTCGACCGCGGCATGTGGAAATTGGTCATCATCACGTCGACGACCCTCCAGTCATGGCCACGGGTGATGAACAGGTCTGTTCTACCTTGCAACTGTCCTACGGCCGCCGACTCGAGCGCTCGAACCGTTGTCGTTCCGATGGCGACGACACGCGTCGCGGCCCGGCATGCATCCATCGTTGGCCGAGGAACCGAGTAGTACTCGGTGTGCATCTGGTGCTGCTCAGTGTCATCAGCCATCACTGGCCTGAAGGTGTCGAGGCCAACGATGAGTTCCACCTTCTCGACTGACGCGCCCGCAGCCCGTACACGTTCGAGGAGTTCAGGGGTCAGGTGCAGGCCAGCCGTCGGAGCAGCAACCGATCCAGGGCGCGACGCGAACACCGTCTGGTAACGCTCGGGATCGTCGAGTCGTTCAGTGATGTACGGCGGCAGAGGTGCCTCGCCAAGCCCATCGAGGGCAACTGCACCCATCGCATCAACGATCGGCACACCGTCGACAGCAACCTCAACAAGACGTTGCCCTTCATCACCCCCGGGCCTGACCTTCACCAGAACGCGGCCGGTCGCGTCACGCATCGACGTTCCGTCCCTGACCCGCCGCGAAGGCTTCACCAACGCGGTCCAGACGCCGTCGCGAACCGGTTCGAGCAGGAGGACCTCCGCCGCGCCCCCCGTGTCCTTCGTCAGGCGGAGCCGTGCGGAGATGACCCGCGTCTCGTTCATCACCACCACATCGCCAGGACCGACCATGAAAGCAAGATCGCGTACATGGCGGTCGACCGGGTCCGCTTCCGCGCCCCGATCGACCAACAGCCGCGCGCTGTCGCGTGGCTCCACGGGACGTTGCGCGATCTGCTCGCTCGGCAGTTGGTACTCGAACTCACTCATCTGCACTGCGCCGAGGGTATGCGATGCCTTCTCCCTGCGGCTGACGGACGTCACGCAGGCATGCCCCGCGCCGGTGGGTCGAGCGTCTCGGAACGGTTGACGATGACGGGACCTGAGATCGTCACTCTTACCGGTTTGATTCGGGGCTCTCGTCGCTCAGCAGTTCGGCGATCTGCGGCTGTGTCCAGGACTCGTCGACGCCTGCGGCGTTGTGGAGGTACTCCGCAGCCTCTTGGGTGGTGAGACCGCATTCGAGGAGGCCTCGACCGACAACATCGAGGTACGACCTGGCGGGGGGACTTGACGAGCGGACCACTGGGCTCGTGAAGGTGAACACCGCTCGGCCCTCGACATCGCCGAGCCACAGAACTCGGCCGTACCAACTGTCGACGACATCAAGATGACCCACGTCACGAACAGCAGCGTGGTCGACAACGAGGTCGCCCGGTCGCATCTGATTCTCTTGAGCCGCCACGTCGTCAAACTGCGCAGCGGTCAGCAGCCACAGCCGGACCACGCACTCACCGGACCCTGGCTCGGCATTCACGAACGCCACACCACCACCATCCCAGCGCCTCGATTCGCCACCGAATCTCAACTCGTGCCTGGCTTTCCACGACCGATTCGCGGTCGCAGGAGTCGAGTCGCGCGCCCCGATGTGGCCAACGGTCTGCTGACCCATCGACCCACCCGACAGGTAGTAGCCGAAGCGCTCAGCGAGCAGGTTCGACCCATAGCTGGCGTACCAAACTCGGTCGAGGCCGAGGAACTCGGAACTCACCCGAACAGACCCGGCGGATCGGTGCTCGGCTTAGGGACCACGCCCAGATGCGCATACGCCGCAGGTGTTGCAACCCGACCCCGGGGGGTGCGCTGGAGAAGACCCTGTTGGATGAGGAAAGGCTCGTAGACATCTTCGACCGTCTCGGTCTGTTCGCCGACACTGATCGCGAGCGTCGAAAGGCCGACCGCGTTTCCGCCGAACGACACACAGAGCGCGGAGAGAATTGCCCTGTCGACCTTGTCGAGACCCAGTTCGTCGACACCGAATCTGGCAAGACCCTCGTCGGCGACCCTCTCATCGATCACACCGTCGGCTCGGACCTCGGCGAAGTCGCGCACCCGACGAAGCAGTCGGTTAGCGATACGAGGTGTCCCTCTGCTTCGACGCGCGATCTCCCAGGCGGCGTCATCGGCCAGATCGACCTCGATAATGCCGGCAGCCCGGCGGACGATGGCCTGGAGATCGGTTGCGTCGTAGTAATCGAGTCGCTCCACCAGACCGAACCGATCACGAAGCGGACCCGCAATCAGACCGGTTCTCGTGGTCGCCCCAACGAGAGTGAACGGCGGAAGCTCGATCTTGATCGACTGAGCCGCAGGACCCTTACCGATGATGATCACCAGCTCGTAATCCTCCATCGCCGGATACAGGACTTCCTCGACCGCCTTCGGCAGCCGATGAATTTCGTCGATGAAGAGAACATCACCTTCGGTCAGCTTCGTCAGCAGCGCCGCCAGGTCGCCGGCGCGTTCGACTGCAGGCCCCGACGTGACATGAAGGCCAACGTCCAACTCGTTCGAGATGATCCCCGCCAGAGTCGTCTTGCCAAGCCCAGGAGGACCAGCGAACAGCAGGTGATCGGCAGCCTGGCCACGCTGCCGGGCTGCGCCCAGAACGATGTTGAGCCGTTCCTTCAGCTCCGGCTGTCCGACGAATTCGTCGAGGCGACGCGGTCGCAGACCGCGTTCGGCATGGTCGTCGTCATCGTCGGGCCAAGCGTCGACGATCGGATCCCGACCTCCTCGATCTGCTGAACCTCCAGAGGACGCTGTCTCAGGAAGAGACTCGTGACGCCCCCACCCGTCGTCACCCATCGCGTCGCTCACCACGAACCGAGCCGCTGCAGGGCTTCGCGAACCAGCACGCCAACGTCGCCGGCTTCTGGCAGCTCGGCCAGCACGACACGGATCTCGTCACCGCTGTAACCAAGTCCTACCAGCGCCTCGCGGACGTCGACCTTGACCGATGGGACACCGGAGTCACCGGCGATCGATGCAACAGTCGCCTCGACATTTTCGGGCAGATCGAGCTTGTTCTTCAGTTCGATGAGCAGCCGAGCTGCCGTCTTCTTGCCGACGCCGGGAACAAGACACAGCGCATCGACGTCGTCAGTGGCAACCGCAAGTCGAAGATCGTTCGGAAGGTGTATGCCGACGATCGCCAGCGCCAGCGCAGGCCCGACGCCGTGCGCCGACAGCAACGCTTCGAACGCCTTACGCTCGTCGATGCTCAGAAAGCCGAACAACTGCTGGTCAGCTTCCCTGATGTGGTGATGGACATGCACGAACACGACGTCGCCGACATCGGGGAGCGAAACCAACCCGGTGGCCGTCATCTGGATTCGGTAGCCAACGCCACCTGCTTCGACCAGTGCCTCGCCCGCAGCTGGGTCCCGATCGAGCAACGTTCCGCGCAGAGAGCCGATCATGACGACGCGCCGAGAGCCCGTGCGGTGGCGGCAGCGGAGGGCGCGTGGGCCAGATGACACAGAGCCACGGCCACCGCATCGGCGGCGTCAGCGGGTTTCGGTGGCGACGCGAGTCCGAGCTGCGACTGCACCATCAGCTGCATCTGCTCTTTCGGGGCAGCACCCCAGCCCGCCACGGCTTCCTTGACCTGATTCGGGGTGTACTCGACCACTGTCGCTCCGGAAGCGCTGGCCTCAGCCATCGCCAACCCTGCCGCCTGCGCGACACCGATTGCTGTACTGACGTTCACCTGGAAGAACACACGCTCGATGGCTACGATGTCAGGTGAGAATTCGGCGACCAGCGCTCGCAGTTCTTTCTGCAACCTGGCGAGGCGCTCGGGGACTGCAGCCGTCGAGGGCGTCGTGATGACTCCAATCGCACGAGCAATCCTCTGACGGTCGACGTATTCGACAACGCCATAGCCGCACCGCGACAACCCAGGGTCGATTCCCAAAACGAACACAGGTTCGAGAGTACCCGCGGTGTGGAGGTCAGCGAACGCTTCAGTCAGCAGAAAGTTCGGCCATGACCGAATCGGGAACATCGAAGTTCGCGTACACACCCTGAACATCGTCGTGATCGTCGAGTGCGTCGATGACCTTCAGCACCTGCTTTGCATCCGACACATTGTCGAGCTGCAGCAGATTCTGCGGAAGCATCGTCAAGTCGGCGGACACGACAGTGACGCCGCCGGCTTCGATCTCGGTCCGCACGTTGTTCGTCTCGGTCGCTTCCGTCGTGACCCGCCAGATGTCGCCCTCGCGCGCTACGTCCTCAGCGCCGGCTTCGATCGCGAGCATCATCAGCTCGTCCTCTTCGACCTCGCCGTCAACGATCACGACACCCTTGCGTTCGAACTGCCATGCCACTGCCCCTGGCTCGGCAAGACTCCCACCTGACTTCGAGAACAGGCTCCTGATCTCTGCGCCGGTCCTGTTGCGGTTGTCGGTGAGACCTTCGACGTAGATCGCAACCCCGGCCGGCGCGTAACCCTCGTAATGCACCGCTTCGTAAGTGACGCCCTCGAGTTCGCCAGTACCTCGCTTGATTGCACGCTCGATGGTGTCCAGCGGAACAGAGGAGTCACGGGCCTTCTGATACATCGTGCGTAACGTGGCATTCGAATCGAGGTCGCCACCGCCCTCGCGGGATGCAACCTCGACCTGACGAATCAGCTTGGCGAAGAGCTTGCCGCGCGCTTTGTCAGCAGCGCCCTTCTTGTGCTTGATCGTCGCCCACTTGGAATGTCCCGACACTGGCTACCTCCGTAGGAACAGTCTGCCATCACTCACCCCGGCGTGATGTTGCTCGGGTGAACGCGGCTACCTGAATGCGGTGCCGTGACCCAGGAGCAGCCCGTGCGCCATTACGCCAACCAGAGTTGGTGGAGGCGGGAGTCGTCGGTGAGTTCGGGGTGAAAGGCCGACACCATCACTTGACCAGCACGGCACAACACGGCATGACTCTCACCGTCCGGACCCTGGGCCGAGGCGAGGACCTCGACGGCATCGCCGACACTCTCCACATACGGCGCCCGGATGAACACTGCCCTGAATGGCGTGTCGAGACCTTCGACCTCGAGGTCGGCTTCGAAGCTGGCCAGCTGACGGCCGAACGCGTTTCGCCGGACGCGAAGGTCAATCGAGGAGAACGAACGCTGATCGGGACGGCCATCCATGACTTCAGAGGCGAGCAGAATCATGCCGGCGCACGTTCCGAATGCCGGAGCACCATCGGCCAAGAGCCCGGCAACGGGGTCGAACAGACCTGACGATTCGAGCAACATCGACATGGTTGTCGATTCACCGCCGGGGATCACGAGCGCGTCGACGCCAAACAGGTGCTCAGGTCGCCGGACATCGACAGGTGTTTGCCCGAGTCGTTCGAGCACATCGCGGTGCTCGCGAGCTGCACCCTGGAGACCGAGAACGCCGATCTTCCGGGGGTTCACCAACCGCGCTGGTCGAAGCGGGTTTCGAGTGTCGCGATCTCGAGTCCGGGCATCGACTTGCCCAGGCCAGTACTGACCTTTGCCAGAATCGATGGGTCGTCGAAGTGCGTGGTGGCTTCCACGATGGCCTTGGCGCGCAACGCGGGATCGTCGGATTTGAAGATGCCTGACCCGACGAACACGGCCTCGGCACCGAGTTGCATGACCAGCGCCGCATCGGCGGGCGTGGCGAGGCCCCCGGCACAGAACATCGGGACGGGGAGTCGACCCGTGTTTGCGACCTCTTCGATCAGACCGACAGGCGACTGCAAGACCTTGGCCCACTCGTACAGCTCTGCGGAATCGGCCTGGCCGATCTTGCGGATGTCACCGAGGATCGAACGAAGATGCCGCACCGCTTCCACGACGTTGCCGGTGCCCGCTTCACCTTTCGAGCGGATCATGCACGCGCCTTCGGAGATGCGGCGAAGCGCCTCTCCGAGGTTGGTGGCTCCGCACACGAAAGGAACGTTGAACTTCCACTTGTCGATGTGGTGCGCCTCGTCGGCCGGCGTGAGCACCTCTGATTCGTCGATGTAGTCGACGTCGAGGGCCTGAAGGATCTGCCCCTCGGCAAAGTGGCCGATGCGGGCCTTGGCCATGACGGGAATCGTCACCGCGGCCTGAATGCCCTGGATCATTTCCGGGTCGCTCATCCGGGCGACGCCACCGTCGCGTCGAATGTCGGAAGGAACACGCTCGAGGGCCATCACCGCAACGGCTCCCGCGTCCTCGGCCACCTTCGCTTCGTCGGGAGTGACGACGTCCATGATGACGCCACCCTTCAACATGTCCGCGAGGCCGCGCTTCACCCTGTAGGTGCCGGTCGCCGCGGCAACTCGACGTTCAGACTCAGTCATGGCAAGCACTGTACTGGCGAACGAGTCCTCCAACTGACCTGATTTCAGCCATTTTGCTCGGCATCTCAGAGGAGCTCTGCAGTGCCCACACGGGCAAGGAGGACCCACGTACGCCCCGGAGCAAACCGCATGGGATTGCCGTTGGAGTCGGCATATGCCGAGGTCGCTGTCACATTCGCCTTCGTCCATGTCCCCTCGACGAGCCGACCATCGACGAAGAACCACGCCATGCCTTCCCCTTCGAGATCAGCTTCCGGGACGATCGCTCCCGAACTGTCAACGAGTCCACTGCTGCTGTAGCTGACGAACTGCACGATGACGTTCTCTGGGGCGATCACGACGCCGTCAACGTCAACGTGTGCCGTGTTGTTCTGCGTGCGTGCCCATCCCCTCGATTCGCTGTCCCATTCGTGGCGAACGGTTGTTGCCCCGTACGCGACCTCGACGCCGGCAACGACGCTTCCGCCTTCCAGCGTCTGCGGATCAGCGAAGAACTCGAACAGTTCGTTCGGCGAATGGTCACCTTCGAGTTCGACCAAGTCGTACAGATCGGCCGACTGCGTCATCAGGTTGCTCGGCATCGGCCGATCGCCGGCCCTTACGTATGCGTCGGGTGCAATCTCCAGTCCGACGTCGCGAATGGCCACCGAACGGATCAGGGCCGCAAAGGCGCTGTTCGCTCCCGACCAGGCGAACAGCGGCTCGCGGAGCGGAGTGAGGAGCGGAACGTCAGTGCTCCTGGCCGACCGGACAGGACCGATCAGCCCAGGCTCGCGGCTGTGGAAGATGGCCAGAAGGCGCGTGAGGCCTCCCTCGACCAGTTCCTCGAACACGACATCGGCGTCGACGAGTCCTGCTTGGGGACGGGCGGCATCGACGTTGTCGATCTTCACCGCGAGGGCCGGACGGCGCTGGCGGACTGCATCGTGGGCTTCGAGTCCTGTCAGCGCGTACAGGCTGAGCGGCTGCTCGGTCGTGGTCGTCGTGATGATGGTCGTGGTTGCCGGTACGACGGTCGTGGTCTGTGTGGTGGGAATCGCGACGGCGGTAGCCGTCGTGGTGACGAGCGACGTCACCGTGGGGACGGCACCCTGATCGGTACTACTGGAGGAACTGCATGATGCAGTGAGCGCCCCGGTCACTACGAATGCGACGGCCAGTGAGCCGGTGCGGGAAATCAAGGTTGAAGCTCCTGTGGAATTCTGCGGACGGGTGTACGGCTAGAAAGGTCTACATCACGGCGAACCCGTCGTCACGGCACCACCGACTAGCCGTGGCACCACCCGACAACAAGGGGATCAAAGTTCTCGGAGAGCGTCGATGCGATCGTCGATCGATGGATGCGTGTTGAACAGCCGATTCAGTCGAACCTGTTTGCCTTCACCGTCTCTGGTTGCCAGCGGGTTCTCGATCCAGAGGTGAGCCGTCGCCTTCGAGGCCGAGTGCACAACCGTCGAGTCGTTCTTCAACTTCTCGAGCGCCGAGATCAGACCGGGCGGATACCTGGTCATCTCGACACCGGAGACATCGGCGAGGAACTCTCGACGTCGGCTGATGGCGAGCTGCAACAAGCGCGCTGCGATCGGGGCGAACACCACCATCACGAAACCGAGCACGACCACCACGACGCCGATGCCGCTGTGGGTCTTTCGGTCATCGCGATGCCGTGGTCCACCCCACCACAGGAATCGGAATGAGAGGTCAGACAACAATGCGACGAAACCGACCATCGTGACGGCAACAGTCATCACGAGCGTGTCGTAGTTGCGGATATGACTGAGCTCGTGGGCCATGACCGCCTCGAGCTCGATCCGGTCCATCTTGTCGAGCAAACCTGTCGTCACGGCAACTGCGGATTTCCGAGGATTCCTGCCGGTCGCGAATGCGTTCGGCGATGAATCTTCGATCAGGTAGATCCGCGGCTTCTCGAGCCCGACGGCGATGCAAAGACCGTCGACGACGTTGTGCAAACGAGGCGCATCGGCTTCGCTGACCTCTTTGGCGTGACTCATGGCCAGAGCGATCGAATCCGATTTCCAGCACGCGGCGAACGCGACCGCCGCCGCGATCACCAAGACGACGATCATGCCAACACCGCCGAGCGACAACAGTGCGGCGACACCAGCCGCAGCAGCTGCCACCACGAGGACAAAAACAAAGATCAGTAACATCGTGCGGCGCTTGTTGGCCGCGACCTGGTCAAACAACTCGTGGGTTCCTGTCGACGTGAACAAACTGTGTGGCGCGTGCCGAATACGGCACTAGAACTCGACCTGCACGGGTCCGCGAGCTTCACCGTCGATCTCGAAATACTCGCGCATGGTAAAGCCGAATAGTCCTGCGATGAGGTTGCTCGGGAAAGTCTCGATCTTGTTGTGAAGCGCGGTCACCGAGTCGTTGTAGAACTGCCGGGCGTAGGCGATCTTCCCTTCGATTCCGGTGAGCTCTTCCTGGAGATTGAGGAAGCTCGAATTCGCCTTGAGATCGGGGTAGGCCTCGCTCAGCGCGAACAGGCGACCCAACGCGCCGGTGATCATGTTCTCGGCTTGGGCCTGTTCGTTCGGCCCGCTCGCATCGACACCGCGTTGGCGCGCCGCGATGACATTCTCCAACGTCTCAGCTTCGTGGGAGGCGTAGCCCTTGACGGTCTCGACCAGGTTCGGGATGAGGTCATACCTCAGTCGCAGCTGAACGTCGATCTGTGCCCACGCGTTCGCGACTCGGTTACGAAGCCGAACCAGGCCGTTGTACTGAACAATCACATAAAGGGCGACAAACACCACGACAGCGATGAAGATGATCAATCCGAGCACGACCGCGGCCTCCGAACGTCGATGACTCACAGAGTGTAGGAGTCGGACGGCCTCAGCCGACCACGCTCTCGTAGATCTCGACGTATCTGGCCGCCAGCCTCGACATGGAGAACTCATCGGCTCTGGCCAGGCCTGTCCCGATGAGAGCATCGGTCCTGTCGCTCTCGGTGAGCGAGGCCCTGAGCGCACGGGCAAGGGCTGCACTGTCACCAGGGGGCACCAACAATGCCTCATCGCCGTTCTTCACCACATTTCGGTACCCGGGAAGATCGGATGCCACCACGGGCGTCCTCGCGGCCATGCCCTCGAGCAGGACCACGCCGAACGACTCGCCGTGTAGCGAAGGAACACAGAATGTGTCAGCGCCTCTGAGACGCGAGGCCAACTCGTGGTCGTCTATCGCCCCCAGCCATTCGTAGCGTTCGCTTTCGGCGACACGTGCCTTGAGCGCTTCGGTCTCTGGACCACTTCCGACGATCCACAGTCGGACGTCGTCGGGAAGCTGCTCCATCGCATCGAGCAGGACAGCCAGACCCTTCCGAGGCTCGTGGCGTCCGACGAACAACACCGTCGGACCATCAGTCGGCCACGGATCGGCCTTGGCAAATCGATTCGTCTCGATGCCATTCCAGAGGACCGTGTACGTGCCGCCGAGGCCCTGAGCGGCCATCCTCATCGCGTCCTGCGACACGGCGACACGGTGACTGATGCGGTTGGCGAGGACCCGCGTTCCTGGAACTCGGTACGCGACCGAGCCACCCGCGGCATGCCAGGTCCCAACTGTGGTGACGTTGTTCAGCATCAGCACGGTCTCGCACGGACCAGGGACCAGCGGCTCGTGCAGATGGACGACATCGAACTGTTCGTCGCGCAGAGCCCTGATGGTTCTGAGCGCGCACGACGGGTCCGGTGCGATCGGCGCCACCGATCCGTTGGCCGCGGTCGGAATCGAGTTGCCGAGTGGCGTGATGCCCGGCTCTGGAGGAGCGCCGTCGCACGGGCCGAGCACGCGCACCTTGTGACCCATCGCCCGCAACGCTCTCCCGAGCGCGAGAACCTGACTCTGCACACCACCTGGAACCGTCAGGCTGTACGGAGAGACCAGTCCTATCCGCATGAGCGCACAACGCTACTGGCGCATTCGCGAACGGCAAGTTCCCGAGCTCTCCTCCTGAAGCAGCGGACCCCACGAAACGGGCACACTCAGGCCATGCGCCTGACCACCCTTTGCTCGCCGATCATGCCGAGGTCGTGCGCGGCAAGCTCTATCTGACCGGTGGCGCATGGGACACGATCTGGGCCAGACGGCACCTCAGTGAGCGCACAAGTTGGTGACTTTCTTGACCTGTTTGAGTGCTGGTGACGATCAGCTGGGCGGAACGATCCGCTGACTCGACCGAGGTCACGGTCTCCATCGACTATGGGGTGAAATATGTCCCGGTTGGGTGGCTTCTCGGCCAGCTGGTGATCAAAGAAGGAACGCTGTTTCCATACCTTCTGAGATTGCTTCCTCCACGGTTCGCGGGCTGAGGCAATCGCCGATTGCGTAGAGCTCGGGTACGTGTCCAGCCAGACCGTCGTGAAGGTCGAGGCCGCCGCGATGCCCGCTGGCCAGCACAAGCGTGTCGACACCCTCAAGGAGCACAGGCTCAGCGTTCACAACATGTTGCAGGTACACGGTGTCGGCGTCGGCACCGATCAGCCGCATATAGGGGAGCACGTCGACACCCACCGCATGAAGCCGGCCCGCAAGCTGGTATTTCAGGTAGTTCTGCACGGTGTAACCCACGGTCTCGCCGTTGACGGCGAGCCGGACGTTGCATCGTTGGTCGATCCGGAGAAGTTCGGCGACGCCGGGACCAATCCAGTCGCAGCGCCAGTCGGCCACGACCACGTTCTTTCCAACGGTGCCCTCGCCGCGGAGTACGTCCCAGGCGGTCACGACGTGAGCGCCTTCGAACCATCCGGGGTCCGGTGTGAACGGTGTAGCGCCGGTGGCGATGATCACCGCACCAGGCTTTCGTTGCCGGACAAGCTCGGCAGTCGCTTCGACGCCCGTTTCAATGGCTACGCCGTAGCGATTGAGCTCGGAGATGAGGTTGGTGATCACACCACCGAATTCGGCACGACCCGGGAGCCTCTCGGCGAGCAAGACCTGACCGCCCAGACGAGGACCCTTCTCGATCAGTGTGACGGTATGGCCGCGCTCGGCAGCGACCGCAGCCGCCTTCATTCCACCAGGGCCGCCTCCAACCACGAGAACCGATTTCGGCTTCGGTGTGATGGTCACCGTGCCGTAGGTGCGCTCGCGAGAGGTTGCGGGGTGTTGGATGCAGGAGATTGCGTGACCGGTGGCACGATGGCCGATACACGCCTGATTGCAGGCGATGCAGGCCCGGATCTCATCGGCACGGCCCTCCTTCGCTTTCGTCGCGAACTCGTGATCGGCGATGAAAGCGCGGACCGCCCCGACCATGTCGACGTCGCCTTCACCAAGAGCTCGCTCGGCATCCTGCGGCTGGTTGATGCGGCCAGCCGCGATGACTTTGACGGTGTCGATGCCTCTCTCGAGCAACGCCGATCGCACGGCTCGGGCCGGCGGTAGGCATGCCCCGGCGGGGGTGTACATCGAGGGGACGATGGAGGGCACGCCGGCAAGGGTGCTCACGTTGCCCACCGCCACATTGATGAAGTCGCAGAGGTCTGCTTCCGCGATCGCTACGCACTGCGCCACGGACTCCTCCAGCTCGAGTCCGTCGGGGTCATCGTCTTCAGGCACGATTCGGAATCCAATAGCAGGTCGGTCACCGATGGCGTCACGAACCGCAATCAAGGTCTTCTCCAGGAACTTTCGGCGCCCGGCAACCGAGCCGCCGTATTCGTCGGTGCGCTGGTTGATATGCGGAGACAAGAACTGCGCGTGCAGGTACCCCATGCCGACAAGAATCTCGATCCCATCGACACCAGCTCGAACCATGCGTTCGGCCGCGGCCGCGAAGTGCCCGACAAGATCTTCGATCATCGGGACCGTCATTGCCCGAGGAACGTTGTGGTGACGCTCGTCAGGAATCGCCGATGGGCCCACGGTCACCTCCCGACGGCCATCTCGCAGACTGAGCGCCGAGCGGCCTTCATGAAAGAGCTGGCCGAAGAGACGCACATCGTTGGCCCCGCACAATCCCGCCATCTCGGCGAGAGCGGGGATGCAAGCGTCGGTCGCCGCCGAACAGGTCGGATAGACAATCCCCTCGAGCGGCTCGACGTGATGTGCTTCGGTGAAGATCAAACCGATGTTGTTACGGATTCGTGCCTCGTAGTAGGCGATCTGGCGGGCCCCAAGGAACCCGCCCTCCGACATCCCTGTGCCGTGGGGCCCAAAAAAGAGTCGGTTCTTGAGCGGAATACTGCGGATGTCAGTTGGCGAGAACAACTCCGGGAAATCCATCAGCGGAGAATCGCGTCGATCACATGAGCGCCCAACTGATGGGTAGGGACTTCCCAATATGGGGAGAGACGCCCGCCGTCGTAGGCGGGGGATCGGCGACCTCTCTGCAGGCGTTCGAGCGCGTCGAGATCCTCACGATTCAAGGCATCCCACATGGCAAACATGCTCTCCCGAGCTTTGAGGTAGCGATCACCGGTCGCTGCTTCGTCGCCGATCAGGAAGATGTGGATCTCCTCGCGTGTGCAACCAGGTGCGATCGGGTTTGCGGTGAGAACACAGAATTGATCGGCGAATATCTCGACTCCAAAGGTTGGGAAGACGAGGAACCACCGACCTGCTCGCGTCTGTTCGTCGGTGAGCCCGGGATAGTGGGGGAGTTCATCGCCACGGCCAGCGGTGAGCCGAGGGGCGATGTAGCCGTTGTGAAAAACGGAATCCACCCATTCTCCCGACCATCGCGTATTCATTGGTGCATGCTTCAGCAGGGCTGGGTGCAGCGAGAAGACGTGGTAGCCCTCCATGTAGTTCTCGAACACGAACTTCCAGTTGGCATTCACCTCGAAGTCGATCTTGCCCGCCCAACGAACCGTCGTCAGGTCGTACTCCCCAGCGATCTCGACGAATTGCGCAATCCACTGATCTAGCGGCTCGGCTGAGCCATTGAGGTTGACGAACACGCACCCATTCCACGTCTCGCATCTGACCGGGAGAAGGTCCAGGTTTGGGCCGGCGTCGCCATTGAAGCGACTATTGATGCCGGGGCCACCGAAATGGGGACGAGAGCGAAGATCACCGTCGAGTCCGTAGGTCCACTGGTGATATGGACAAGTGACCGTTGCCTTTTCGCACGGGGCATCCACAAGCTGCGCACCACGATGCCGGCATACGTTGTGGAACGCGTTGATACCCGCCGCGGCGCGAACGAGCAACACCGGTGCGCCCGCTACTTCGACCGGCTTTTGGGCTCCGACAGACTCGAATTCGGCCTCGGCCGCGACAAAGATCCAGGTGCGAGAAAAGACCCGGTCTCGCTCGAGGCTGAGCCAATCTTGGGAGTTGTACGCGGCGTTGGGGAGACCGGATGCCTCCTCAATCGGAGCTCGCGCAGCAGCGATTCCCTCTTCGCCGATAAGAGCGACCGCTTCGTCCAGGGCTTCGAGTCGATCCATAAGTTGGGCCTCAGCCGACCTGGATCCGATGGGCGTGCAGGTGGTGGTAGTGCGGGAGAAACGCTTCGTATTGGCGCAGTAGGTGGGGAGGAAGCGTGCTGATGTCGGCTTCGGTGCGCGGCTGGGGCCGAAGTCCGTCGCTGTTCTTCAGCGACTCGTGCCACACGTTGTCGTTGCTGTCGTACCAGAGGACTTCGCCGCGATCGCCCGGCTCCCACGACAATGCCTCTGCGATGAACGGAATACCGATCGCCGCACAATACCGGCTCACCATCGCCTCGGGGTTCTCGAGGAGGTCGTCACTATCGATGACGGCCGGTGCCGTGCCATCTCGATCGAGCAGGCGATCGAAGAGCTGGCGCTGCTGCTCGAACCCGAGTTCGAGGTCAGTGAAACCTTCCGAGTCGCCGTTCTTTTCGTAGCTGCGGTGAAGCGACGTCATGACCTTCGCTGGATCCCGGATCAGGAAACTGTGCTCGAATCGGTCGAGGAAGTCTTCGGTCCATCGGTGCGAAGTGAACTGCGGCATGTCCTTCGAGAACACCGGCCGCGTGGCTGCGGCCTGCTCGATATCGGCCAGCACCGTGTCGAAGCTCACGTCGGGCCGTCGCGGGCTGTGGGCGGTCAGCCTCGGCGCGCGCGTGCGTCGGACCCCTGGTACCAGGCGAGGCCAAAGGGTTCGTGGAAGCACGCCATGTCACCGCGCATGCGCATCATCCACTCGAAGGCTGTTGACGTCGTACGTGGCGTCGCCCAGAGCACATGGATGGGATGCATTAGCCGAGGGAGCTCAGAAGTTTGCCGGGAGCGTGGTCGGGGGCGATGCCGAGCGTCTTGAAGATCGCCCAGTAGAGCGTGGTGTCGCTGGCGATGACGGGTTTGCCAACGGCAGCTTCCATCGCGTCGATGTTGCTCACGGAGCGGCGGGGCACACCGTTGGCATCGCGGAAGTTCGGCATGCCGTTGATCAAGATGACTTCGGCGTCGGGTGCCTGTTCGGCTGTGCGAACGACAGACTCCACTGCGGCCTCGCCAGGGAAGATCCAATGTTGGTCGTTGACCCACTGCTGGTCGTCGTACAGACCAAGGTCAACGAAGTTCCCGGCGTAGGTGACGTCGAGCCCGCCGCTGCGAAGAAAGCCCGCGAGTCCATCGCGCCAGTCGGGCCAGTAGTACACGGAGTTGAGAGCGACCTTCTCTGCGCCAAGCGAATGAGCGGCGTCGACGAGTGTCATCCCTGCCATGTGGAACGGTGTCTCGTACGTGGTCGATACTCGATCGCAGAATGCTCGGATGTCGCTGGCGTCAGTGCCGGAGGCGTGAACCCAGTTGGAGCCGACTTGGCCGATGACGTCGGCACCATTATTGGCCATCGACTCAGCGAACTCCTCGAGAAGGTGGAAGTTGTCTTTTCGCTGACTCAGCGTGTGGGCGTACACCGGCGTGTGGAGCATCCTCCCGTGTACGCCCACGCTCGGGGGAGCGATCCGAAGGAAGTCCGATGGTGCAGCGTCCCAGTCGTGGGGCGGGCTTGTGAACCCGACTTGGTGTTTGAAGATCTTGTTGGTCGGATCATTCCAGCGTTCCGGCTTGTGATACGAGGTCTCTTCCATCTGGAGCTCATCTCTTTCTGGCGACCGCGATTTACACCTTAGCAAGACAATTAGATGCCATATATTATCCTCTTTATGCCAATAGTTGAAGCAGAAGCGGAACTGTTTGCCGATGACCCTTTGGAGGCGCTGGGCCGGGAGATTCGCCAGTTGCGCCGAGCGCGAGAACTGACGCTTGCCGATCTCGCCGATTCTTCTGGCTTATCGCTCAGCTTTCTCTCCAAGATCGAACGCGGGGTGTCGAAGCCGTCGCTGACGTCGCTGCAAGACATAGCGGAAGCCCTCGATGTGCAGGTTGGCTGGTTCTTCAACAATGTTGATGCCGCCCCGACCGAGGAGCAGCCCTTTGTTGTGCGGTCGCATCGTCGCCGCCGACTCACCTACTCAGGTATGGCCGGGACGGACTACCTCGGTTTTGAGGACCATCTCCTGTCGGCATCGCTCGATGGACAGCTCGCCTTGGGGCAGTCGCGCTACGCCCCCGGCGGGAGCACTGGCGACGACCTCCAGGTCCACGAAGGCGAGGAGGCCGGCCTGATCATCGAAGGCACGATCGAGCTGACAGTCGACGGCGCCACCTTCGTGCTCGACGCGGGCGACAGCTTCTCGTTCCCTGGCGATCTTCCCCACCGGTACGAAAACACGTCTGCTCATGACGCGGTGCTTGTCTGGGCCAACTCGCCGCTCAGTCTGCGCCGAAAGTAGGGCTGTAGCCGTGAGCGCGGGGCGACGATTATCGCGGTTGCGTCAATGTCAAAGTCGACGGAGCTCCTCGCTCTCGGAGCTTCCGCGGTGATCGATCGAGACGCTACGAACCTTGCCGAGCAGGTTCCAGAGGCTGCCCCAAACGGGCTGATCGACGCGGTGGCCGACGTCGTTGGCGGGACCGTGTTTGAGGCGATGGTGCCGCTTCTCCGACGAGGTGGTCGTTTCGCCACATCCGGTGCGATCTCAGGACCTATCGCCGAACTCGACCTCCGGATCCTGATCTACCGGGATCTGTATTTCGCGGGGGCCACCGTGTGCCCTCCGGGCACTATGGCGAAGGTGGTAGCCCTGATTAACGAGGGACGAAGTTTGCTGAAGCAGCTGGTGGGAGGCCAAGCACGGGCCAACAAGCAGGACGGCGTGTCACCTGAAGACACCACTCCCCTGCCGCTGGTGTTCAATCTGCTGGGCTTCAAATTCGAGACACCGGGCAGCTACACGGTGTCGGTCGAACTCGCAGGCGAGTCATCAGGGCACATTCCGCTCAAACTGCGCGCCGTGCCCGACAGTGGTTGAGGCAGGCAACGGCTTCACACAGTTTCGTCGGACGGCCAGTTCGGCTGCAGAAGGTGCCACTGTTCTGGCGCGTACCGGATGAGGGCGGCGAGACCGTCGGCCAAGTCGGTAGTGACCCGAACAACGTCCTGCCGAATACGTTTGTGATGACGGTCGAGATCGAGCGACGCCTTGACCACGCCGTAGTGCATCCCATTCGGCTCGAAGTACACGGCGGTTGGGAGAACCGGAGCCCCTGAACGAAGACCGAGCAGCGCCGGCCCTGCCGGAAGATCGGTCACCTCGTCGAAGAACATCACCGGCACGCCTCCCCCGGTGACGTCGCGATCGGAGAGAAGACACACGACCTCGTTCCGTGCGAGCGAAGAAGCAACCTTGCCGGCTGCCTTCGCGTCGGCGGCGATGACGTTCATTCCGAGCTCACCTCGGAAGTCGGCGAAGAAGTCGAAGAGTTCTTGGGGCTTGAGCGCCTCGACGACCACCGACACCGCGACGCCCTTCACCTGGGTCAGCCAGAAGCCGGCCCACTCCCATCCGCCCAGGTGTGGCAATGCGAGAATCACACCGTTGCCTTCAGCGAGAGCCGCCTCGATATGGCCATATCCGATCACGCGGAAGCCGGCATCGACCTGCTCAGACGTCTGCTTCGGCAATCGAAAGGACTCGACGTAGTACCTCACGTACGACTCGAAGCCGCTCTTCACCGCTACCCGAAGCTCGCTGTCGGTCGCGGCAGGCATCGCCCTTCGCATGTGCCGACCGAGCATCGCAGCCTTTCGTCGCGACAGAAGGGCCCAGACAACCCCGACCGGCCGCGGCAACCAGTTCGCCAGCCGGTCAGGAAGAAAGCCTGCGACAGCGAAGCCGAGCTTGTAGATCGCGACGATGATGCGTTGACCGAACGTCATCAGCTTCGAGCTCCGATCGGCCTCAGGACTGATCGGCGCGCTTTTCGCGCTTGCGATCTGGTCGGCGCGATGTGCGGGACCGGCGCCGCGCCACAGCTTCCGGTCGTGGCTGCGACGTCGGACGATCGACCGATGCCTGCTTCCACACCTTCCTGAATCGTTGCCCAGCGGTGAACAGTGTCGCGACGAGCATCACCCACAGCACAGGGACGAGGATGACTTCGAACAAGAGACCGAAGGCCAGAACAATGATGCGCTCGGCGCGCTCCATGATGCCGCCCTTGGCGTCGTAGCCGAGGCTCTCGGCCTTCGCCCGCATGTAGGAGATCAGCGCACTGGCAGCCATCACCGCGAAAGGCAGGATCGCAGCCGTCCCACCGTCGGTTGAAGCCAGATGCCACGCAACACCTCCGAGGAGGAACGCATCGGTGACACGATCGGCCGTCGAATCGAAGAAGGCTCCGCGCTTCGACGAAGTTCCCGCCGCATTAGACACAGGGCCGTCGAGAAGGTCAGGAACCGCCGATGCGATCAGCGCCACCAGCCCGAACTTGAGCGAGCCCGATCCGATGATGAACGCGGCGAGGGCGGACATCAACAGCCCGATCACAGTCAGGACATCTGCATTGACACCAGCCCGATGAAGACTCTTGCCGATCGGCTTCACGACCTGGTCAACGCCCTTGCGCCAGTATCCGTCGAACATGTTCTCCTCCGGAGCCGTATGACTCGCGTGTGATGTCGCCACTGCACGACGAGGTCGCGGCGGCGGTTGCTTGAGCGTATGGGACCGAGCTCAGTTCACGTCATCGCCAGCGGTAAGACCTTCACCGTCCACCACCTGATTCCCTCCGGTCAGAAACGTGCCATCAGCCGAGGCCAGACCGGTCCAGTCCTCGGGATTGGCCTCGACTAGTTGGTCGATAGTGCAGCCAGTGGCCGCGTCGACAAGCACCAGGCCTCGCTGCTCAGGCGGATCCTCGGCCGAGTACAGAAGGATCTTCCAGACAGGACGACTCCGCAGTCCCCGCCACCCGAGTTGAGCCGAAGCATGACCGACAGGAAATCCGACGGACCTCGTCGCCACGACGAGGGCATCGTTCTCGTCGTGAATGAGCGGGACGGCTGCGAGCAGGTGATAGAGGCCGATGACGATCAAGGCGATTGCTCCGATCACGAGACCTCGATTGACGAGGATCGCATCGCCTCCGGCAGTGAAGGTCACGACCAAAGTGATGGCGGCGAGAACGATGTACAGCACACCAGGGACGCGTCGTCGCTTGTTGTCGGGAAACTCATAGGGTGTCGAGAACTCGCGGTCGAGATCCTCAGGGAGCTCATCGACGACGTCACTCAGGTCTTTTTCGTCGGCGGGCTCATGCTGCTCTGACACGCCGGACACGATACCGGTACACACGTCGCTCCCCTGTTGTCAAAAACGGTGTTGTCGAGGCCGAACTACCCCCAGGCGGCCCGAAGTCGTTCTCCGCTCACATCGAGCGCCTCTGGAATGACCCTGGTGCCTGCCACCGATGTCGTGAAGCTCGTGTCCCCCGACCACCTCGGCAGCACGTGCGCGTGGACGTGTCCCGGCACGCCAGCTCCGGCGGCGCGACCCTGATTGACACCGACGTTCACGCCGTCGGGTTCATATGACCTCTCGAGGGTCCTGGTCGCGATGCGGACACACCACCAGAACTCGTCATGCTCCTCTGACTGGAGATCGTCGACACGTGCAATGTGACGCCTCGGGAGCACAAGCATGTGGCCGTTGTTGTACGGGTAGAGGTTGAGCACCACATCAATGGTCTCACCGCGGTGGACCGACTGGATTGCTGCCACGCCCCCCAACTCGGCCATGACGCCGCACAACACGCACTCGGAGGGGTCTCTGGCATCGGATTTGACTGACTCGCCTCCGACGTAGTCGCCTCGCCACCCCGCCCACAGGCGTTCAAGTCGATCGGTCACGTCGGGTTCCCCTTGGAGCAGCGGCTAGTGGTTGCCGTTTGCATCTCCATCATCGCGTCAGTTCTTCGAGGGTGAAGCCGGTCACGGCCCGAAGCGCCCGATCGAGGATGTGGTCATTCGTTCCCGCCACCCGCACCGCAGCACCGATGTGCTGAAAAAGCTCCCACGGCGCTTCGTCGCCGAAGCTGCCTGCGATCCGTTGCATCGTGTCGGCAGCCTGGTCGTAAACCTGTCGAATTTCAGCCGAGCTACCCGTTCTGAAGAGATGCAGGTCGGGTAACTCAAGCGCACCCTTATTGCTGCTCGGGCGCCCGGCGGTGACCCACTCGGCCAAGCCCTCGTGCGCCCACAGCGGCGTTGCCGGTCCTGACGCTGTCACGCTCGCCATGTGGGTCAGTTCGTGGACGAGAATGTCGATCTGGCGCGCAGGGCTCCTCAACGCCAGGTTTCCCTCCTGGGCAACGATTCGGGGAGCAACGACGAACCATCCTTCGGATCGATCGACGGACAGGGTCGTGAAGGCGACGAACTTCGATACGTCGATCATCGGCTGGATCAGCCTTTCGAGCTCCTCGCTTCTCGCAGGCACCATCACCACCACCCGACCGGCCCACGGCCAAGGCCAACTCCGTTCGAAACGATCGATGGCGTCCTCGGTCAGGTCGGCCAAGGCGGTGAGCCGAGCTCGGCTGGCGGTTCCGACGACCACGACGGTCTCGCGTCGCACGATCTCGGTGTCGTACAGTTCCCACAGCTCTCGGTCGCCGGCCAGACCAATACTCGACAAGGCGTGATCGCCGTGGAGTTTCCAGGCCCCATCGACATGCACGAAAGTCATGAACAGTGATGAGATGTGATCGCGTTCGTCGAAATCACCGATGCGCATCGTTCGTTTGATCTCGAGGGTGATGGCTCGATTCCCGTCGATCACGTTGGCGCCTGGCGGGGAGAGATCGACAACCGGCTCGGCCAGCGCCTCCACGTAGGTGACGAGACCAATGGTTTCCGCTCCGAAAACCAGCCGCGATTCAGTGGCCCACACCGAGGGACCTGCGCTCGGAGCAAGCGTCGCCATGTGCGCATCGACATCGGCATTCAAAACGGTCTCCGACCTCTGCTGCAGCAGCTCCGCGATCTTCGCAGCCGACCGTTCGACGTTCAGCTCTGAGAGAACAGGCACAGCGTCGGCCGACGTCGAATCCATCGTGATGCCCGAAGTCACAACGATGGCAGCGAGGACCGAAACCGCGGCGCAACGAACTACCGGTCCGGATCGCGACGTCACGAAAGACCCAGCAGTCGCATCGACTCGCTCACTCCGCGGCCGTGCCGGGCCGCAGCGTCGATGGCCGCGACCGCGCCAGGCGTGTCAAGGTCATCGTCGAGCGCGTCGCGAACGTCTTCGAGGGCCGCGACCCCGCTGCCTGCGGCACGCCACGTGGCCAGTCTGCGTTCAGCCGCGACAACGAGTTCCGAGTTCCACTCCCACTCAGAGCGGTAGTGCTCAGAGCTCAGAGCGAGCCTGATGGCCATCGGGTCGTGTTGACTCCTGAGGTGGCGGATGAACACCAGGTTGTCAGCTGACTTCGCCATCTTCTCACCGTCGCGGTGGACCATCGCGACGTGCATCCAGTGTCGGACGAAACCACCGCCAGTCACCGCTTCCGACTGGGCGTTCTCACATTCGTGGTGCGGGTAGATGAGATCGCTTCCTCCACCGTGGAGATCGATCACCGGCCCGAGTTCACGCAGCGCCAGCGCCGAACATTCGACATGCCAGCCAGGGCGCCCGGCGCCCCATCTCGAATCCCAGCTCGGTTCTCCAGCTCCTGAGCGATGCCACAACACGAAGTCGAGCGGATGCTTCCTGCCAGCCCCTACGACCTCGCCAGCCGCGGCTCCACGCTCAGCCATCTCGAGCCAGTCGAGACCCGCCAGCTGACCGAACGAGGGGCTCGACGATGCGTCGAAAAACACCGAGCCCTCGGCCTCATAGGCATGACCGCTGCTGAGCACGCTGCCGATGAAAGAGCGAACATCAGAGATGGCTGACGTTGCCCGCGGTTCGCTCCAGGGACGAAGCAGGCCAAGCGCGGCCATGTCGGCCTCCAACGTTGCGAGCGCCCCTGCCGCTAGATCGAGGTAGTGCACCCCGAGTTGGGCCGCTCTGGCAAGAATGCTGTCGTCGACGTCGGTGATGTTGCGGACGCATCGAGTCTCGTGGCCGCGGTCTCTGAGCCGTCGCTGTAGAACGTCGAAGGTCAGAAACGTCGCTGCGTGACCGACGTGTGTCGCGTCGTAAGGCGTGATCCCACATGTGTACATACGCACAGGACCTTCGGGAGGCACGAAGTCGACGATGCGTCGCGACCGCGTCTCGTACAACCGCATAGGGCTTCCGACGTCGCTCATCATCTCCATCAGCGTGGCCGTTCGGACCGGTCAGACGTCGTCGGGAATGCCGATGAGCTTCAGCGCGACGCGGGTGTTGTACCTCACGTTCAACTGCAGTAACACCGCGGTGAACGCTTCGATCGCGGTCGCGTTCGACAACTCACCGCAATCCAAGGCCCTGAACCCGGGGATCAGATTGACCAGCTCCGCCACTTCAGTGGCAACCTCTCGGTGATCACTGCAGATCAACACATCACTCTCGACAGGATGATCGAGATCGCCGAGTTCGTTGGCGGGGACGTGCTGGAAGGCGGCGGCGACCCTGCACTTCGGCACCACGGCCTGCACGCTTGCCGCCACACTGCCGCGGGGCGGGATGAGGGGGATGAACTCGTTCCCAACACGCTCGAGCGCATTGGCCATCGTGACGACGATCTTTCCTGAGAGCTGGTCCTCTACGGACCGCGCCGTGACCGCTGCGGCCTCCCATGGCGTCGCGAGCACGACGAACTTCGCGCCGGCAGCGCCGTGGTTGTCGACGGCCCTGATGTCGAGCTCCCGGTCCGGCCAGCGTTCGAGCACGCCGTCGGTAGCCTCCATGGCCCGGTAGCGCGATCGGGACCCGAGAAAAACGGTAAGACCGACCGAGGCAAGCCTTGCGGCGAGAGCCGTCCCGGCAGGGCCAGTTCCGCCGACAATTCCGATCTCCATCATATCTCTCACGTCAGTAGCTCATCGAGCTTGCAGGACCGATCAAAGCCTGAGCAATGTAACGTCCGAAAGTCCGGTCGAGTCATTTCAGACGGAGGTTCATCACCCATGGGAATTCTCGACGGTCGCAAACTGCTGATCACCGGCGTCCTCACCGACGCATCTCTTGCCTACGCCGTTGCCGACCTGGCCATCGAAGAAGGCGCTGAGATCGTGCTGACAGGAGCAGGCCGAGGGCTCCGACTCACCGAGCGAACAGCGAGGAAGTTGCCGGTCACACCGGACGTCCTCGAACTCGATGTGACTGACCCGGAACAATTGGAGGCAGTAGCAGCGGACCTCACGCAACGGTGGGGCCGACTCGACGGTGTTCTTCACGCCATCGGATTCGCACCGGAGAGCTGCCTCGGTGGGAACTTCATGAACACCGAGTGGGAGGATGTCGCCGTCGCAGTCAATATCAGCGCCTTCTCGCTGAAGGCACTGGTAGCAGCCATGCATCCGCTACTGGCCAAGGCCAAGGGTTCTGTCGTCGGCCTCACGTTCGACGCAACCGTTGCGTGGCCGGCGTACGACTGGATGGGCGTGGCGAAGGCTGCGTTCGAATCGACGGCGCGGTATCTGGCCCGAGATCTCGGCGGTGACGGCGTTCGCGTCAACTTGATCTCGGCCGGTCCTATCAGGACGATGGCAGCGAAGAGCATTCCGGGGTTCGCAGCGTTCGAAGACGCATGGTCCGGCAAGTCTCCGCTCGGCTGGGACGTGAACGACCAAGCTGCCGTAGCCCGCAGCACCGTGGCCATGCTGTCGAACTGGTTTCCAGCCACGACGGGTGAAATCGTTCACGTCGACGGCGGCTATCACGCCATGGGTGCCTGAGGACCATCGGCTCTCAGAGCAGCCCGACATGTTGCCTCACGAGAGCAGGCACCGGCCCCGTCACAAGATTCGGTGCGGGACGTTCGGCGCCAGCGCTCTCTGCGGTCTCACGTTGACGCCGGATTTCCTGTAGCCGTAGCCAATCGCTGCGTTGTTGTTCGCGAAGCGATTGTTCGTACGCGGCGGCGTCAGATGCTGCTTCGATCGTCGATGCGTTCGCTCTGAGGCGAGTTGCCAGTTCGGTGGTGTCCGATCTGAGCCGGTCGTAGTTGTCGAACCAGGCGTCGCGATGGCCTCCGCTCCACTGCTCGTCTGCGTTGGCGGCCAGTTCGGCGCGCCGCGCCGCTTGAGCGTCGAGCCGTCGAGCGGCCGCTCGAAGCGCCGAAGCAGCTTCCATGGCTGCAGCATGATTGAAATGGACATCGGCCCAGTTCGGCTGCCACGCCGGTCGCGACTCCCGCGATGCAGGGCGATCAGGCGTTTCCACCGGCGGCCATGATGTTCTGGTTGATCGACTGCGCCTGCTGCTGAAGTGACTGGAGGGCCGAAACGGCTTGCTTCAATGCACGGTCGACCGAGGGCCACGTGTCGCCGCGAAACCTTGCGGCTTCCAGACCATCCCAGATGTTCGGGTCGCTGAGAGTGGAACCCTCTGCCTGGAGAGCGCTGAGATCTGACGTCAGTTGGTCGTTCGCTAGAGAACGAATTCGGTCGATCGAGGCACGGGCCTGGTCGGTGGAGAGAACTCGGGTCATGGAAATACTCCTTGTGTCTGCAGCCTCCGCTAGGAAACTGAACTGTGGTGATGTCTAATTAAATCACATGAAATATCATGAAACATACCGACGATCTGTCGCGTGAGACTAGGATCCGGTTCCGCCACAGGTCTAGATAGCGACTTGGATGACGCGATCGACGCCCTCGACGATGACGGCGCCAGATCCCGGTCGGTCCGGACGCCTGGCCGACCTGTTGAGGCGCAGGCCGAACAGATCGCCATCGAGATCGACGTCGGGCCGAAGAAGCAAGCCACTTCTCGAAGAGCGTGAGTAAGACGTCCAGTGTCCGAACCTGGAGCGAAGCTGATCGGTGCGACCACCGGCAACCACGCAACCAACTCGATCCGACGCGAGGAGCGCTTCGACCTCGTCCCCGAACCTGTCGGCGTCATCGATCACCAACACGCAGGGTTCCATTGCGGAGGCGAGAGCAGACATCGCAGACTCGATGGAGTCGTGCGCGAGAATTCCTCCGAGGCTGGTCACGAATCTGGCATTACGCGCATCGGCTACCGAACCGTGACAGAGAGCCAGGATGTTGTGGCTCGACGCGAGCTGCGCTCCGACGAGACCGAGTGCATTCGAGACACCGCTGCGGGCCGGGCCGGCAATCAGCACGTGCTCGCCCTCGTGAACCTGGAGTGCGACCACGTCGAGCGTCGTCAGGTCGAGTCCGACCGGAACACTCCACGGATGCGAGACGACCGACGCGACGGGAAGCTCTGCCCGGCCCACGCCCTCGGAGAGCGAACGCAGCGGTCGAGGTCCTGCATCCTCTGGCCCGACGCTTGGACTGTCGAGCGTTGTCGGGTCGATCAGCTGGAACTCGACGCCCGACGCGTCGACTCCTCTCCCCCTGGTGAACGAGGGCAGATCATCCGAACGCAACCCGACCATCTGATAGTCACCTGGGTCTGCCAGGCGAAACAGCCACTTCTGGGCGACCGAAGAACTCCACGCAGTCGGCACCGCGCCGGCGCGGTCAGCGGCGACGGCCATGTGCACGCCCACAGCCGGCCCATCGGTCCACACCCTCCTGAGCGATTCCACCACCGCAATACCACCAGCCGACTGCTGGTCGTGGAGCAGACCACCCAGGTCATCGATGACCAACAGTAGGAGGGGCTCTTCGCGCTGCCCCGAGACAACGCGCCTTTCGATGGCTGAGACGTGCCGGTGAACCAGTTGCGAGAGTTTCTCGTCATCACCCCTTCCAACCACCCCTGCTTCGTGGGGGAACTCCGAGCGCGAATCGCCTGGGGCGAGCAACTCGATCCGGTGTACATGCAACTCCGAAGGAGACCATCGGGTCGCTGCCGTCGCGACGAGCAGGTCGAGCGCGTCTGCCGCGCCCGACCCATGAGACCCGAGGACCAGGAGGTTTCCGACAGTGAGGTCCCATCCGAAAGGCACCCATCGTTGCCGCTCCGGGTCGTCTCCGATGGCGACGTCGATTCGGGCCCCTTGTCTCGAATCGATCGCGAGATCGCGAAGCTCCCTGGCACCAATGCGAGTCGGTACCGGATCAGGCCAGGGCCGACGAAGTTCTAAGCCCCCGCAACTGTCAACCCATCGGGACGGGTCGCCGAGGACCTTGTGGAGAGTGCTGATGCCTGCCGGATCTGCCGCCGAGCTGGCGAGTTCGACGGGGCGAGGTCGGGTGCCCACTGTCGCCCTTGTCACGTGGGCACTCTGGAACAGCACCGTGTCGGCGTGACCGAGCCTCGCCAAGGCCCGCCCGGGCACTGACCGCGGGAGCCGCAACGCGTCGTCGACGCCAATCACGTCGATGGAGTCCGCCGCGTCCTGCACACGAAGACAGATGCGAAGATTCGTGTTGGCCCTGATGTTATCGCTCACCGCTCCGGCGGGTCGTTGCGTCGCCAATACCAGGTGAACCCCGAGACTTCTCCCCCTTTGGGCGATGCTCACCAGCGAGTCGAGAAAGTCGGGTAGCTCGGCAGCCAAAGTGGCGAACTCGTCGATGACCACCACCAGTCGCGCCAGCGCCGAATCGGTGACATCGGCTATATCGCCGATACCTGTGGCCCTGAGAGCACGCTCACGGTGTTCGAGCTCTGCCTCGAGGCACACCAGTGCACGTCGACAGAGGTGTTCATCGAGATCGGTGACGATGCCAGCTACATGCGGCAGGTCAGCGGCCGCGTCGAACGCGCTGCCGCCCTTGTAGTCGATGAGCACAAAGTTCAGCTCGCGTGGCGAAGTGTTCATCGCGAGCGACGTGACCAGCGTTCTGAGCAACTCACTCTTTCCTGAACCGGTGGTGCCGGCGATCAACGCGTGCGGACCTTCGGCGACGAGATCGATCGACAGCGGGCCACCACGACCGACACCGAGCACACATGGAAGCGACCTCAACGACGAACGACCTGACAGTGCTTCGGCTCCGACGACGTCGCCGAGCGCTACCGAGGCAGGAAGTGACGATGCGCCGGGTGGCACATCGGGGTCTTCCAGTCGAGCGCATGCCCTCGCCGCGACGACCGCTCTTTCGCGGGTGACACCTGCCGTCTGCACGTCGTGAACGGCCACGCCGACTCGTGGCAACCGAACCGTCGCGCGGCCGCTGTCATCATCGATCGTCACCACACACGTGCACTCAGACGGCAGTTGGTCCTCGCGCTCGGCCACCACAATTCCGCCCCAGGCATCGCTCCGCCGCGAGAAAAGTTGCCTGGCGACGCTGTTGCGCATCGAGGTCGCTGAAGGCGCGTCGATGGCGATGAGCCCGAACGCTCGCACAGGGAGAGCAGCGAGAGCATCAGCGGCTGCCCCAAGCTCGTCAGCTCTGATCACCCATGGCCGACCGAGCAGGCCATCATCATCAGCGGCGTGCGGCAGCCACGCGGCCCAGCCCCAGTCGTGGATTGCGGTTTCACTGGCGATCACCACGGTTCGGAGATCGCTTGGGCCGGATGTGGCGGCGGCACCCAGCAAGAGCGCCCTGCCGATGCTGCGCGCCACATCGACGGGGCCGACGATCCCGACGACATGCCCCGGCCCGATGCCCACGGAAATCGGTACGTCGGCGAGCGTCGGCGAACCGCGTGCTCCGTGCACCGTCGCGTCGAAGGAGCCGATGACCTCCGGCGACCATTCGACATCACCAACACCGACAGCGATCTCCATGGCATCTGCATCACGTCCCCTTCGTTCCCAGAGACGCGTCGACGGCCCGCGTAGCCAACGGAGAAGATCGGCGGCGTCCGGCTGCTCGATCCATCGTCTTAGATGCTCGAGCACGAGCTCGTCTTCGATGCTCGCCTCGAATTCCCGCACTGCAGCAGCCGTTCGTTCGCTCCTGCTTGCTTCGGACCTTCTGGCCCGATGCCGGTTCTCGAACCACGTGGCGACGGCAATCACAGGACTCAAAAGAGCGAACAACACAAAGCGCAGGCCGCCGAGGACCAACACCATCGCCGCCGCCATCACGATGGGCGCGAGGATCGCAGCGATGCTCAGCGTGGGCGAAGGCGCGACGTGGCCGGAGGTGATCTCCGGCGCATCAACCGCCTTCCGAGTTTCGACGAGGTTCTGTCGCGGCGGACGGTTGAACGAGAGATATCCGAACTCTCCCGTCTCGGACGCAGCGAGGAACGGACGCTGCGAATCGAACCGACGGAGCCGGTACACACCGTTGCCGGCCCACAAGAGCTGACCCACATCGAGTTCAGCTTGTTCGACTCTGCGGCCACCGACCCGCGTGCCGTTACGCGAGCCAAGATCAGTGACAACCACGGAATCGTCATCGCTCCGCTCGATGCGGCAGTGCCGACCCGAAGTCGAAGAATCGTCTCGAACCAACTCGACGTCGGGGCTGCGGCCAAGCACGTTTGGACCGCGCCGAAGCTGTCCCACCCAGCCGACATCAGAACCGGCAATCTGCTCGAGAAACAGGCCGGCGGAGTCGATCGGATCCTTCACCGGTTCGGTGTCAGACACGACCGACCCGTGACTGATCAGACCCTCGATCTTGCTCGATGGCTCGATGACGCACCCATCGACCCACCAACCATTGCTGTGGTCGAGCGACGCGGCTTCAGCGACGTGGTCGAACGTTGCACCGCGATCGTTCACGGCGATCTCGACAAGTCTTTGCCTTCCACCTTCTTCGACAACGATCAGCACGCGGCGCGGACCGTCCCTGTTGGATTGACCGAAGCACCACCGCCTGGCTTGATCTCGAAATGCAGGTGAGGTGAAGTGAACCTGGCGTTGCCTGTGTTGCCCACGGTCCCGATCACCGTTCCCGCGGCGACTCTCCCACTTTCACCGAACGAGTCGAGATGCGCACCGAAGTAGACGTTGCCATCATCGCCATCGAGATAGAAGGCCAGCCCGGCGAGGGCTGATCGGCTCGATTGACGGACCACCCCCGAGACAGATGCCACGACGGGAGTCCCCCGTTGAGCGAACATGTCGACACCCTTGTGGCGTCGACCGCCGGATCGTGCTGCTCCCCACGAGTCGAAGAACGTCGTGGGGCCGTCGATCGGACACCGGAAACCTGTCTGCAGGGGCGGTGCTGTGGTCGTCGTCGTTGTAGGAGCAGAGGTCGTCGACGTCGACCCGTCACCTGCCGGGGAATGCGCTGTCGTGACCGGTGCTTCGGCCGGCGAAGTCGTCTCGACTGTCGTCGTCGTGGCGGCTGCGGCTGCGGAGGTCGTCGTTGTCGTCGGTGGCTCCGAGGTTGCCGAGACAGTGTCGGTCTCAGCTCGCCGACGGTCGAGCTCGACCTGCGCAGCCCGCTGTTGAGCGAGCCTTGCCTGGCGGCGCGCTTCTGCCGCTGCGGCGCGCTCGGCTTCGAGGCGGGTCCGCTCCTCCTCTTCGAGACGCGACACTTCTCTCAGGAACTCCTGCTCCTTTGCCTCCGCAAGATCGAGGAGCCGTACCATCTCGTCGATCTCTACGACCAGTTGAGCGTTCTTCATCTCGAGGGTCGCAATCGCAAGTTGCTCGGCCGCTCTGAGCTCGACAAGAGCAGCCTCTGCCTTCGCCAGGTCATCAGCCACCACGCGGAAACGGTCGATCTCGTCGCCGATGCCGACATTCGCGAAGTGAGCCAGTGCGTTGGCTCTCACCTGCTCGGAGGGCGCCCCTTGGTCGAGAAACTCGGTTCGATCGATGTAGATGTACTGCAGCACCAACAGATCGGCAACGTCATCGCGCAGTTGATCGCGCTCTGACCTGGCAATAGCGGCCTGAGAACCGACGGCCGTGATCTTGAACTCAAGAATGTGAACCATCTCTGCTGCAGCGTCGAGTTCGCCAACGACAAGATCGGCCCGCGCTCTGGCATCGGCCGCCTCTTCTCGGGCCCGATCAGACTCCTCTGCGGCTCGTTCCGCGTTCTGGCGCGCCTGCTCGAGCTCCGATTGGGCGCTCGCGGGAAGAGCGCTTCCCAGAACGGCACCGAAGATGAGCAAGGGCAGCCAGCGTCGCACGACACCGAGAGACTATCGACACAGCCGATGGCTTGTCTCACCCGACGTGGTTGTCAAACACTCTCCGTTACCGGGCGGCGATGTTCTCCGCATCTCCTGGGGGCGGCTCCGACACCAGCGCGGCCAGCACTCCGTCCATCGTCACCACGCCGAGAACGCCGTTACCTTGGTCCGTCAGCACCACTCCGAGGTGGGTCTGGCGGCGTCGCATTGCCAGCACGACCTCGGGCAGCGACGCCGATGCCCTCACTTGCACCATCGGTCTGACCACCGAGAAAGGCAGCGGCCGTTCCCGTGCTGCTCCTGACATCGCCAGCAGGTCCTTGCCATGGACGAATCCCAGCACTTCATCGATCGCGGCTTCGTACACGACCAATCTCGTGTGTTCGGTCTCGACAAGCTTGGCCTCGGTTTCTGCGACCGTCGCGCTGGCTGGAACTGCGTCGACATCAGCTATGGGCACCATGACCGCATCGACATTCGTTTCACCGAACGCGAGGGCGCCGGCCAGCAGCGACGAGTCGTCCACGCCGATCAGGCCTTCGGCCGCCGAGGCCCTGACCATGGAACCAAGCTCAGCAGCAGTCACCGATCCATCGAGTTCGGAAACCGACTCCAGCCGTAGCAATCGCAACGCTCCATTGGCAACAGCGATCAGGCTGATCACGACCGGTCGAGCGACGTACACGAACCCTGCCATCGGAAGCGCGAGCCAGCGCAGCGCAGCGCCCGCATCGACGATGGTCATGTTCTTCGGCACCATCTCACCGATGACCGTGTGAATGAACACCACGATGGCCAGAGCAATCGCGAAACCAAGCGTGTTGCTGAGGCTCTCGCCGATTCCGAGATCGTGGAACAGATCTTCGAGCAGGTGCCCAACTGCAGGTTCACCGATCTTGCCGAGCGCCAGGCTCGACACCGTGATGCCGAGTTGCGACGAGCCGAGCGTCAAGAGCAGCGACTGCTGCAGTCGCTGTGCAGCGCGATCGGCAGCGCGTCCGGATTCGGCCCTGGCGTCGACCTCGGTCCTTCTCGCACCGACAGCGGCGAACTCGACCGCGACGAAGAAGCCGTTCGCAAACACGAAGAACACCGCTGACGAGATAGCGAACGCCGTCATGGGCCCGTGCCCAGGTCGTCATGGGGCAACGCTCGAACCTCGACTCTGGAGATCCGACGCTTGTCCATCACCAGCACCTTGTAGCGCCAGCCATCGACGTCGATCGCTTCACCCACCTCGGGGATACGACCGAATGCGCTGAGCATGAACCCGGCGAGTGTCTCGTACGGCCCGTCGGCGATCTCGACGCCAAGCGCCTCGAAGACTTCGTCGGTGTGCAATGAACCGTCAACTATGTGCGCCCCTGCCCGCGGGGTTGCCGTGACAGCTGCCGGCACGTCGTATTCGTCGGCGATGTCCCCGACCAGCTCCTCGAGCAGATCCTCGAGTGTGACCAGACCGGCCGTGCCGCCATGTTCATCTACAACCAGCGCCGTCCGATTGCGAGCGCCGCGGAGATCGGTCAGGACCTCCGAAAGCTCCCTGCTCTCTGGCACAACGACGACATCACGCAATATGGCAGCAATCGGCGTTTCGTCACGCAACTCGTGTGCCAGTGTGAAGACGTCTCGAACGTCGGCGATGCCGACGACATCGTCTGCGTCGTCTCCGTACACAGGGAAGCGGGAATGACCAGTGCGTAACGAAGCGGCTCGCAGGTCGGAGATCATCGCGTCGCGGGGCAACACAACCATGTCGGTCCGTGGCGTGAGCACATCGGCGACATCCAGATCACCGAACCGGATCGAGCGAATGAGGAGATCTTGTTCGCCCTCGTTCAGCTTCCCGCTCTTGCCGCTGCTCACGATGAGCTGTGCGATCTCGTCCCGCGATCTTGTCGACCGGATGCTCTCAACCGGCTCCATCCCGAGGCGACGCACCAGAGCGTTCGCCGATCCGTCGAAACCAGCGATGATCGGCTGGGCCAACAGCCCGTACGTGCGCTGCAGCGGCGCGAGAGCGAACGACACCCCGTCCGGGCGCGCGATCGCAAGGTTCTTCGGGACGAGCTCGCCGAACACCATTTGGAAAACAGTCGCTATGACCAGGGCGATGACGCCGGCTCGAGCACTGGAGCTGTCGATGCCTGGAATCGTGTCGAGGACAGGACTCAGTGCGTCCTGGGCCACGAATCCGAGGATCAGCGACGAGACAGTGATACCGAGCTGGGCGCCGGCTAGATGAAAACTGAGGCGACTGAGCAAGGCTGAGACCATGCGCGCCCGACGGGGTCGGCGCTCGGTGAGCTGCTCGACACGCGAAGGGTCGAGCGCGACGAGCGCGAACTCACCGGCGACGAAGAAGCCATTGACCGCGACGAGAGCGACGACGGCCAGCAGGCCGATGAGCGTGTCGATCGTGGACCTCGATCAGTCGGTGGATTCGCCGTTTCCGGCTCAACAGATGGTAGCGCCGCTACGAGCGATGCCGAATTACTTCGATACCCTCATAGTTATGAGTTTGGAACAAATCGAAGAACTCGACGCCACCGAAGGTCCCGCTGCTACTGCGGGAGTTTCGCCGGCACACGCGTTGGCACGTCTCACCCGTCATCTTGAGCAAGTGCTCTCCGAAGTTCATCTGACCCTGCCGCAATATCGACTGCTGATCTTTCTGGAGAAGCAATCCGACGCCGCCCATCGTCTCGCCACGCAGCTACACGTACGTCCGCCGTCCTTGACCGCACTCGTCGACGGCATGGTGTCCAGGTCGCTCGTCGATCGAAGCGCTGACCCTGACGACAGACGACGGGTGAGAATCGTGATCACCGAAGAAGGCCAGCGTCTCCTTCGCCTCGCCGATACAGCAGCCATCGACCGATTGCGCGACATCCAAAACTTCGACCCGGGGCGTGACGACCTCGTCGATTCGCTCGGCGATTGGCAAGACGCCCTCGCCGGCTCGCTACACGAGCGGTTGACCAGTTGACGTCGACTGTTGATCACGCCATGCACGGCGAGGACCACCCCACGAGCGAACCAACGACATTCGAAGCCGAGGCCCCGACAACCCGTTACCCGGAGCCACCCTCCGGCATCGATCCTGACCAGTCGAAAGGGTGGATCGCTCGGCTCTCGCCCGTTCTTCGGACTCATCGGGCCGTCATGTCCGGGGCACTCGCGCTCGCTGCTGTGGCGATGAGTATCGGAGCCTTAGTCCCTCTGGTCACCCGAAACGCCATCGACAACGCACTCGACGCTCGCACATCGAACCTGTCGACATTCGTCATCGTGCTGATCGTGCTCGGGATCACTCGGGCCGTCTTCACCTTCGGCTATCGATACGGCCTGTACGGGATGGCGTTCCGCATCGAATACCAACTCCGCACGATGCTGCACACGCATCTCTCAACTCTGTCTTTCTCGTTCTACGACCGAGTCCAGTCAGGTCAGATCATCTCCCGAGCGAACAGCGACATTCGCTCGGTCCAGATGTTCCTGACCTTCGCGCCGATTATGGCTGTGCAGTTGGTGAGCTTCGTTATCGCCATCGCGATCATGGTCAGCATCAACATCATCCTGACCATCGTTGCGATGGTCGCGCTTCCCGGCGTGTTCGTGTTCGGTCAGAGGCTGCGGCAACTCATCTTTCCGATCTCGTGGATCGTGCAATCTCGGATGGCCGATGTCGCCACCGTGGTCGACGAGAACATCAATGGCGTCAGAGTGGTGAAGTCCTTCGCCGCCGAGGAACGCCAGGTCAACGACCTCGCCGACTCTGCGTTCCGGCTGCGGTGGGCGCAGATGCAAGCGCACTACGCACGGGCCAGATACAACCCGATCATCGAGAACATCCCACGATTGGGTCTCGCGTTGATGCTGCTTTACGGCGGACTCGAGGTCATCGATGGCAACCTGAGCATCGGCGACCTCGTAGCCTTCAACCTCTACATCGTCATCCTCCAGGCTCCATTCAGGTTCCTCGGGATGCTGTTGATGATGAGCCAAAGGGCCAAGGCTTCCGCCGAGCGAATCTTCGAGATCCTCGACGAGCAGCCGACCGTCGTCGACCGGGGAGGGGCCTTCGACCTGGTCGACCCGATCGGCTCGATCACATTCGACTCGGTCACCTTCGCCTATGGCACCGAGATCGTCGGCGGAGCAGAGGGCGTCGACTCTGGCAACATTCTCGACGACTTCAACCTCGACATCTCCCCCGGCGAGCGTGTCGCAATCGTCGGGCGAACCGGCAGCGGCAAGTCGACGATTGCCAGGTTGCTCTTGCGTTTCTATGACACCCAGATGGGCCGCGTCACCATCGATGGGAACGACGTCAGAGACATCACGAGCAGAAGCCTCCGCCACGCAGTGGGGTTGATCCCGGACGAGCCATTCCTGTTCTCGACGACCGTGCACGACAACATCGCCTATACCCGCCCCGACGCGAGTAGCGACGAGGTCGTCGCAGCAGCAACCGCTGCGAACGCCCACGCATTCATCCGTGACCTGGACGAAGGATACGACAGCGTCGTCGGCGAACGCGGCTACGACCTCAGTGGCGGGCAGCGTCAACGCATCGCCATTGCCAGAACACTTCTCGCCAACCCACGCGTGCTCGTGCTCGACGATGCAACAAGCGCGATCGACGTCCAGGTCGAGGCCGAGATCCACGAAGCCTTGCTCGCGCTCATGGAGAACCGCACCACCATCATCATCGCCCACCGTCTCTCAACGATCAGCCTGGCCGATCGGGTCGTGCTGATCGAGGGCGGACGAGTGGTGGCCGACGGCACCCACCAGGAACTGCTGGCAACCGAGCCCCGATACAGCGCTGTCCTCGCCGCCTCCGACTCCGACGGCCATCGCTGATGGGAATGGGAGGACCACCACCAGGATCGCCGTTCGGAGGCCCAGGAGCGACGGCGACCTCAGCTGCAGCAGGCCTACCTTTCGCCGGTGTCCCTTCGGAGCTGAAGGCAAGCGCAGATGAGGTGCTCGCGAGGGAGCCCGACCATGCCGGCGCTGACATCGCCTTCGACCCGACAGCCCGGGAACAGCATCGATTCAATCTACGGTCGCTGTTCGGGCCGCGAAGGTGGCAGGTCACGATCGCTCTGGTCCTGCTCATCGCGGAGACGGTCGCGATGCTCGCTGGACCTGCATTGACGCAGAAAGGCATCGACGACGGAGTCAGAGCCGGCAACAAGGGAATGCTCGTTGCCGTCGTCGGCGTGTATCTCGGGGTCGTCGCAAGTCACGTCCTCATCAACCGGGCCAGGATCAGATGGACCGCATCACTCGGCGAATCGCTGATGTATGAGGTTCGAGTTCGTGTGTTCAGCCACTTCCAACGCCTCAGTCTCGAGTGGTACACGAAAGAGAAAGCAGGAGTCCTCCTGAGCCGGATGACATCCGACGTCGACGCGTTGACACAGCTCGTCACCGAAGGCTTCACGAGCCTGCTCGTTCAGGGACTGACACTCGTCGTCGTCACGGCAATACTGCTCAGCTACGACGTAACCCTTGCTCTCATCCTCCTCGTCCTCGTGTTTCCTCCGTTGCTCGCGATGACGTTGTGGTTCCGAACGGCATCAGAACGTGGTTACAACCAGGTCAGAGACCGCATCGCCGACTTGCTCGCCGACCTCAGCGAGGGGTTGAGCGGCATCAGGGTCATCGCCGCCACCAACCGTCGCCGCAAGAACCTGGTCACCCACCGCGAGGTGGTCGGAAGATACCGAGACGCGAACCTTTACACCGCACGCATCGGCGCGATCTACACGCCCTCGACAGAGGCGGTGGGCGTCATCGCCCAAGCCATCGTGCTCCTCGTCGGCGGGAAACTGGTGCTCGACGGGAAGATGGAACTCGGCGAACTGGCGGCATTCGTCCTCTACGTCACGGTCTTCTTCGCACCGATCCAGCAGCTCGTGCAGCTGTACAACACCTATCAACAGGGCACAGCGGCACTCCGAAAGTTGGCTGACGTCCTCGATACCGAGCCAACCGTCGCTCAGCGGCCCGATGCTGTCGATCTCCCCCCGATCACCGGCAGGATAGAACTGAAGGACCTCACGTTCGGGTACGACGCTGACACCCCTGTGCTCACCGGCGTCGACCTCACGATCGAGGCCGGAGAGACCTTCGCTCTCGTCGGCAGAACCGGTGCCGGCAAGTCGACGATCGCCAAACTCATCACCCGGTTCTACGATCCGCAGCAGGGCGAGGTGGCCATCGACGGTCATGACCTGACGACGGTGACGCTTCGATCGCTCAGATCTCAACTCGGCGTTGTCCCCCAAGAACCATTCCTCTTCGGCGGCACATTCGGCGACAATCTCAGGTTCGCTGCACCGAACGCCACGGACGCAGAGCTACGCAAAGCCGTCGATCTCGTCGGACTCACCGACCTGCTCGGCCGAATGCCCGACGGACTTGATTCCCTGGTTCACGAACGTGGAACCTCGATGGCGGCCGGCGAACGACAACTCCTCGCGTTGGCGAGGGCGTTTCTCGCTCGTCCACGAGTGATCGTGCTCGACGAGGCGACCTCATCGCTCGATCTCAGCTCGGAGACGAAGATCGAGGCAGCGCTCGATGTACTTCTCGATGGACGCACGGCGATCATCATCGCTCACAGGCTCGCCACGGCCATGAGGGCTGACCGGATCGCTGTGATCGAGGGCGGTGGCATTGCCGAACTCGGAACTCACGACGAACTCATCAGTCTCAACGGCCTTTACGCAGCGATGTATTCGACATGGGCATCGCACTCCGAAGGCCCCAGCTTTTGAACCACCGGACTGGATCGAGCCCAGCTCGGACAGTGAACGACCATGATCAGCGAAGCGATGCTCGCCGCCGCGCTCGGCAGTGTCCTCGGAGACCTCAGGAGCACCTGAGCCTGCTTCCCCTTTGGCGCGAGTTGGGCCAAGATCTTCCAGATGTCAGACCAGCCTGTAGCCGATCTCCATCGGGTCTCGGTGCGTTACGGGCACAAAACCGTGCTCGGGCCCATCGACCTCAGAGTGAACTCCGGCGATCGTTGGGTGATTCTTGGTCCGAACGGCAGCGGAAAGACCTCGCTGATGCGGATCTTGTCGCTGTACCAGTACCCCTCGACAGGCACCGTCGAGATTCTTGGCGAACGATGGGGCCGAACCGACGTCAGGGAACTCCGCAAACGCGTTGCCATGACCAGCGCCGCCATGCGCGAGCAACTTCGCGACGACCTCGTCGCCAGAGACGTTGTGATGACCGCCCGCCACGCTGCACTCGAGACATGGTGGCATTCGTACACGGCAGACGATCAAGCCAAAGCCACATGGTGCTTGCGACAACTTCATGCTGAGCCACTGGCCGATCGAGCCTTTGGCTCGCTCTCATCAGGTGAGCAGCAGCGCGTACTTCTGGCTCGAACGCTGATGACCGATCCAGGCCTGTTGCTCTTCGACGAGCCGGCGGCCGGGCTTGACCTCGGTGGCCGCGAGCAACTGCTCTCCGACCTCGAGCGTCTCGCGGCAAATGCCACAACGCCCCCTGTGGTGCTCATCACGCATCACACCGAGGAGATCCCCGATCATTTCACCCACGCCCTGTTGCTCCGCGAAGGCATCGTGGTCGACGTCGGCAGGATCGACGACGTCATGACTGCAGCGAACCTGACGACGACATTCGGACTCGAACTCGAACTCGAACGCGTTCGAGGTCGCTGGCAAGCGTGGGCCAGGTCTCGTGGCTCTCCATACGGCGATGAGCGACGCGACAAGGGGCTATCTTCCCTGCCAGTGAGTGAGCAGCCATGACACGCCGACAACGGACCGTGTTCGGCGAGGTAGCCGAAACCTACGACGAAGTCAGAGCCTCGTATCCCGACTCCGTCATCGACAACGTCGCGGTCCTGACCGCACTTGAGAGCGGCTCAAGTGTGCTCGATGTTGGCTGCGGTACAGGGATTCTGGCCGAACCATTCATCAGCCGCGGCCACAAGGTTCTCGGGATCGACCCGTCGAGCGGTATGGCCCGCATCGCCAGAAGGAAGTTCGCAGGCAACCCCAACTTTCGACTGCACCTCGTCGATTTCCAGACGTGGTCACCGGGAAGTGATCGATTCGATCTGGTCGTGGCCGGCCAGAGTTGGCATTGGATGGACCCCGACACTCGATTTCACAGCGCAGCATCAGCACTGCGCGACAACGGACATCTAGTGCTGTTCTGGAACACCGCGAATCAGATGGAAACGCCCATCAGAGCGGCACTCGACACCGCCTATGCCGAGCATACGACCGACATGCCGGCAGGACCTCCCGGCTCGAAAACCGGGCTGAATGGCCGAGAGCCCCATGAAGAGATCGCCGAGGCCGACCGTTTCGAGTTACTCGATGTGGTCGAAGAAGCATGGTCTGCGACTTACGCCACTGACGCGTACCTCAGGCTGCTCGGCACACAATCCGACCATCGTTTGCTCGATGACTCGCGCCGGTCAGCGCTGTTCGATGCCATCGCCGACGCCATCGACGACATCGGCGGCGGCCACATCAACGTGCAATACATCTGCAGGGCGTTTGTCGCAAAACTCACCTGACGGCGTCGCGCAACTGCCTGCACGGTTCGGTCAGTCGGTTCGGTGTAGGAGCGTGAACACAGTCCACAACGACCTGCCCGTTGGTCACCGGATCTTCATGACGGCGCCTCGTTCCACCGCCACAACAGACGTGCCCTGCGGACCGAAGATGTCGATCCCCCAGTGTCGATGCTCATCTGAGGTTCCTGCCATGCGCGCTGCGAGGAACGTGCCGACGAAGGAACAGTCACCGACAACAGGGAAGATCGGATCAGAACGCTGCCGGTCGCGGTCGACGTCGAGGATCATTTCGTGCACGACAACGACCGCGAGCGGTTCAGCTGTGGCAGCGACGCCCGATTTCGGCCTGGGTGGCCAGCAGCGCATCAGCGACGGGCTGGCCCTCTACGGCGAACATTTCGTCCTGTTCTCCGCTGTCGGATTCCGACTGGGCTCGAAGCAGATCGTAGTCGTACCGGCCGAGCACCCGGTCGAGGTCGACGATAGCCAGCCCCAATGTCTCGAATGCGTCAGTGGTCCCTTCCCCAGCCTCGGAAATGGCGCGGACCCGCGCCGCGATCGCACCCGAGAGGTCGCCTCTGAGTTGTGTCGGGTCGGGAAAGTCGACCATGTTCCGATAGCCGACCACGACATCGGTCAGCGTCCTCGCATCCTCACACCACGTCGAAGCGCTCCGGTCGCTGCAGGACGCCACCATGATTACCGCCGCGAACACAACAGCCGTCGGCCCGGCAATGCTGTGTCTGTCTCGTCGTGCCGGATTCACCACAGCCACTGTGGCACGCAGGTTGTGGAATGCCCGGCCATCAGCCAGCATCGGTGCCGATGACGTCGATCTTTCACATCGCGGACGGCCAGGCCTGGCACCAAGCCGTCACCGCCGGCCGTTACATCCACGAGTCGCTCGACACAGAGGGCTTCATTCACCTCTCGAGTCGCGATCAGGTCGTCGCCACGACGGCCAAGTATTACTCGGAAGCTGTCGGGCTGGTGCTCCTCGAGGTCGATCCTGCGACGATCGATGCCGACTTGAGATGGGAACAGAGCACGAACGGCGAGCTGTTCCCCCACCTCTACTCCGATCTGCCTCTTTCCTCGGTTGTGACTGTGCACCGATGGGACAAATCTGCGCAACGAACGTTCAGCTGATGCGATCGACAACCGTCGAGATCGAGGACATCGCTGAGCTCGAGCAGCTCCTCACTGATCGTCGCGATCTGTCTGGCGTCGTCCTCAACGGGCTGGAACTCGACCAGGTCTCCGATCGGTTCCTAGCGTGCAAGCTACGAGGGGCCGTCCTCATCGGCTGTTCTGCCAGCCCCGAGTTGTTGGCGTTCGCCACGTGGTCAGGAGCAGCCGTCTTTCCGCCACTCGGCGAGTTGCCGTACCGGCCATACAGGAAGGCGCTGTACGGCGCGCTCGATCTCTACGACAACTTCGAATCAGACCAGCCGGAGAGCTACTCGGACACACTCGACGCCAAGGTCTACTCCCACTGGCAGCAGACCGGGGGCGGCGAATGCACCGATCTGCTCGAAAACCTCGGCCGTAGGATCCACGACCACTCGATCACCGAAGCGATCGAGGACCTCATCGAGGGTCACGAGGTCGTGGCCGTCATGGGCGGTCACGGATTGTGTCGCGACGACGACGGCTACTCGGCCGTCTCGAGGATGTCCCGCCATCTGGCGAGACAGGGAAAGCTCATGGCCAGCGGCGGCGGCCCTGGCGCGATGGAGGCCACCCATCTCGGTAGCTGGATGGCTCCATACTCTGACGAGGACCTTCAAGTCGCTCTCGCGATTCTCGCAGCTGCACCGAGCTTCGAGCCGGTCTTCGAATGGCTCGTCGCAGCCTTCGCCGTCAGATCACAGTTTCCGGCGTGCGAAGGATCGCCAACCTCGCTTGGCATCCCGACATGGCTCTACGGCCACGAACCTCCAAACGTCTTCGCCACGCACATTGCCAAGTACTTCGCCAACGCGGTCAGAGAAGACGGGCTGCTGACCATCGCCAGGCACGGGGTGATCTTCACTCCAGGTTCGGCGGGAACAGTGCAGGAGATCTTCCAGGACGCAACCCAGAACCACTATGAAACAGCAGGCCCGCCTAGCCCGATGGTGTTCTTCGGCTCACACTTCTGGCGCGAGGAACTTCCGGTGACGGCAGTGATCGACAGCCTCGGTCGAGACCGGGCGTGGACCGATCATGTGACGGTCACCGACGACGAGGACGAAGCCGTCGACGCCATCATGAGCCATCGCAGAAGGTGACGAAGTATCAACGACCGCGGATGCCGTTGACGATCTCTGGAGGCCCGACCAGCCCACCGACGGTGAAGCGGGCGAGCAGGATGTCACCACTGCACATCGCGGGAAACGTCACCGATTGCCCACAATCCAACTCACCAGGGCCGAGTATTTGCGGGGCTGTCTGAGCGAACGCGTTAGCGAGACTTGTACCACCGCGGCGTAGCTGATCGATCACGGCCATTCCTGCCACGTAGCCCATCAGCGCAAGTTGGTCGTCGGCCATCGAAGGATCGGTCTGGGCGATGATCGCCGAAGCGAGCGATCGGGCATCGCGCAGATCGGGTGACACCACGTCGTACCAGAATGGTGTCACCAGTTCGGTGGTGAAGAATCCGGGCTGCATCAGATGACCAACCGCGAGGATGGTGTCGTCGGCCGTGCACGACGACGAGAAGAACGGAGCGCTGGTGACCCCATAGTTGGCCCGACTGACGATCACCGGTTGGCACAGACCTGAGTTGGTCACAACGATCCACGAATCAGTGTCGGAGCCCGCAGCGGGCCCCAGCGCGGCGGTCACGTCGACGGTGTCGACCGGAATCGGCACCTCGACGTGGCTCACGCCGGCAGCTTCGAGGATCGGGATGATGAACTCGGCGACGAGATCTGCCGCGACGCTCGTCTCATCGTGAACGATCGCTGTCGAGCCGAATCCTTGACTCACGACGGCAGCTGCGAGTCCGGCATGCTCGGCTGGGGGACCACCGACTGACAGGACGGCGTTCGAGGATCTTGCATCGTTCGGCCGCACGGCGATGCCGCCGAGCGTCGGGGTCGCACTCACATCGAGGACGGCCCTGGAGACCTCGGAGAACGCGTCCACGCCGTGAACCACCACATCGGAGCCAGAGGCGAGGAGCATCTGAGCACAGGAAGCCGAGGTTGTTGCGTCGATCGAGATGCACGGAACGAGTTCGATGACACGATCGCCGGGAACATAGCCACCCCCGTTCGCCCAGTTGACTGCGGCCGACACACCGACTCGGAACGCAGGGAAGGAACCCGACTGGCTGCCCTCCTGATTCAACAAGCCCACGATCCATTTCTCTGGTGCCACGGTCGTGGTGGTGACCGGCGGCGCGGAACTCGTCACCGGCGCCGCGGTGGTCGCAGGAGCCGCAGTGGTCGCAGGAGCCGCGATGGTCGACGACGACGGCATGGCCGTCGTCGTGGCCGAGCTCCTGCCGGCGGAGGTCTGTGTCGTGGTCGGCGCATCACCGACGACCGGCATCTCGACCGTCCCTGCCGACGACGAGCCGACAGTGCCTTCACCGGCAGCCGTGCCCGGCCCGAACGCTCCTTCTTCGTCGGCCGAGTCGTGTTCTGACCCATAGACGGTGACGATGTCGATCTCGCGCAGCTCTTCTCCGTCTGCCGAACTTGTGCACGACGCGGCAAACAGTGCGGCAACCGCGGCAATGGCAAGGACTCCTCGATTCACACAGGATCTGTCGGCAGCGACAGGCCCGACGTAACAACACGTTGTTCTCGTGAGGCAGCAACGCTTCGTTGCCGAGGAAGCGTTGGGCCCTTCATGCGGACCGTTCGACCGGAGCGCCGGCCCGACATCGATGCGGCGATGCGGAAACATCGACACCGAAAGTCTGGGATCCCGCAGTCGACGAGACTCTCAGGCAATGGCTGTCTGTGGGAGAGGGGTTCCCGGCTGTGGGAGCATTTCGGATACTCGAACAGCTGAGCATGCGACAGCTCGGCACACGCGATGAGGCCCCTGCGGGACTCACGCCGATGGATATTGCATGGATCGAGCAGCGCCTGGCTGTGACGCTGACCGGGAACGACATCGCGTGCAAGATCGAGAATGGATTCCTGACCATTTCAGGGCCAAACGGCACGTCGGACCCGATCTCGCTCGCTCCGCTCGTGGCGCAACTCACGAAGATCGATCGATCTCAGTGGTCCGGATACGCCCGGGAATGGTGCGTTCAGACTTTGCACAGCTCGGCACACACGACGATCAGTGCCACTCCTGTCTCGTCCCGGACGGGGAACAACTCGGAACAGGTGACCTCGAGGCTCGATGTCGAAGCGCAGACCGGAGACCTGATGTTCCAGCCAACTCCTGCAGCGTCCAGCACCGGCCCCGATGGCCCGCAGACCACACTCGCCGAAATCCTGGCGACCAACACTCGCTCTGCATCGGCAGGTCACCCGACAGATCCGATCTCAGCCGAGGTAGGTCTGACGGCGTCGATCGATCTCGACACCGTCGAGGAGTTCGACGTCGAACACGCCCTTCAGCACACACTCGAGGAACTCGATGCGGTCAACGCATCGGAAATCACTGTCGAGCCATCGACTCCTGCGGTGCCGATCGCCGCAGCAGCGCCTTTGGCCGATGTCATCGGCGATCTTTCTGTGCGGCTCGTGTCTGAAGCCGTCGCCAGAACGATGCCAGCCGCATCACTCATCGAGACCTCGGTCCCGAACATGTACGCGGCGTTGAGTTCCGGGGATGGTCGGTGGATCTTGCCAACAGATCTCGAAGCCTGGGGCATCACCAGAGCAATGGCACTCGAAATGGCCGAGACCAGGGTTCTGGCACTCAGGCCGGATGTCACGATCGTCCTGCTCGATGACAGCACCCCGGTGTACGTGGTCGAGACCAGCGGACCGGACATCGCTTCACTCCTCCCCTACGTCGATGTGCATGTGCCCGTTGCCCCCGGGGCAGAAGTGACAGTGGCGCTCGCCAATGACCACCTGATGTTCATTCACGTTTCATCTGACGAGCGGCCGACAGATTGCATGCAACTGCTGATCGACGCTTCGACTGCCGAGTACTCGCAGCGACCCGGGATGGCGAGCCCGGCAGTGTTCGCCTGGTCGACGGGTGGTGCACTCACGAGTCTGGTGTCGAGCCTTCAGACAGCGGCAGGCAGGCTCAGTGCCCGTGCCTTCGTGGGAGCAGCCCTCTGAGACCAGCACCGGTAGCCTCGCAGCCGTGCTCATAGTTGGCCTGACCGGCGGAATCGGAACTGGCAAGACCACGCTCGGCGAGGCGCTCGCCAGACGCGGCGCTGTCGTCGTTGACGTCGACGGTCTCGGCCGGCAGGTGATCGGGCACGGCGGAAGCGCCGTGGAAGAGGTCATTGCCCGATTCGGCGAACGTGTTCGCAGTGACCAGGGCGACATCGATCGTGCTGCGCTTGCCGACATCGTCTTCGGAGACGACCAAGCTCTCGGAGACCTCTCCGCCATCAGCCACCCTGCGATCAACACCTTGATCGACACCACCGTCGACAAACTTCCCGACGATGCGATCGTCGTCCTCGACATGGCCGTGCTCGCAGAGAGTTCTCTCGGCTACGACAATCGGCATCGGTACGAACTCGTCGTCGTCGTGGAAGCGCCGATCGATCTTCGCTTTCAACGACTCGAACAGCGTGGGCTCACCGTCGAGGAGGCCAAGGCGCGGATGGATGCCCAGGCCACCGACGACGAACGGCAAGCGCTCGCTCACTACCTCGTGACCAACGCGGGATCGCTGGACGACCTCAACTCAACCGCCGGTGAGATCTGGGGTGAGCTGCAGCGGCTTCACGCCGAAAAACTCGCTGTCTGACCTCACACCATGCAGCCTCACACCATGCAGCCTCACACCATGAGGCGCTCGACCAAGAAGTCGAGCACCTGGTGGAAGGCCCGCGTCGCCGGGTGATCCTGGCGGTCGTGGTCCACCTCCTCGGTGATCACGCTGTGTGCCTTGGCGCTGATGTCCCACGCCGGGTCAGGCGACGGAATCTCAACGGTGAGCAAGCCGTCGCCGAGTGCGACTCGAAGCTCGTCGAATCGATCAGCCGGGACCAGTTTGTCGCCGGTGAACCTCATGGCCAGAACCGGACAGCCGCCACTGACCCGTTCCTTGACGATCTCGAGCGTCGCGTCGCTCATTCCGAGGTCTTTTCTGGCCTTCGGACCCCCGAGTGGAACCGACGGCTGACTCAACACCGAAGCAACGACGCTGTCGTCGGCCATCATCGCCAAACCGAATCCGCCGGTGAAACACATGCCGACGGCACCTACTCCTGGTCCGCCAGCTCGCTCATGGAGATCGGCAGCCAGGGCTCGCAGCCAGACGGTCACGGGGCGATCACGCTTGGTGGCGAAGGCTGCAAACTCCTTCGCAACGCACGCTGCGGCGAGCACCCGCATCGATTTGGCGTTCGACAGTTGCGCACCATCGGCACCAAAGAGACTCGGCATGGCGACCGACATTCCCCTGTCGACCACGGCGTCTGCGAACTCGATGACACGCGGCGTGATGCCCGGAATCTCAGCCATCACGACGACCCCTGGACCGAGACCCTTTCGGTACACGCGATGACTGATCCCACCATGTGAGAAGTCATCGACGTCGTACTGGCTCAAGGGCATGGATCGCACGGTATCCAACAATCGGCTGCGGGGGCGCCCTATCGCTTCGGCAGCAACACCGGTACCTTCGCGCGTGTGCCGACCGAGATCCCGCAAACAGCTTCGGCTCGCGCAGCGAACCGCGCAACAGCGAGTTCACCGCTCGTGGTGCGCGTTCAGGGGATGCTCGTCGCTCTCATTGCCGCTGCGCCGCTCACGGTCGGCGGTCACTACCTGGCCAACATCGCGACCGGTGACACGAGCCGACCCATCGGCTACAACGCACTCTGGCTGGGGATGTTCTTGGTCGCTGGTGTCGTGCTTGTGCTGGCCGCTCTCTCCAGCATCGTTCCCGGCTGGCGCGCTGGAGGGCTTGCCTCGATCAGCGGCCTCGTCGTCGGTCTGGTCGTTGCAACCCTCGACTGGCAACAACTCACGTCGTCCTGGAGCGGATTTCTCCTCAACGCGGCCGGTGCGGGGATACTGGTCGGGTCGCTGCAAACCCTCTACTGGACTCCCCGCGGTCGCGTGATTCGCATCGGCCTGCGCGGCGGCGAACGCATCAGCGAGTGGCTCGGCGGGATGCTGATGATGAGCGGATTACTCGCGCTGCTCCTCCCCCACTACTCGACCATCGACGGCCAACTCGAAGACTGTTCACCTCTGTGGCCTCTCGTTGAGCCAAAGTGCTTCACACCCGAGTTCGTGTGGTGGCCGATTCCGATCGCGGCGACGATCCTCGGGCTGACGCTGTTGACCGTGCTGCATCATGACCCAGTGACCGGTCGCAAGGTCTCTGAGCCAGATGGGCCGTACATCGACTTGTCTGAGGTGCCACCCCGGCCTCGTGAGGATCGCTCACCACCGCGGGCCAGAAGATCGCGCCGGCCGAAGAACAGCCAGTCACGCCGACCTGAAGAACATGAGCTGACCTTCGACGACTGACGGCGGTGGTCCAGTCCGCGTGACGCCGGCGTTATTCGGCCTCGGTGAGCAGTCGATGAGCCTCGGCCGGATCCGACTCGAAGCCTGGTGTGTCACGGCACAGTTCGACCATGATCCCGTTCGGGTCCAGGTAGTAGAGCGAGTGGCACCACCCGTGGTCACGTTCCATGAACGGTTCCACACCGGCGGCCGTCATCCGAGCACGAGTGTCTTCTTGCTGCTCTTCTGTTGCCCTGAACGCGCAGTGGTTCACCCACGCCGGCAGGCCTACGGCGTCCGAGACGTCCGTTGCGTAGTCGGAGCGTTCGCCGACGTTCTCGATCTCGAAGAACGCAAGGCTCGACCCGCCTCCTGCGTCGAAGAACAGATGCCGAATCTGGCCGTCACCCATTCGCTGCACTTCGGTGTGAACGAGTTCGAAGCAGAAGAGATCCTCGTAGAAGTGCCTCGTTGCCTCGACGTCACGCGTGGCATAGGCGACGTGATGCACGCCATGAACACCCATGTTTCCTCCTTGCAAGCCGTTCTCATCCCATCATCGCACCTGCCACGGGCTCGCGGTCGACCCCCAAGGGCGCATGGGATCAATCAGGGTCGAATGGGGTGAACGACGTCTTCGGGCATCGACCCATCATCCACCGTTCCATTTTGACCGAAGGAGGGTGCGATACTCACTCTTCTTCCGACCAATCCATCGAGGAGCCGCGATGCCAACCGGCGCAGAAGTGATGTTCTCAACAGCGGCATCCGGCGGTGTCGACGTGTGCTTCGCCAACCCCGGTACAACTGAGATGCCGATGGTCGCCGCGCTCGACAGAGTCAAAGGCATGCGGGCCGTGCTGTGCCTCTTCGAAGGCCTGTGTTCTGGCGCAGCTGACGGATATCAGAGAGTGGCCGGCGTTCCTGCCATGGCGATGTTCCACCTCGGACCGGGGTTTGCCAACAGTCTCGCCAACCAACACAACGCCAGGCGTGCGCACACCCCTGTGCTGAACTTGATCGGGGACCAGACTCGTTCCCATCTGGCATGGGACGCTCCCCTCACCTCCGACATCGAGAAGCTCACGCGGTGGGCGGGCTGGCACCGATATGTGCAGTCACCGAATGACATCGCCGCCGATACGGTTGCAGCCATCCTGGCCGCCACTTCAGGTGGAGGCGGCCCTGCTTCGCTCGTCATTCCCGCCGACGTCACGTGGGAACAGGCGCCTGAGGACATTCCTCCACTCGAGTTCGGGCGGGGTTCGCTGGTCGGCCCCGACAGAATCGACGAAGCAGCAGCGGCCCTGATGACGCCAGGTGCGGCACTGATTCTGAACGGCGTGGACATCACGGCTGACGTTGCCGCAGACGCAGCCGGTATCGCCGGGGCAACCGGTTGCGCCCTCTTCCAATACCGAACATCGACCGGCGACGTTGGAACCGGCGTCGCCCGAATAGCTGACATTCCGTACTTCCCCGAACAGGCAGCGGCCGTGCTCACCAACGTGACAACGGCGGTCCTGGTCGGCGGCCCAGAGCCAACAACGTTCTTCGGATACGAAGACGTCCCTAGCCGGACACTTCCGCCACACGCGCGCCGACTCGAACTCGCAACCGTGAGCGACGATGCGGCAACCTGTCTCGCTGACCTCGTAGCCGCCGTCGGCGGAAGTCAGGAAACCTGGTCGGCCCCGTCACCGGTGCCCGAGATTCCGTCGGGCGAACTCACTGCCATGACACTCGGTCAAGCCGTGGCGGCGCTGCTTCCAGAGAACGCCATCGTCGTGCAAGAAGGCGTGACATCGTCGGTCGGACTGCGCGCTTTCATAGGCGGGGCTCTACGACACAGAAGTCTCAGCGTCGTCGGAGGCGCGATCGGAGGAGGCCTTCCTCTTGCGGTGGGCGCCGCCATTGCCGGTGCGGGACGGCCGGTCGTTGCCTTCCAGGCCGACGGTTCATCGATGTACACGATCCAGTCCCTGTGGACAATGGTCCGTGAGTCACTCGACGTCACTGTGGTGCTATGCAACAACCAACGCTATGCGATCTTGCAGGTCGAACTGGCGAGAGCCGGTATCGAGGTGCCAGGCCCGATCGCCGAATCACTCACCCGGCTGGATGATCCGGCCATCGACTTCCGAACCGTCGCCACAGGACTCGGAATGCAGGCATCGAGGGCTACAACCGCTGCCGAGTTCGTCTCACAGATGCAGATCGCGACCTCGGAGCCAGGACCACACCTGATCGAGGCAATGTTGTGAGCGGCCCTCGGTGATGACGATGGCGTCGCCGCTGACACACAGGGCGCTATCGCCGGTACAGTTCGCCAACGGTGGTCGGTACGAACAGCTGCGATCACCGACAAGTCGTCACATCTACCACTACACGGACCCCGCACCAGTACTTCCTTGATGAACATGTCTCGCATCTCTTGGTTTCCAGCCATGCTGACCATCGCTACCGTCGGTGGCATAGGCCTCGGTCTCGCAACCATCAGTGACGAAGCCGCATCGACATCGTCAACAACGTCGACGACGCACCCGGTGACAACCACAACGCCGACGACACCGGACACCACCGTTTCGACCGCCACGACATCGGCCGCGCCCACCTCCACAACGATCGACCCGAACAGCGTCATCCCCGTCGATCTGGCCCAGCGCACATTCGTTCGCATCGGCACCGACAACGGGGTGATCCCTGCGCTTCTCGACCTGCCAGAGCAGACAGCGCTCCTGACTCCCGACCTCGACGGAGACGGTGACCAGGACATCGTCATCGGTGGTCGTGGATCTGAAAACACGGTTCAGTGGTTCCGACGGAACAGCGCTGGCTGGGTCCGCCACACCATGGACTCGAGTGGATTGTCGATCGAAGCCGGCGGGACGAGTTTCGATGTCGACGGCGACGGCGACCTCGACATCGTCTTCGGTGGCGACTTCAGCAGCAACGAGATCTGGTGGTGGCAGAACCCAGCCCCCGACTTCGACCCCGAGGTTCCCTGGGTCCGGCACACCATCAAGTCGGGCGGCGGCACCCAGCATCACGACATGATCGCCGTCGACATCCAAGGTGACGGACCGCTGGAACTCCTGTTCTGGAATCAGCGCCACGATCCGCCGACCCTGTTCGCAGCCCAGATCCCCGAAGATCCGACCGTGCCAGGCGATTGGGATCTGACAGTCCTCGGCACTGCCAGATCACCGCTCGAAGGTCTCGACAGCGGTGACATCGACCTCGACGGCGATGTCGATCTCGTCGCAGGAGGCACCGTCATGTACAACCGTGGCGATGGCGAATTCGACATCGAGGTGATCAGCGCGGAATTCGGCACCGGGCGCGCTCGCCTCGGCGACCTCTTCGGTGACCAACGGCTCGAAATCGTCTGGAACAGTGGTGAGGCAGCCGGGCCACTCGCCATATCCAGCTGGGATGGTGCTGCCTGGGTGACGAACAACCTGCTCGGCGATCAGCTGAAAGGGCACTCGCTCGACATCGGCGATGTCGACGGCGACGGCGACCTCGACATCTTTGCCGCCGAGATGCGACTCGAAGCAGGGGACGCCGCCACTCAGCGACTCATGCTGAACAACGGCGACGGTGAGTTCACTGAACTCGTTCTTGCGAGCGGGATCGACAACCACGAAAGTCGACTTGCCGACGTCGACGGTGACGGCGACCTCGACATCGTCGGCAAGCCGTTCAACACCGGCACGCCGAGAGTCGATGTGTGGCTGAACGAGACCGCCGGCACCGTGATGAACGCTTGGACCCGTCGGGTCATCGACCCCGATCGCCCTGACCGCGCAATGTTCATTCGCTCCGGGGACCTCGACGGCGACGGCGACCCCGACCTCGTGACGGGTCAGTGGTGGTACGAAAATGCAGGAGACCCTGTTCTGCCCTGGTTCCGCAGCCAACTTCCTGTGCCGCTGAAGCAAGCCGCTCTTGTCGCTGACCTCGACGGCGACGGTGATCTCGACATCTTCGGCACTCAGGGCATCGGTTCAGCACCGAACAGTCGTCTGGCGTGGGCTGAGAACGACGGGGCAGGCAATTTCACGGCCCACGCCAATCTCCCCAACGCAGACGGCGACTTCCTTCAGGGAGCGGTTGTCGGGCAGTTCACACCCGGCCGGCCGCTACAAATTCTGCTGAGCTGGCATCAGGCGGACCAAGGCATCCAGGCGCTGACCATTCCCACCGCCGACCCGACCTCACCGTGGCAACACTCCATCTCGTCCAGGTTCAGCCAGGACGAGGACCTCTCGGCCGCCGACATCGACGGTGACGGCGACCTCGACGTCATGCTCGGAACCGCTTGGCTGAAGAACGACGTGCTTGCCGGAACAGTGGTGACCATCCACCAACCCGCAACCGGAATGCCCGATCGAAACGAACTGATCGACATGGACGGAGACGGCGACCTCGACGTCGTCGTCTCCTACGAGGATCCTGTCAACGGGAGAGTTGCCTGGTACGAGCATCCCGCCGACCTGTCGCAACAGTGGATCGAGCACCCGGTTGCTTCGCTCACCATGCCGTTGAGTCTCGATGTCGGCGACCTCGACAGAGATGGCGACATCGATATCGTCGTCGGCGAGCACAGCATCGACAATCCCGACCAGATGGGGCTCTTCGTGTTCGAGAACCTCGGCGACAGCGCTTCGTGGACGCGACACGAAGTTCATATCGGAGACGAGCACCACGACGGCGCTCAACTGCTCGACGTCGACCTCGACGGAGACCTCGACATCGTATCGATCGGCTGGACGCACGGACGCACCCTGGTCTATGAGAATCGGTCGGTTCCGTAACCGAGGCGGACCTTTGGGAGCCGGTGGCGCTGCCGACACTATGGATAGGGTCGGACACCGACCGGAGGCCTCGTGGACCGCGCTTTTCCGTACCTGAATCGAGAGGTGAGTTGGCTCGACTTCAACCTGCGCGTCCTCGCTATGGCAGGTGACGAAGGCGTTCCATTGCTCGAACGGGCCAGATTCCTCGCTATCCACGGCTCGAACCTCGATGAGTTCTTTCAGGTGCGTGTGGCAGGACTCAAGAACCTTCTCGAGTCGGGAATTGCTCGCCTGACTCCGGACGGCATGTCGGTCACAGGACAGATGGCCGAGATTCGCAATGCCACGCAGCATCAGTACTCGCTGATCGAGGAGATTTTCCACGGAGAACTCGTGCCGGCCCTACGTGACGTCGGAATCTCGTACTCACACTGGAGCAGCCTCGACGACGACGACAGGGCATGGCTCGACGCCCAGTTCCGCGACCGGATTTTCCCGGTTCTGACACCGCTTGCAGTCGACCCGGCTCATCCATTTCCGTACATCTCCGACCGGTCCCTGAATCTGGCGGTCTTTCTTCGCCATCCCCACGGCGGCAGTCAGCAGTTCGCTCGCGTCAAGGTGCCACCGATCCTTCCGAGGTTCGTTCTGATGCCCGATGGCGAGCGCTTCGTTCCGCTCGAGCAGGTCATCGCACGCCATCTCGGATCGTTGTTTCCTGGAATGTCGGTCGTGAACCACTGCCCGTTCAGGGTGACACGCGACGCCGACCTGTCGATCGACGACGACCAGAGCGACGACCTCATGAAGGCGATCGAGAGCCAACTCGCGCAGCGACGCTTCGGCGAGCCGGTTCGTCTCGAGATCGAGTCACACGTCAACGAAGAGGTCAGAACGTTCCTCACCCGCGAGCTGAACCTCGACGACACCGATGTGTACCTCGTCCGCGGACCGCTTGACATGTCGGGACTCTCGAGCCTGTACGGACTCGACAGGCCGAAGCTGAAATATCTCCCTCACACGCCGCAGACACCACCGGCTTTCGCCAGAGCCCGGGATGCCGGCAGAAGCATGTTCGCCACGTTGCGCGAGCACGATGTTCTCGTGCATCATCCCTACGAGTCGTTTGCGTCATCGGTCGAGGAGTTCATCGGCCGAGCCTGCCGCGATCCTCAGGTGCTGGCCATCAAGATGACGATGTATCGCACCTCAGACGACAGCTCGATCGTCCGGTCACTCATTCATGCCGCCGAGAACGGGAAACAAGTGGTGGTACTGGTCGAGTTGCAGGCCCGCTTCGACGAAGAGGCCAACATCGAGTGGGCTCGCGAACTCGAACGCGCCGGCGTGCACGTCGGATACGGCCTGGTGGGCCTGAAGACCCACAGCAAGACCGCCCTCATCGTGCGCGAGGAGGGTGACGTCATCCGCCGTTACGGCCACATCGGCACGGGCAACTACAACTCCGACACCGCCAGGGCCTATGAAGACATCGGGCTCTTCACCGCGGACCCCGAAATCGGGGCCGACCTGTCAGAGCTGTTCAACGGGCTTACGGGCTACAGCGCAAGGTACTCGTACCAGAAGTTGGTGGTTGCTCCGCACAGCGTCAGGGCATCGATCTTGGCCCTCATCGACATCGAATCGCACTACGACGATGGCGAGATCGTCCTGAAGATGAACAGTCTCGTCGACGCAGCGATCATCGAGGCTCTGTATGAAGCCTCCAAACTGGGCACCAAGATCGAACTCATCGTTCGGGGTACTTGTTGCCTCGTCCCCGGGCTGTCTGGCATCTCGGAGAACATCACCGTCCGCAGCATCGTCGGCCGCTACCTCGAACACAGCCGCATCTACCGGTTCGGGTCGAAACGACGGGGACACACATACCTGATCGGCTCAGCCGACCTCATGCCACGAAACCTTGACGGCAGAGTCGAGGCGCTCATCCCGGTGAACGACCCCTCCCACATCGAGCGACTCGACAGGATCATCGACCAGTACCTCGCCGATGATCAGCTCGCGTGGGAACTCGACAACAACGGCAACTGGTGGCACATCGCCGGGCCGAACGGCAACAACGTCCAACTCATGCTCGAAGCCAGCGCAACTCGACGAACCAACAACCTGATCCGCGACAGCGCCCACACTCCCCCGAGCCCCAACGGTGCGAGACCCGAGGTTTCGCACCCACCGCGAAACGTGTGATCGTCACCGGTGGAACCGGCCCTGCTGGAAGATGACGGGGCCGGGGACCGCGTACCCTTTCACGCGCCGGGGCCGCGCACTCACATTCGGTGTAACGCGGGCTTGTCCAGAGGCCAAGGCGCAGCAGACGCCACGTTTGCATGGCTGGTCGTAGGGGGAACGCCGTGGAAGTAGATGTGTTGGTGGTCGGGGCGGGTCCTACCGGTTTGACTGCCGCGATCGAATGTCTACGCCACGGCTTGTCAGTTCGCGTGGTCGACAAACACATCGAGCGCCAAGAAGGCTCGAAGGCGCTCGTCGTCCACGCGCGGACTATGGAGGCTTTCCACGCCATGGGGGTGGCGAGAGAAATTCGTTCACGCGGGATTCCATTCGCCGCGTTGAACATATTCCCCGATGCCAGGCCGCCTGCTGTTCGGGTTCCGTTGGGGAACGACGCAGGCTGGGGCGACACCGCGTTCCCGTATTGGCTCTCGACACCCCAGGTCGACATCGAACGATGTCTCGAAGCCCGCCTCCACGCCCTCGGTGGCCGGGTCGATTGGGCCCAGGGACTGTTGGAGTTGCATCAGGACGACCTCGGCGTGGATGCACGTCTGGCAACGGGAACCTGCCGTGCGCGCTGGTTGGTGGGTTGTGACGGTGGGCGTAGCACGGTGCGTGACCAGTTGGGGATCCAGATGGATCGGCGCCGCGACGGTCAATTGTTCGTGCTCGCCGATGTGCTCACCCGTGATGGGTTCCCGGAGGACGAAGGACGGGTCTACCGCAGTCGGAAAGGCCTCACTCTGATCGTGCCGATGCCCGAATTGCAGCGTTTTCGTCTGATTGCGCACCTGCCGGGGCGCGACGAGCCACCTTTGCTCGACGCCGACTTCATCGAGAACCTGGTGTTCGAACGGGCAGGCGTTTCGCTCGGCGCGCATTCCGTGGATTGGACTTCACATGTGCTGTTGAGTCACGGCCAGTCCCAAGAGGTTCGCCGGGGTCGAGCCTTCCTCGCGGGCGATGCCGCTCACCTGCACAGTCCCGTCGGCGGTCAGGGTCTCAACGCGGGGGTGCAGGACTCACACGACCTGATCTGGAAGATCGCGGCCGCAGAACGAGGCGTGCCGAACTGGCTCGAGAGTTATCAGGTCGAGCGAACCGCTCTGACCGGCCGTTTGGTGCAGGCGGTAACGTTTGCGACCCTCGTGATGACGCTCCGCCGATGGATCCCGTGGGTGGTGACCGCACGCGCGGCCCGGTTGACACTTTCTACGAGATTTGTCCAACGACAGTTCGCCCGCCGGATGGGCATGTTGGAACAACGGCTTCCGCCGGGACCTGGCGTCGACGACACATCGTGGGCTGGTCGACGCCTCCCTAATCCCTTGGTCGGAGACGAGAGACTCCACGACCGGGTGGACCCCCTTCGCCCATGTGTCCTGGACCTCCCCGAGGGCGGTGTCGTTGTCGTGCGCCCCGATCGCGTCGTGGTCGGTCGCTACGCGAACCGCACCGCCATCCCGCAAAGGATTCGTGACCTCGTGCCCGATTTGATCTGACTTGTCACGCCGCGCATGGCATGCAGAACTACCCGGATCGGACCCAGCAGCCCCTCGTCTACTGCAGATTCATGTGGTGTGTGAAGCAAATCACACTTCAAGTGGGCCTGGCCGATGGAAGTTCACGAGCTGCGGTAAACGGGAGTGACCTGGTGTTTCTGTGCCCTTGCCATCGTTTCAGGGGCGGGAGAGCTCTCAATTCGTCACTATCAGCAGGAACTGATGTCTTCTACGGCACATAACGTCACGACCCTCAGCCCTGTATCGATCGAGCCGTTGTCGCAGCACACTCCGGAGCCCACAGCGGTCAGGAACTGGATGTCGAGGTACCGGTTGCCCTGGCTCCCGTTCGATTTGTACGCGGTGATCCGCACGGAGACGAACCCTGTGATGTGAAAATCGACGTTCGATCCGCTGAGGTCGTTGACGTCGTTGAAGACCGGGAGCTGGATCGTCTCGTTGAGAATCGAAGAAATCGGGAGCGAGTTCGAAAAC
>JABABU010000048.1 GCA_014238065.1 Actinomycetota bacterium
CACAGATCATCGGAGTCCCCCAGCGGACGACCAGCCGAACTGTTCACGTGCAGTGACGTCACCGCCAAGCTCGCCGTCCCATTCCGACACCCCGACAGTCGCTCCGACGCCTGAGCGGCGGGGAGTTGTCACGTCTCACCCCTACAGACGAGCGAGGAGACATCTGTGGACACATCACATTCGACAGCCATTTCTGAACTCGCCCGCATCCGCGGTTGTCTGCTCGGTGGCGCCATCGGGGACGCACTCGGCGCCGGCATCGAATTCGGCTCCCTGGCATCGATCCGCGCCAAGTACGGCCCAGCGGGCGTGACCGATTTCGTGCCGTATTACGGACGCGAAGTAGCCGTCACCGACGACACGCAGATGACGCTGTTCACCGCTGAAGGGCTCGTGTGGGCCGCAGAAGCCGACTCGGATCTCGTCGAGGGTGTGTGGGACGCGTACCTCCGTTGGTACCGAACGCAACAAACCCGGGGGCCGTCCCATGACGCAGTCGGCCTCGAGGCGCTGCACTCGATGCACAGCTTGAGAGCCCCTGGCAACACATGCATTTCGGCGGTCGCCGGCGGGCGAATGGGCACACCGGCCGACCCGATCAACAACTCCAAGGGATGCGGTGCGGTGATGCGCGTCGCACCTGTGGCCTTCGTCGCCTCCTCGGCCGAGGAGGCGTGGGACATCGGCTGCCGTACCGGAGCGCTCACTCACGGCCACCGGTGTGGCTGGTCTTCAGCAGGTGCTTTGAGCGTCATGATCTGGCAGTTGCGCCACGGCTCCACCCTCGATACCGCGATCAGGAACGGAGCGAGCGTCGCAGCGACGCACGACGGCGGTGCCGAAGTGGTCGACTGGATCGACCGGGCCATCGAGCTCGCATCGCGGCCGATCGACGGGGATTTGATCGATCGGTTCGGGGCAGGCTGGGTCGGTGAGGAGGCCTTGGCCATCGCCGTGGCCTGCGTGCTCGGCATCGAAGATCCTGAAGATGCGATGCTGGCATCAGTGAACCACTCGGGCGACTCCGACTCGACAGGGTCCATCGCCGGCCAGCTCCTCGGCACCGCCCACGGCCCAGATGTCTTCAGATCCGACTGGCGCGAACGGATCGAGCTCGCCGACATCCTCGAGGACATCTCACTCCAGCTGGCCACTGTTCACGCAAGGAGGCGTGCAGATGACTGAACCAGTCTCGGAGATCGATCTTGGTCCGCAGGTGAAGAGCGATACAGCATTCGTCGCCCGGGTACGTCGGCATCAGTCGTGGTGGAGAGCGGAGCGGCTTGGGGTGCCATGGGGTACGGGCCCCACTCCGAATTCGGATCGCGAGCTCGGCAACATGCTTCGTTCCTCCGATGCCGGGACGGGCGCCAACTTCCTCACACCCGAAATCCACGACCTCGCGCTCGCCCGCATCGCAGAGGGTCATGGCGTCGAGCCGTTCAGATGCACACACAACCTTCTGTCTTCGCAGCCGATGTGCTTCAACCTGTTCGGTCCGCTAGTCGCCGATCATCACCTGGCGCTCGAGCTGCTCGGTCCTCTGCTCCCTGTCCCGGCAGTCACAATCACAAATGTGACGGTCGAGTATTCGCCGTCACCGGCAGCCGAGTATCTCGGCGATCTGACAGCTTTCGATGCGTTCATCGAGTTCATCAATGAAAACGGAGATGCCGGATTCATTGGCATCGAGACCAAACTCTCCGAACCGTTCTCGCAGAAGGTGTACGACACACCGAGGTACAGAGAACTGACTGAACTCGAAGATTCACCTTGGAGCGGATCGCCACCAGAGTTGGCAGACCGTCGGTGGAATCAGCTGTGGCGCAATCAGCTGCTGGTCGAGGCGACCCGCCGACACCCAGCTCAACCACATGGGCGACGGGGGTGGCTGGCGGTTGTCCACCACCCTGACGACCCGTCGATCGGCGGGACCATCGACGGATACCGTACCTTCCTCGCCCACAACACCTCGATGCTCGAGTGGCCCCTCGACCAGATGATCGAGACCTTCCGAACCGCCGCGAAGACGGAAGAAGTCAACCAGTGGCTGACCGACTTCGAAGACCGATATGTCCAACTCGAGCTGAGCACCGGCGGGGTCTCAGAGTCCTCCAACACTGCGATCCCAGGAACGGGTGACACGGTGGCGCAATCTCCGGTCCCAGCCGTTGGGGCAGACGCGCAGCCCTCACCTCCGGGAGGGGGTGATTGTCCCCACGGCAGCCACCGTTCTTACTGCCCGGATTGCCTCGACGGGCCGCCAACGAACCCCGATGTGTCAAGCGTCGACTCGGGAAAAGTTCTCGGATATGCCTGTCCCTATTGCTCGGTAGTGGCGACCTATCCGCACAACCTCCGCAAACATCTCACCGGGAGCCCTGCCTACGGAGGGCACTCAATTGATCACGATGAAGCCGACCGACTGAGCTACGCCGCGCGGCGGACTCGCAAGACCGCGGAGTGACTACGAGCATCCCGTTCCCCGCTTCCTATTGGTCCTTGATGGACCCAAGCACATCTCGGACGATTTCTACGGTCGGTACCGCGGCCCGTCGGCCGGCACGGATGAGCGACACCGCACCATCAACATCGGCCACCGCTTCGGCGGTGACGTTGTCGTCCTCGGCCACGGCCCCGACGACGAGACTCGGCGTGACAAGCCTCGCCGACGATCGGGAACCAGACCACGGCACTCGCACGACGATGGCCAGC
>JABABU010000054.1 GCA_014238065.1 Actinomycetota bacterium
GCCGCCTGACCAGCCACGACCCACCTTCCGGGCGGCACAGGCCATTTCAAAGATCTTGTTGACTTTTCGAAGCCGGTCCGTAGGCTCGAAATCTAGGTGGGCGATAATCCCCAAGGAGGGGACATCACGGTGGATATGCTTCGCAATTATCTTGCGTTGACGTTAGTCATTCTGCTCGCACCGGCGCACGTCGTAACGGTCGCAGGAAGGGGGACAGTCGAATGACTAACCCTTCGAACGACATCTCATCGGGGCGGCGACCAGGCAGGCGGCGTTGGCTCGCAACTCTATTGGTCATCGTTGTCATGACGACGGGAGTGGGAGGAGGAGTGGCTAGCGCAGACCATCTCGGCAACGATGACTTCCACGCGCCATTCGGACCGCCATGGAGGTACGCGGACAACAACCAACACACGCATCGATCGATCGAATGCAATAACGCAAGCTTCTTGCACTTCAATCACTTTGTGCACTACACGTTCTCGCTCGACTACAACCCGACCGATCTGACCACAATCGAACTCTTCCCGGGCTGTAACAGCTACAACTCGAGTGACGATGTGATTTGGTGGGCGACATCTCAGTCGTTGATGCAATTTCCCACCTCGCTAGGCGAGGTCTATTGCAGCAAGACTTCAGGATCGACGAAGTGTGATCGTTGGGTGATGAAGCTATTGGAGACCATGGAAACGACTCACTCATGGGCCGTTAAGTGGAATGTCGCCTGCCATGAGATCGGTCACACCGTCGGCTTCGACGACGGCGGGACAGCGGGGTTCTCGTGTATGGACGGCGGCAATAATGGCATCTTGGCGTCGTACGAGATCAACAAAATCAACGGGAGATACTGATGAGAGGGAACCAGATGAAGAATCGATCTGTCATTGCACTTTCTCTTGGGTTCGTTCTCCTCGTGGCATCGTGCGGTGCCGGTGATAATGCTGTGGGAACGTCGGCCGAACTGCGGACGGCTGACGAAGCCGTAACGCCAATAGCGTCGTACATCACCCCATTCGAGAGTTATGGTGATCTTGCATCGTTCTCGGACGCGGTACTGCATGTCCGCCTGGTCGATGTCATCGACGGTTACCGGTATCCCATCGACCCAGAGGGCGACGTCGCTCAAGGCGTTTCCAGCGAACAACTTGGCCTCGTCTTCGACGTGCTTCAGACGTACTCGGGCGGTGTCGATTCCAAACAAATTACGGTTGATTGGGCTGGATATCGGGTGGATCTGGAGTCCCGGAAACGGCTGTCACGAATTGAGCTTGGAACCTTTGACCATCGAACATTGGCTGCTGGCGACGAGTACGTCGTCGCTGTCTTGTTCGCCGAAGGAATTGGGTACAGAATCGTGTCTCCCGACGGATTCCTCAAGGTTGACGTCGAACGTGGACTTGTGCCGACAGTTGGCGCGACGCTCGCACGTTTTGACATCACCAACCTCGATGAACTTGAGCGCTCGAGCCTCGCACTAGCTGAGTGAGATGACTTGATGTCAGCAATTCGCTCTGAGCGCGACGCGTGTTGCTGTGCACCTGTGCTCAGTCTGATTCCCTGAAGGACGTGGAGCGCAATCGCTATCTGTCTGGCAGGACCACTACCCGGTAGCGGATCTCTCGGAACTCGAGGATGTGTGGGCCCCAGACGTCTAGAACCACTGAGCGGGCCCCGTTGTCTGGTCCAGTTGGCGTGTCCCCCTAGGAGTGGACAGGGTTTGCGAGAGTCGGGTTCTTCTGAGGAGGATCCGCAATGCCGTTCACCTATTCCGCTGAGTACCGATCGATGGTGCTCGAGCAGACCAGAGCTGGGTCCAAGGCCGTCGACCTGGCCGAGCATCTCGAAGTGAGCGAGGCCACGATTCACCGCTTGTAGGGGCCGAATATTCGGCCGTGTGGGTTGACCAGGACAAACGCGGCCGATGCTGATCGGCTGTGTCTCGCATCATCTACCACCTCATCGCCGCGCTCGGCCGGCTCGCCTTTCGTTCCGGCCGTTCCAAGGACCTCGAGATCATCGTCCTACGCCACCAACTCGCCGTACTGCGCCGCCAGATCGACCGGCCCGCACTCAACGACAGTGACCGGACCCTGCTCGGAGCGATCGCCGCCGCGCTCCCCCAGCCTCGTCGAACCGGCTGGCTCGTCACCCCCGACACCCTGCTCCGATGGCACCGTCGCCGAATCGCCCGCCACTGGACCCAGCCCGCCCGAGGACCGGGACGACCACCGACGTCCGTCGAACTCCGGAGACTCATCCTCCGTCTCGCGTCCGAGAATCCCACTTGGGGCTACCGGCGCATCCACGGTGAACTCATCGGCCTCGGCCACCGCATCGCCTCCTCCACTATCTGGCAAATCCTCAAAGCCAACGGAATCGACCCGGCTCCGAGACGGTCGGAGGTGACCTGGTCGCAGTTCCTTCACTCTCAGGCAGCGATGGCCTGCGACTTCTTCACCGTCGACACCACCCTGCTCCGCCGCTACTACGTGCTGTTCTTCATCCACATCCCCACCCGCCAAGTCATCTACGCCGGCACCACGACCAACCCCACCGGACCCTGGACCACCCAAGCCGCCCGCAACC
>JABABU010000056.1 GCA_014238065.1 Actinomycetota bacterium
AGAAGGCCGCAGCCAAGGAGAAGGCCGCAGCCAAGGAGAAGGCCGCAGCCAAGGAGGCTCCTGCCAAGAAGAAGGCAACAGCCAAGAAGGCTCTTGCGGCAAAGACGGCCGCCGAAGGCGAGTCCGAGTCCGAGTCCGACGCCGAAGCCGAAGTTGTTGCCGTCGAGCCAGCACCAGTGCCAGCACCGGTTGTCGAACAGGCCGCCCCAGAGACGCCATCGGCTGCTGAACCAGTCGTCGAAGAGGCGCCAGCCCCCCCGCCGGGTGCTCCCCCGATGCCGCCACCTCGTCCCCTGGTCACGTCAAGCGGGCAAGAGGGTCTGCGCCCACCACCAGTCGAGGAAGCTCCACGGCGACTAGATGGACCCGCGCCACCAGCAGTGCCGAAGGCTCCACAACCGCCGACGGCTCCACAACCGCCGACGGCACGCGCCGAAGCGCCAAGCGTCAAAGGACTCCCAAAGCCTCCCAGGTCTGCCGGTGGCAAGCCGATCCCACCACCCCCTGGCCCCCCGAGAAGCTCAAGCGGTAAGCCCATTCCTCCTCCCCCAGGGGCAGGAGGGCGTAGTGCCAGCGCGCCTACTGGACAGCGTCAAGGCGGACGGCCTGCAGCCGGCGGTGGCGCAGCACCAAACTTCAGCGGGCCTCGACGCAGTCCTGGCGGAGGGCCACGCGACGCGGTTCCAGGGGCAGGTCCTGGTGCCGGCCGTCCCGGAGGTGGTCCTGGCGGAGGACGCGGTCCTGGCGGAGGTCCGCCTCGCCGTCCTCGCAGGTCGAAGCGTCGCCGTCGTCAGATGGACGAGCTTCAGCCACAAGAGCTTCCGTTATATACTCCTGATGACGCCCCTGTCCCGGAGGGCGAGGTCATCATCGAGCGTGGTTCCACCGCCCAGGAGATGGCTCCGAAGTTGAATCGTGGCGCGTCTGATGTCGTCCGATTCCTGCTGCAGCAGGGCGAGATGGTGACGGCCACGCAGTCGCTCACCGACGACATGATCGAGCTGTTCGCGGTCGAGATCGGCGCAGAGGTCCGACTCGTCAATCCCGGTACAGAACAGGAAGAAGAACTCCAGCGCATTCTGGCCTTTGACGATGCAGACGCGGAATCAGAACCTCGAGGTCCTGTCATCACTGTGATGGGTCACGTCGATCACGGCAAGACGCTGTTGCTCGACCGTTTTCGCGGCGCGAACGTCGTCGAGGGCGAGGCGGGTGGCATCACACAGCACATCGGTGCGTATCAAATCGAGAAGGACGGCAAGGGGATCACGTTCATCGACACGCCTGGTCACGCCGCGTTCTCCGCGATGCGGGCCAGAGGTGCGGAATCGACCGACATCGTGATCCTCGTGGTCGCTGCCGATGACGGCATCATGCCCCAGACCAAGGAAGCCATCGATCACGCGAAGGCCAGCGGTAAGCCGATCGTCGTCGCGATGAACAAGATCGATCGTGACAATGCCGACCCGAACCGTGTGCTCGCGCAACTCGCAGAACACGAACTCGTTCCAGAGTCCTACGGCGGCGAAACCATCGTCGTCCCTGTGTCGGCGCTGCAGGAGACGGGTCTCGATGATCTGCTCGATCAGGTACTCGTGGTTGCCGAACTCGAGGAACTCACCGCTGTTCGTACAGGTAGGGCTGCCGGCTCGGTGATCGATGCGCACCTCGACAAGGGCCGCGGTCCAGTGGCAACAGTGCTGGTTCAGCGAGGCACGCTGAATGTCGGCGACGCGTTGGTCGCCGGAGCGGCATGGGGCCGCGTGAGGGCGCTGATCAACGACAAGGGCGAACAGATCAAAGCTGCAGGTCCTGGAACTCCTGTCGAGGTACTCGGTCTGTCCGAGGTGGCCCGTGCCGGAGATACCTTCGTCGTTGCTTTCGATGAGAAGACCGCCAACCGGGTCGCGGAGACTCGTGGTCACTGGCAACGTCAGGCATCGATGGCCAACACCGTTGCTGCAGCACACGGTGGCGCCAAGCTTGAAGACATCTTCAGCCAGATTCAGGCCGGCGAGACCGCGACGCTCAATCTCATCTTGAAGGCCGACGTACATGGCTCGCTCGAAGCGGTCACGGACAGCCTGAAGCGCCTCGAACGCGACGACGTCAAGCTTGCGTTCGTGAGCCGAGGTGTGGGTGGCGTGACGGAGAACGACATTCACCTCGCGGCGACGTCGAACGCAACGATCCTGGGTTTCAACGTCAGACCAGATCGCAAGGCACGCCAGTTCGCCGATGCCGAGGGCGTGGAGATCCGTAACTACGAGATCATCTACAAGCTGCTCGAGGACATCGAGAACGCCATGCTCGGGCTACTCGAACCCGAGTACGAAGAGGTCGTCACCGGTGATGCAGAGGTCAGGGAGATCTTCCGTGTCCCCCGCATCGGCGCGATTGCCGGTTGCTATGTCACGAATGGTGTCATCACCAGGAACTCCGGCGTTCGATTCCTCCGGGAAGGGGTCATCATCTGGCGTGGCACGGTGCAGTCGCTCAGGCGCTTCAAAGACGATGCCCGCGAGGTGTCGGCCGGGTACGAGTGCGGTATTGGGCTCAGCGACTTCCAGGATCTTCGTCCTGGCGACATCATCGAGACCTTCGATCATCGAGAGATCCCTCGGGTCTGATCCCGAGGGTCAGCGCTTACGTGCACGTTCTTGCCCTCTCGGTCGAATTGCGGCTCCCTGGCTGTACTTCGTTGAAGGAGAAGCGGTCGATGCTTCGGCCCATTCTGGAAGGCATCAGACATCGGCATCAGTTGTCAGTAGCAGAAACCGATTTCCACGACCAGTGGCAGCGAGCCGAACTGGGTGTGGCAGTGGTGTCCGGATCGGTGACGCAGGCGAGTGAGATCGCGGACCGCGTCGAGCGGTTTGTCTGGTCGCGGCCTGACATCGAGGTCACCAACGCACACCGCCAGTGGTTGGAGTTCGACCGATGAGCCGCCGTGGGAGTGGGCGCGAGTACGAGCGATCGGCTCGTGTTGGCCAACTGATGCGGGAGATTCTCGCCGGTGAACTCGACGCCATCGACGACGACCGTATCTTTGCGATTGCTCTCACCGGAGTCGACGTCGACAATGAACTCGAGAAGGCAGTGGTCCACTTCGATGCCGACGACACCGATGATGCCCTCGAGGCGCTCGATGAACACTCGGGTCGTCTTCGCCGTGCTGTGAGTTCTCAAGCTCGGTTACGAAAGACACCGCGGCTCGAGTTCCGTCTCGATGAGGCCGTTGGCGGCGGAGGCCGCATCGAGGACATCCTCGCCAGGTTGGACATCCCGTCAGAGACGCCTGAAGACGACTGATGGCGCGCCGCCGACCCGCAAAGGTTCACGGCCTGCTCGTTGTCGACAAGCCAGCGGGAGTCACCAGTCACGACGTCGTGTCGATGGCCCGCAAGACGCTTGGCGAGCGAAAGATCGGTCACTCGGGAACGCTTGATCCCGACGCGACCGGCGTGATCCTGCTCGGGGTAGGAAACGCGACTCGGCTACTTCGCTTCATCACCATGCTGCCGAAGACCTACGAGACGCAGATCGTGTTCGGGGCATCGACCAGCACGCTCGACGACTCGGGCGAAGTGGTCGAGCGGTTCGAGATGGGAGGGCTCGCCCCATCGACAGTGATGGCTGAGGCTACGAAGTTGACAGGCGACATCATGCAGATCCCTCCGATGGTGTCGGCCCTCAAGGTCGAAGGAAAGCGACTGCACGAACTTGCCCGCGAAGGTGTTGAGGTCGAACGCGAGGCGCGACTCGTTACCGTCCACCGGTTCGACGTCATCCCTACGACTGATCCTCTGGTCTGGAATGCGGAAATCGAATGTGGCTCAGGAACCTACGTCCGGTCACTGGCTGCCGACCTCGGATCAGCGCTCGGCGGAGGTGCTCATATTCGTTCGCTTCGCAGAACGAAGAGTGGATCGTTCACCGGTGCAGAAGCAACGTCGGTCGACGCATTCGACCTGCGACCGATGGCCGATGTCATGCGAGACCACGCTCGACTTGCTGTCGATGCTGACACGGTCGCCAAGCTCCGGAACGGCGAGTTCCTTCCCACAGATCCAGGGGGAGATGGTCCGTGGGCGGTCTTCAGCGAGTCCGGGGAACTCGTTGCTGTCCACGAACGTGACGAGCACGGCCGAGTCAGGCCCGGTGTCGTCATCCCGTCCACGGTCTGACTCGTGCTTGGTGGGATCGCGTCGTTGGTTGCTACTGTTCCTCGACGTGGAAGTTATCCGAGACATGGATTGGTGCCCTCGTCCGAACAACGGCACGGTGGTGACAGTTGGCCAGTACGACGGGGTACACCGTGGTCACAGGGCTGTCATCGCCGAAATGCATCGTATGGCTGCCGAGCGCGGGTGCAAGACGGCAGTGGTCACCTTCGATGCTCACCCGGCGTCAATCGTTCGCCCGGATTCGGCGCCTCTGCTGTTGACCACGCTGGAGCATAAGCTGGAACTGCTCGCAGAAACAGGCGTCGACTACACGCTGGTGGTGCGTTTCGACGAGGCGCAGTCGAAGGTTCCGCCGGAAGAGTTCATTCAGTCGGTACTCATCGAATGCCTCAAGGCCAGAGCCGTCACCGTCGGAGCAGACTTCCATTTCGGCAACCAGCGTCGAGGCAACATCGAGATGCTCAGGTCGATAGGAGAGGCCGAGGGGTACTCCGTCTATGGCCTCCCGCTGGTGAAGCAACTCGTAGGCAACAGAGGCGTCATCAGCTCGACCGAGGTCCGGGCTTCACTGGCCGATGGCGACATCGACAAGGCCAACCGCCTTCTCGGCCGCCCATTCGAGGTGCGCAGCATCGTTTCGCCCGGCGATCGACGGGGGAGGACCATCGGATTTCCCACTGCGAACTTGCCGATGGATTCTCAGTACCAGGTGCCAGTGGACGGCGTGTACGCGGCCTATTACGAACGACCCGATGGCACGATTCACCCCGCGGCTGTGAACATCGGGCGGCGGCCGACGTTCTATGAGTTCGCCGAGCGGAGCCTCATCGAGGCGCACCTCATCGGGTTCAGAGGCGATCTGTATGACGAGTCGGCCAAGCTGCGCTTCATCAAGCGACTCAGGGGCGAAAGAAAGTTCGACGGCATCGATTCGCTGCGAACGCAGCTCGCCATCGACATCGAAGACGCAACATCGGCTCTCAGCTAACCCGATCAGAGCAGAAAGGCCTGCTCAGCAAACCAGGAGCACGGGGTGGACCGGGCAACTCGAACTGTTAGCCTTAGCCACTGCGTGTGTGGACGCCCGGATTGGTCAAGCGCACGTTCAACAGAGCCGAACGTTTGTTGCTCTGTGAGAGCAATCCGGGTCAGCCGCCCCGCCTCGCGGCAACCAAGCAAGTCCTCACGGACATGGCACTTACACCAAGTACAGGTACGCACGACGCATGTCAGACAAGTCTTCCACCATCGCGGACAACCGCCTCCACGACGCCGATACCGGGTCGCCAGAAGTGCAGATCGCTCTTCTCAGTGAGCGCATCGATCACCTCACCGAGCACTTCAAGGTGCACAAGAAGGACCACCACGGTCGCCGAGGGCTCCTGATGCTCGTCGGACGCCGTCGTCGTCTTCTCGACTATCTCGCCGACAACGACGTCGAGCGCTATCGAGCCATCATCGCAAAACTCGGTCTCAGGCGCTGAGACCACGGGCGGTCCAAAGGGCCGCTCGTTCCGCGTTCTGGACCCACGGATGTGGTGCACTGGAATGCCGACCTGCGCTGAACCCCGGTCAGCAGGTCACGACGTCAGGTCGATCATCTGGGTCGAACCGAGGTCGGGTCATGCATGAACCTCACGTCGGTCAACGATCTCCGCAACAACCAGATCTCCACAAAGAAATACAACACAAACAAATCGGACGGGAAGGCCCCGTCCAAGAAGGAGTATTCCAAATGGCTGAAGCCATCGTAGTGAGCGGTCCCATCAGTGGGACCGACAAAACCATCTCGTTCGAAACCGGCAAGCTCGCCGGTCTTGCGAACGGGGCAGTGACCGCCCGTATCGGCGACACACAGATTCTCGTGACGGCCACCGCGTCGAAGCGACCACGTGACGGCGCGGACTTCTTTCCGCTCACCGTCGACATCGAAGAGCGGATGTATGCCGCTGGTCGAATCCCAGGATCGTTCTTCCGTCGTGAAGGCCGTGCCTCTGAGGACGCAATCCTCACCTGCCGCTTGATCGACAGGCCCCTCCGCCCGAACTTCCCGAGCGATTACCGCCACGAGACCCATGTGGTCGGCACCATCCTCGGCATCGACGGCGAGAACCAATACGACGTGATCGCGTTGAACGGCGCATCGGCAGCCCTCTGGGTGTCCGGCATTCCGTTTGAGTCGCCAGTTGCTGCTGTTCGTATTGCGTACAGCGTCGAAGGGACCTGGATCCCTTTCCCGACCTATGAAGAGGGCGAAGGGTCGACTTTCGAGATGGTCGTTGCCGGTCGTCAGCTCGACAACGGCGACATCGCCGTCATGATGGTCGAGGCCGGTGGCACAGAGCGTGCCTTCGAGTTCTACGAAGACGGCGCACCGAAGGTGACCGAGGACGTCCTCGCAGATGGCCTCGAGGCCTGCAAGGTGTGGATTGACGAGGTCATCGAACTGCAGAAGTCACTTCGTCTTGCCGTCGGCGAGATCACGCCGCTCGACTATGTGTCCTCCGTTGACTATTCAGAGGAGATCATCGGCCGGGTCCGTGAGGTAGGCGGCGAACGTCTCGCCGAGGTCATGGCGATCTCGGACAAGGCTAATCGCGACGACGCCCAGGCCGAGGCAACCGCTGCGATTTCAGCTGAACTCGCCGAAGAGTTCGCCGACACCGACGGTGCCGGCAAACAGATCTCGGCAGCAGTCCGCAGCGTCGTAAAGGAAACCGTCCGCAAGCGCATCGCCGAAGACGGCTTCCGGATCGACGGACGGGCACTCGACGAGGTTCGCCCGCTGTCGGCTGAGGTCGCCCTTCTTCCCACCGCTCACGGCTCAGGCCTGTTCCAGCGTGGAGAGACCCAGGCGCTCAACGTCACCACGCTCGGCATGTCGCGGATGGAACAAATCATCGACACGTTGAACCCGAACAATCGCAAGCGTTACATGCATCACTACAACTTCCCGCCGTTCTCGACGGGTGAGGCTGGATTCATGCGTGGCCCGAAGCGCCGCGAGATCGGCCACGGTGCACTCGCCGAGCGTGCCCTTCTTCCGGTCATTCCGAACAAGGAAGAGTTCCCCTACACGCTCCGTCTCGTGTCCGACGTGCTGTCGTCAAATGGCTCGACCTCGATGGCATCGGTCTGCTCGTCGTCACTGTCGCTCATGGATGCAGGCGTGCCCATCAAGGGCCCAGTTGCAGGTATCGCGATGGGCCTGGTGTACGCCGAAGGCAAGTACGTCACCCTCACCGACATCCTCGGTGCCGAGGACGCGTTCGGCGATATGGACTTCAAGGTCGCAGGAACCGAAGACGCCATCACCGCGCTGCAACTCGACACCAAGATCGAAGGCATCCCCGCCGACGTTCTCACACAGGCCCTTCAGCAGGCCCGTGCAGCACGCCTTCAAATCCTCGAGGTCATGAAGGGCGCCATCGATGGCCCCCGTGACGACGTTGGCGCCACCGCACCGAAGATCGTCAGCTTTCAGATCCCGATCGACAAGATCGGTGAGGTCATCGGTCCACGCGGCAAGGTGATCAACCAGATCCAGGAAGAGACCGGCGCTGATGTCAACGTCGACGACGACGGCACTGTCGGTGTCGTCAGCATCGGTTCGACCGATCGCGACGCGGTGATCGAAGCCGAGCGTCAGATCCGTCTCATCATCAATCCGCCGACCGCCAACGTCGGGGAGAACTACGAAGGCCGCGTGGTGAACATCACCAAGTTCGGCGCATTCGTCAACATTCTTCCTGGCACCGACGGCTTGTTGCACATCTCGAAGATCGGTGGCGGCAAGCGCATCGACAAGGTCGAAGACGTGCTCAGCCTCGGTGACACCGTTGAGGTCCACGTCGACGACATCGACCCGAACGGCAAGCTCTCGCTGTCGCTCGGTCAACCGCTCAGCGCGCCAGCCGCGTCAGACAGCGATGATGCTGCAAAGCCATCCGGTGATGGCGGAGACGATGAGGAGGCCCAGGGTGCAGAGTCGCCGGCGCGCGAGCCACGTTCGTCGGCGCCACGACGTTCGAGCAACCGTGGCCTGGGTGATGCAGAGGTCGTGTCTTTCGAGGGCGAGTTCGACAAGATCGCCGAAGCCGAATACGGCGAACTCGGTCCCTCTGCTGAAGAGGCGCGGAGTCGCGGTCGCGGGCGTCGTCGTTCACGCCGCTAGCTTCTAGCCATGGGTCACAGGGTTTTGGTCGTCGGGGCCGGCGGGAGGATGGGTCACACCGTCTGTCACGCTGTCCTCGACGATCCAGAACTCGACCTGGTTGCCGCCGTCGATCCTTCGTGTGAAGACGCTGCGCTTTCCGAACTGCTCGGCAGGACCGACACCGACGTCACCGTCGCCGGTGCTGTCACGTCGATCGGCGAGTCGGTGGATGTGGCTGTCGATTTCACCGTGGTCGCCGCTGCCCGCGAAACGCTGGCGTGGTGTGCGGCCAACGCCGTTCATGCCGTCGTCGGCACCACCGGTTTCGACGATGCCGATCTTGGGCGCTTCGATGCCGATTTCTCCTCCAGCAACATCCTGATCGCGCCGAATTTCGCGATCGGCGCCGTGTTGATGATGCGATTCGCGGAGCTCGCTGCTCCGTTCTTCGAGACCGCAGAGGTCATCGAGTTGCACCACGAGAACAAGATCGACGCACCATCTGGCACTGCCAGGAGGACGCTCGAGCGCATGGCAGCAGCATCCCACGACTGGCTGCCCGATCCGACTCAGGACGAAGTCATCAGTGGTGCACGTGGTGGGGTTGGGCCAGGAAACATTCCCGTCCACTCGGTTCGCCTACGTGGCATGGTTGCGCATCAGGAGGTACTTCTCGGCACGACCGGGCAGTCCCTCACGGTGAGGCATGATTCGTACGATAGAAGTTCGTTCATGCCGGGGGTGATTCACGCATGCAAGGTGATCGGCGAGCATCCAGGTCTCACAGTCGGCCTCGACAGCTATCTGGGATTGTGACCAGTGACTGCTGACGGCCGTCCACCGAAGGTCGTGTGCGTTGGCAGCATGAACCACGACATCACTGTGTGGGTCGATCGACCGCCGATGCCAGACGAGACGCTGCATGGCGATCGAGTTGCGGAGTTCAGGGGTGGAAAGGGTGCGAATCAGATCGTGGCCGCTTCGAGGCTTGGGGCGACCACAGCGATGATTGCCTGCGTCGGCACCGACCCTCGCGGCCAGTTTCTGATCGAAGGGCTCGATCTCGACGCTGTCGATGTCTCTGGCGTCAGCAGGATCGAAACGCCGACCGGCGTTGCATTGATCACCGTCGATCCGGGGGACGTGTCGATCATCGTGGTTGCCGGCGCGAACGGCGATGTCACGGCTGATCATGTCGACACATGGGCCTCACTCATCTCGGACGCCGATGTGCTGTTACTCCAGGGCGAGATTCCGGCCGCCCCTGCGAGGCGTGCAGCTGAGATCGCCAAAGGCTCCGGCTGTGTCGTCGTGTTCAACCCGGCGCCGTTCAACGAGGTGGCCGAAGCCGTAGCTCCGCTGGCCGATGTCATCATCGTGAACCGTAACGAGGCCATCCAGCTTGGTGGCATTTCCGCTGGACTGGTCATCACGACGCTCGGCCAGGGCGGGTCCGACGTGACCACGGTGGACGGCACCGTTCACATCGCACCATTCGATGCTGATGTCGTTGATCCCACCGGCGCAGGCGATGCCTTCGCTGCTGCTCTCGCTGTGGGTCTGGCCGAGGGGCTTCCGCCTGTCGAAGCGGCCAGGTTCGCCAACGCAGCAGGATCGTTGGCGGTTGGTGTTGCCGGTGCGCAGCCGTCGCTGCCGACGAGATCTCAGGTCGAGGAGCGCCTCGCTTCGGAGTGATGCCGGCGCTCGAGAATTTGGTCACTCGTCGGTTTTGTTGTTCCTGACTTGCCAGACGACGATGCCGATCATGACGACGGTGAAGGGGATCTGGTAGCGCGTCACGAACTCGAGCACGCGCTCGACCGGGCCGGCAAACACCTTCCCGACGCGCCAGATCACGTACAGGCGGGTTGCTGTGCCTGCTGCGTTGAGCAGCGCGAAGCTCGCGAAACGCATCTTCGTGATGCCCGCCAGCAGACACACCGGATAGTTCGGAAGGACAAACACGAAGAACGCCCCGATGCGCGGGAACCAGCGGTCGAGCGCGTTCACTGCTCGTGTGATGCCGCTGTTTGTGCCCAACTCGGTGTCGAGGTAGGTCTTTGCCGCAGGACCGAACTCGAATCCGATCCTCCACAGCAGTGGATCGGGGAGGGTGAGTCGGATGAATCCGACGGTGAAGAACGCCCATGTCGGCATCTCGTTCACGGTGAGGATCAGGAACGGATCGGCCGGAATCATCGCGATCAGCCCCACGGGCGCACGGCTCGCCAGTGTTGCCGAGAGGATCTGGCCCGCGTATGCCAACAACGCCAAGGACAGGGGGAGGGCGACGAGAACCCAGAATCGGCGCTGCTCGCCTTCGGTCAGTAGCGCCGATCGGTCACTCATCGTCGGTGAGGGTACCCACCCGATGGGCTCTGCCGACCTCCGTGTACCGTTTGAGTCGATGGACGAAGTCCGCAGACGCGTGCTTGACGCAACGGTTCGGTGCGCGATGGAGTACTCCCTTCAGCGCACGACGGTCGAGGAAATCTCGATCGAGTCCGGCGTCAGCCGAGCCACGATCTACCGTCACTTTCCGGCTGGGCGCGAGGCCATTGTCGGGGCAACTGTCGCCGACCAGGTCGACGCCTTCTTGATCGCTCTCGCCGAAGACGTCAGCGAAGCCACATCGACCCAAGAACTGCTTGTCACAGGACTCATGGCCGCGCACCGGCGGCTGAAGTCGCACCAGTTGTTCGCGAGGGTCATGGCTGTGGAACCTGAGCTCGTCCTCCCTTCCTTGACGACCGAGTCGAACCGGGTCGTCGGGGTGATTGGCAGGTTCATGGCTCCGTTCGTCAGTGCAGATGAGCCCGAGACGCCCGAAGTGCAGATCTTGGCGCAATGCGACCACCTCGCACGGCTGTTCCTCAGTCACGTCGAATCGCCAGGCAGCTGGGATCTCACCTCCCCCGACGATGTCCGTGAGCTGGTCGAGACCCAGTTCCTGATCAGGTGAGGTCAAAGTGAGCGATACCGACCGGACCGGAGTGGATGCGCGCGTGTGGAAGCTCGAGAACGTCATCCAATCGTACGCGTGGGGATCGACGACGCTGCTCGCCGGCATGCGCGGCATGAAGGATTCTTCGGGGCCCGAGGCGGAGGTGTGGATGGGCGCGCATGCAGTGGCACCTTCGCAGTGTCATCTCGATGGCCAGCTCGTCGGTCTCGACCGTGTCATCGCGGCTGATCCCTCGATCCTTGGTCCTGCGGGGCGGGTGTCGAGCGGAAAGTTGCCGTACCTGATGAAGCTGCTTGCCGCCGGTGCGCCGCTGTCGCTTCAGGCTCACCCGACAAAGGCGGGCGCCGAGGCTGGATTCGCGCGGGAGAACGTCCTTGGCATTGCCCTCGACAACCCGCGGCGCTCGTACAAGGACGACAACCACAAGCCGGAGCTCATCTGCGCGTTGACGCCATTTCGAGCACTCAGCGGGTTTCGGGCGACGACCTCAACTGTCGAGTTCTTCGTCTCGCTCGGCTGTAGCGGACTCGACGAGATCGTCGAACGTATCGAGGGCGGCGGCGAGCGAACGTTGATCGACATCGTGCAGCATCTGCTCACGCTGAGCGCAGAAGAAGGACGGGTGCTTGCCGAGCAGGTCGCCGGCGCCGTCGCAGAGCCCGGCGACCATGAACTCGAGCGCTCGATCGGCAGACGGATTGCCGAGGTCTGTCCAGGTGATCCCGGCATCGTCATCGCGTTGATGCTCGAGGCGGTCACGCTGCAACCTGGTGAAGCGATCTATCTCGGCGCCGGCCGTCTGCACGCGTATGTAGATGGTCTTGGCGTTGAGATCATGGCCGCGTCCGACAATGTTCTCCGGGGTGGTCTTACGCCGAAGCACGTCGATGTGCCTGAGCTGGTATCGGTACTCAGACCGGAGATCGAACCGATCACGGTGCTCGGGGGAGTCGAGACGGACACTGGCGAGTTCGAGTACCCGACACCGGCTCCCGAGTTCCTTCTCAGTCGAATTGAGCTGGAGGGCCGAGTCGAACGGGTCGCTGAGGGCCCCGAGATCGTGATGGTGACCTCTGGGGCGGCCGACTTCGGCGATGAGTCACTCGGACCGGCAGATTCGGTGTTCGTTCCAGCAGGCGTCAGATGGTCGGCTGCCGGCTCCGGCCAGCTGTTCAGGGCGCGGGTTGCGGCTCTCGGCGATGGTCAGGGCTGATTTCGTACTTGACAATGAGACAACTTGTCACTATTTGTCTCATTGTATGTTTCTCGCCGAACATCCACAGCCCCGACTGTGGTCAAGTTTCGAACTCGGCGATCCCGACTCCTTAGAGCGCAGCGTTGTCGATGCGGCTGACGTGTGTGTGTGCCGGTGGGGTTGGTCTAAGACCACCATGGCCGACATCGCATCCGAGGCAGGCATCAGCAGAACCACCGTGTACCGCACCTATCCCGGCGGGCGAGATGTCATCTTCGAAACTCTCAGGCGTCACCGACAACTGCGCTTCTTCCACGATCTCCTCGAGCCGCTCGCCACTGGGACCAGCCTCGAATCGACGATGGTCGACACCATGGTCCTTGCCTCTGTACTGCTCCGCGACGACGAAGGGTTCCGTACAGAACTCGTCCGCGAGCCCGGGCTACTCCTGAAGCAGCTCACGTTCGAAGGACTCGAGCAGATTCTGGGTATCTCCCGGCTTGTTGTGGTGCCCCAGCTGACGCGGTTCGTAGACCGGCGTGAAGCCAACCGGCTCGCCGAATGGGCAACGCGCATCGTCATCTCGCACGCGCTCGATCCGAGCCAACATGTCGATCTCACGAATCGGGACCACGTCGAGGAACTCGTCAGCCGTCGACGGCGACGGGCCTCGCCTGATCTCCAGCAATCGAACATTCGCATCTCTGAGTCGAAGGACTGAACATGACCAGCACCGAGGACATCATCGGCAGGGCCGACGCCAATGACATAGAGGCGATTCTGGCCGTCACCAACACTGACGTTGACTCGGTGCTTCATGCGGTGAAGGACAACGCCGATTGTCTCTACACCTGGGACTACTCGAAGGGTGCTCGTCCTCAACTCGAGAAACTGTACGAGAAGGCCAAGCTCGGTCAATGGAACGGCGAGACCGACCTCCCGTGGGACACCGTCGTCGATCCGCTGCAAGAGGCAACGCAGCTCTACAGCCAGGCTGCCGGATTGGATCAGATGATCGACTTCACCGGTACCGGCCTCGAGAGCTGGGGCGAGAAGGAGTGGATCGAATTCAACCTCGAGTCCCAGGCATGGACGATGAGTCAGTTCATGCATGGAGAGCAGGGTGCGCTGGTGTGCACGGCGAAGATCGTCGAGACGGTGCCTTGGATCGACGCCAAGTACTACGCGGCGACACAGGTGATGGACGAGGCCCGTCATGTCGAGGTGTTCGCTAAATACCTCGACACCAAGCTCGATCGTCGCTACCCGGTGAACGCGCATCTTCGGATGCTCCTCGACGACATTGTCGAGGATTCCCGTTGGGACATGACCTATCTCGGCATGCAGATCATGGTCGAAGGTCTTGCCCTGGCTGCTTTCGGGTTCATGTATCAGCAGACAGAAGAACCATTGCTCAAGAAGTTGCTTCGCTACGTGATGAGCGATGAGGCCAGGCACGTGGCCTTCGGCGTGCTTTCGCTCAGGGAGGTCTACGCCGACCTCACTCAGGCAGAGTTGAGAGAGCGGCAAGAGTTCGCGTTCGAAGCCGCACTACGGATGCGCGACCGGTTCTTGCAGCAGGAAGTCTGGGAACGGATGGGGGCCGATGTGTCAAAGGTGCTCCCGGTGATCTTCGACAACGAGGACCGCCGAGAGTTCCAACACCTCTTGTTCACGAAGATCGTTCCGAACTGCAAGAAACTCGGCTTGCTGGACGGCGGCGACGGTTGGCTCCGCAAACGTTTCGAAGAGATAAACGTCATTCAATACGAGGACTGGATCGACACAGCTGAAGAGGTCGACTCTTTCGCCATTCAACGTGAACTCGAGGGCGAGGACAACCCTCTCGTCGCTCGTTGACCCCGGTTTTCGCCAGCTACGGTAGCTGCATGGCGGATTCGGCTGACGACAGACTTCTTGCACTTCTCGGGCTCAGGTTGAAGGGGTTTGCCGCGGCGGCGGGTGTCGGTGAGGTCGTCGGGCTCAACGAGGACGCGACCGCCGCAGCGCTCGACGCCCTTGTAGCCGATGGGCTCGTGAACTACAACGAGGCGAGGGACGTCTACCTCCTCAACCCTGCGACGGGGCGTCCAGAGGGTGAGCGAATTCTCGGCGCTCAGCTCGACGCTGCCGGCGCGCGATCAGCGGTCCAAGCGGTGTACGACGAGTTCCTGGGCCTCAACATGTCGATGTTGAAGCTGTGTACGGACTGGCAGATCAGGGCCGACGGTGACGGGAAGACTCTCAACGATCACAGCGATGAGGATTATGACCAAGATGTGATTGGCCGCCTGGTCGACCTCGACGACGATCTGCGGAAGATACTGACGAAGCTGCGTGGGCTACTTGAGCGATACGGTGCGTATGTACCGCGGTTTCGCGGTGCGCTCGATCGGCTTCTTTCTGGAGAGATCGAGTACTTCACCAAACCCATCATCCCCAGCTATCACACGGTCTGGTTCGAGTTGCACGAGGATCTCCTCGCCACGCTTGGCATCGATCGGGCGAGCGAAGGAAGCATCTGAATGTCAGCACGGTTCGGCCGGATCCTTCCGGCGATGATCACCCCGTTCGATGAGAGCGGAGACGTCGACGTCGACATGGCGGTGACGCTGGCGAAGCGGCTCATCGGCGAGGGCAGTGAAGGTCTGGTGCTCACCGGGACGACGGGGGAGGGTCCGACGATCACCGACGAGGAAGACTGGGAGCTCTGGCGGACGGTCAAAGAGTCGGTCACGGTGCCCGTCATCGCCGGCGCAGGTACTAACGACACCGCTCACTCCATCGAGCAGGTGAAGATGGCCGAGGAGTGTGGCGTAGACGGCGTACTCGTGGTTACGCCGTACTACAACCGCCCGAGTCAGGCCGGTATCTACGCCCACTTCGAGGCCGTGGCTGGGGCGACCTCGCTCCCTGTGATGGTCTACGACATCCAGAGCAGAACATCGAAGAACATCGAGACGCCGACGCTTGTTGCTATGGCGAACGAGATCTCGAATGTCGCCGCCCTGAAGGATGCTGCAGGGTCACCGGACGAAACGGCAAGAGTGATTGCCGAAACCGGCGACGACTTCGAGGTGTACAGCGGTGACGACTCGCTGACGTTGCCGCTAATTGCGATCGGAGCTGTCGGCGTGGTCAGTGTTTGCGCCCACTGGACATCGCCGGAGTTCGTGAAGATGTTCGACGCGTGCGCTGCTGGCGACTTGGCAGAAGCCAGGTCCGCCAACGCTTCGATGCTCGACTCGTACGACTTCGAGGGAAGCCCCGAAATTCCGAATCCGGTCCCCAGCAAGGCAATGTTGCGGATGTTGGGACTCGCCGTCGGTGAGCCACGACTCCCGATGGGGCCCACCCCTGAGGGTGTCGAGGACGAGGCAAAGAGGATCTACGCCGACCTTCTGAGTCGGCGCTGATGTCGAGCCCGGTCACGGTCACATTTCTCGGCGGCCTCGGCGAAGTCGGTCGAAACTGCACAGCAATCGAGTCAGACGGCAAGGTCCTGGTCATCGACTTCGGACTTATGTTCCCTGACGAGTCGATGCCGGGAGTCGACGTCATTCTCCCGGACGATCGCTACCTCCGCGAGCGTGCCGATTCCATCGAGGCGCTCATCGTCACTCATGGCCACGAAGATCATGTTGGCGGTGTGTCTCACTTTCTGAAGGAGTTCGAGGCACCGCTCTATGGCTCGGCGCTGACCATGGGTATCGCCTCACACAAGGTCGGTGAGGCCGGGCTTGGGTCGCGCACATCGATCAATGTGGTCGCCGACGGCGAACGTCGAAGGATCGGACCATTCGACGTCGAGTTCCTTCCCATCACCCACTCGGTCCCCCAGTCGATGTGCGTGGTTGTTCACAGCAAACAGGGCGTTTTGGTGCACACCGGCGACTTCAAGCTCGACTTCACTCCGGTCGACGACCGACTCACCGACCTTGGACGGCTCGGTGAGCTCAGTCGCGACGCCGGCATCAGATTGCTGATGGCTGACTCGACGAACGCCGATGCGCCCGGTTTCTCGGCGAGCGAGACGACGGTCGGCGAGACGCTTCGTCGTTTGTTCCCCGAACTTCGAGGTCGAAGGATCATCGCCTCGTGCTTTGCCAGCCACCTGCACCGGGTCCAGCAGATCGTCGATGTCGCGATCGACGAGGGACGCGTCATCTTTCCTCTCGGCCGCTCGATGGTGAACAACATCCGGATCGCCCGCGACCTGGGTGTTCTCGACCTACCGGAGCGGCATGTTCGCTCCATCGAGGAAGTCAACGATCACGATCCCGCGAAGGTGTGCGTGTTGTGCACCGGCTCGCAGGGCGAGCAGTTTGCAGCGTTGTCGCTGATGGCCAAAGGTGATCACCGCGACATCAGTATCGGCGACAACGACACCGTGATCATGAGCTCACACCCGATTCCTGGTAACGAGCACCCGGTGTTCGTGGTGATGAACGCGCTCGTTCGGCGAGGGGCCGAGGTGATTCACTCCGGACAGGACCACGTACACACGACGGGTCACGCCAAACGAGATGAACTCCGAATCCTCCAATCCATCGCCAAGCCTGAATATTTCTGCCCGATTGAAGGCGAGTACAGGATGTTGCGGCGACACGCTGATCTCGCCGTCGACCTCGGTCTCGCTGACGATCACGCTCTTGTCGCGGTCGATGGCAACCAGATCGTGCTGACCGACCACGATGTGTCGCTGGCAAAGGGTGTCCCTCACGAGTATCGGTATGTCCACGGGAACGGCGAGAACCTTGATCCAGCCGTTCTCGGGGAACGTCTCAACCTCGCCGATGGTGGGGTTGTGGTGGTGTCGATCACGGTCGACATGGACGCACGCGACATTGTCGCTGGACCCAGGATCGCCTCGAGGGGTTGGGCCACCGATGCCGAACTCGATGAACTCGTCCCTGCCCTCGAGAAGGAGCTGGCTCGATCGATCGGCGGAGCGCTCACCGACAAGTCGGTCGACATCGATGGACTCGAGCAGATTGCGCGCCGGGCCACGGGACGATTTGTCAGTAACAGGACTCGCCGCCGGCCCCCGATTCTCGCCGTGGTGCAGTCGACTGTCTGAGTAGGCGGAGCCACCTCTGCTCTCGATTTCGGTACCGTGGCTACGTGGCCACCACGCGGCGTCCAAGCCCAACTACGAAGCGTCGAACATCTTCCGGCGCGTACAACCGATCGAAATCGTCACCATCGAAGTCGTCGTCCAAAAGCTCCCGTCGTAGCGCAAGCACGCGATCGAACGCGCGCTCGTCGACAAAACGCGCTCCGAAGAAGGGGGTGTCGGATCGCTCTTCACCTACGGCGCTCGCCATCGCCGAGCGTCGAGGCGACATTGCGGCCCTCGTGCTGTTCGCGCTGGCTGCCATCAGCCTCTTGGGAATCGTCGGGGACCTCACCGGTCCTGTCGGTCGTGGCCTCCGCGACGCCATCGGGTTGGCCGTCGGACTCTTCCAATACCTCGTCCCGGTCGTGTTCGTGTGGTGGGGCGCCACGCTGCTGCGAACCGAGCGGGTCGAGCGGAACGTGCGCGTTGGACTCGGTCTCGTTCTGCTCACGCTCAGCGGGGCCGCGATGGCCCACCTCGCCAGGGGCCCAGGGACGTTTGATGCGCCAGCCGATGAGCTTCGCGATGGGGGCGGCCTCATTGGCGCAGTGATCGCCGAGCCATTGCAGGCACTCACCGCGACGCCAGGTGCGTGGCTCCTCGTGGTCATCGCTGGATTCTTTTCGTTGCTCGTGATCTTCGACATTCCGCTCGCTGTTGTTGCGGAGTTCCTCGGCGCCGGTCTTCGAATGGCCGGGGAGCGGTTCGCCGACTGGACTCGTTCTCTCGTGTACGTGGGTCAGGAGGTCGACCGCGATCCGGTGATCCGCACAGGTACCACCGAATCGGTCGTCGATCTCACCGACGAAGAACCGCCGGCGGTTCTCGATGACGGTGATGGCGATGGCGGCGAACCAGACGAAATGCAGCCAGAGCCGATGGTCCAGCTTCCAGACGAGCCGCAGGAGGCGAAGCAACTCGAGATCGACCTCACGGGCCAAGCCGCTCGTGGAGCTTGGAAGCTTCCCAAGCTGAGCCTGCTCAGGCGCAGCGGTGCTCAGAGCGTCGATGAGCGCGCCGTGCACGCAGGTGGGCGCGCGCTCGAGCAGGCTCTAGCCAGTCACGGTGTCGAAACCAAGGTCGTCGGCATGACGGTCGGCCCGACGGTCACCCGCTACGAACTCGAGCTGGCTCCAGGGGTGAAGGTGTCGCGGGTGACCAGTCTCAACCGCGACATCGCGTACGCCATGGCGACGCCAGACGTCCGTATTCTTGCTCCGATCCCTGGCCGCTCCGCCATTGGCATCGAAGTACCGAACAGTGCGCGTCACCTGGTGGCGCTCGGAGACATTCTGTCCAGTCAGGTCGCCACCGAAGCCGATCATCCGCTCGAGGTTGCACTGGGCCAAGACATCGCCGGACGACCGGTCATGGCCAACTTGGCGACCATGCCGCACGTGCTCATCGCCGGCGCGACTGGCGCCGGCAAGTCCTCGTGCATCAACAGCATTCTCACTTCACTTCTGGTGAGAGCCACACCAGACCAGGTCAGGATGATTCTTGTCGACCCGAAACGGGTCGAAATGGGCCAGTACGACCGTCTTCCACATCTGCTCACCCAGGTGGTCACAGATCCGAAGAAGGCAGCCAACGCGCTGTCCTGGGCGGTCAAGGAGATGGAGCGTCGTTACGACCTCCTCTCCGAAGTCGGGTTCAGAGACATCACCGGTTACAACGAAGCCTTCGACCGGGGTGAAGTCCAGGCCGCTCCTGGCGAGGAACGCCAGTACGAGCGTCTTCCGTTCATCGTCATCGTCATCGACGAACTCAACGACCTCATGATGGTGGCTGCCCGTGACGTCGAAGAGTCGATCACCCGGCTCGCGCAGATGGCGAGGGCTGTCGGCATCCATTTGGTCGTCGCAACACAGCGTCCCTCGGTCAATGTCATCACCGGCATCATCAAGGCGAACATCCCGTCGCGGCTGGCCTTTGCCGTGTCGTCGCTGGCTGACAGCCGCGTGATTCTCGATCAGCCGGGCGCGGAACGGCTCATCGGGCAAGGCGACATGCTGTTGCTCACCGCCAACTCGAGCATCGCCCAGCGGATCCAGGGCTGTTGGGTGACCGAGGCCGAGGTCGGCAAGGTCGTTGCCGCGTGGAAGCGCCAGGCGCCCGACGTCGAGTATGTCCCAGGTGTCGAAGGCGAACAGAGCCAATCGGCTGGCCTCATTCCCGGGGGAAGCACCGGCGACGAAGGCGACGATGAGCTGATGGTCCAGGCCATGAAGCTCGTCGTCGAAACGCAGCTCGGATCGACATCGATGCTGCAGCGGAAGCTGAAGGTCGGTTTCGCCCGCGCCGGTCGTCTCATGGATCTGCTCGAGCAGCGAGGTGTCGTCGGACCGTCGATCGGGTCCAAGGCTCGCGACGTGATGATGTCGCCGGAGGAGCTCGCTCTCATTGTCGACGGTGGTGTCGCGGGTCAGGAGTGATCCTCGGGATTCATTACCCTCGTCATCGCGATAGTCGTGCCGACCGGGGCCGCGGATCGGTTCGACACTTCGCTGCCAGAACTCGTGGCTGCTTTCGGGGCTGCGTGTCGAGTCGAGACCGACCCCGGTGTCGGCAACCTGTTCGGACCGAGCATCTTCAACCGCATGGACATCGACGGCATGGTCCACCTCTCTTGGCCGCATTCTTCGCGTTCCCCCGTTTCCTGCGTCGTTGACCCGGTAGAAATGGCGCTATGGACGATGTGGCGCTGTGGCCGGCAACTGAGCAAGCGAGGGCGATCAAGCAGGGCGACCTGAAGAGCAGAGAGCTGCTCGAGGTCTTCATCTCGCGCATTGATCGGATCAATCCGACAGTGAACGCGGTCGTGACGACGGATTTCGAATCAGCTCGGAACGCGGCCGATGCGGCCGACGTGGCGGTTGCGGAGGGCCGCGATCTCGGCGCGCTGCACGGACTGCCTGTGACGATCAAGGACGCTCTCGAGACGAACGGCATGCGGTCGACGGGAGGCGCAACCGAGTTGGCCCACAACGTCCCCAACCGTGATGCACCTGTCGTCGGGGCGGTGAAGAACGAGGGAGCGATCGTCTTCGGAAAGACCAACTTGCCCCGCTGGTCTGGCGACATTCAGTCGTTCAATGACATCTTCGGTACGACGACGAACCCTTGGGATGCTGATCGCGTTCCGGGGGGATCATCGGGCGGGGCTGCTGCTGCGGTGTCTTGTGGATTGACCGCGTTCGAGATCGGCACCGACATCGGCGGATCGATCAGATTTCCGGCAGCGTTCAACGGGATCTTCGGACACAAGCCCTCCTTCGGGATCGTTCCGAGCACCGGGTATCTCGACCACGTCGCAGGCGGCACGACCGAAGCTGACGTGAACGTCATCGGGCCGCTGACCCGCTCGGCAGATGATCTGACGCTGCTCATGAGGATCCTGAGTCGGAAGAGTCCGACGTGGACGGCCGACCTCGGGTCACCTCCGGATGCGCCCAAGCACATGCGTGTCGCTGCGTGGCTCGACGATGACTTCTGCGAGGTCGACGCCGAGGTGCTCGCTGTTCTGGATGCCGTCGTTGCTCGAATGGAAGCTGATGGAATGTCCGTCGACCGGTCGGCTCGACCTGATCTCGACGCAGCACGCGCTGCGAAGCTCGGTGGCATGTTGGTGAGTTCTGCCACGAGCCGCCCCGGCGACACCGATGGTCCGAGCCATCGGGAGTGGTGCGACTGGGATGTCGAGCGTGAAGAGTTGAGGACCGCGTGGGCGAGCTTTTTCGGGAACTTCGACGCCGTCGTGATGCCCGTCGGGTTCGTCCCACCATTTCCCCACATTCACGAGGGCGACTTCGCCTCGCGAACGCTGGAATGCAACGGTCAAAAGAGACCGTATCTCGATGTCATCGCGTGGACGTTGTTGACGGGGATGGCATATCTCCCGTCGTCGGTGCCGCCAGTCGGTCTTACCCCCGGTGGACTTCCGGTCGGCATGCAGGTCGTCGGGCCATACGGATCCGACCTGTCGACGATTGCCCTCGCCGGGCATATCGCATCGCTTGGCGACGGGTTTGTGGCCCCACCCATTGCTCGGTGACCGGAGTCAGGTGTTGGTGAACTACCAGCCCCGCAACCGCAGATAGCGGCCGTCAGCGGTGTCGAAGTCGACGAATGCCGCGACCTCGCCAAGCCGGACGGCGTCGATTCTCGACGTACCATTCGCGCGTGGCCACCGGAGAGAACGTTCTGATCATCATGTCGGACGAACACCAGGCCAGAGCGCTCGGCGCCGCCGGCGATGTCATGGTCCACACGCCGAATCTCGACAGGCTTGCCGAGAGAGGCGCTCGGTTCACCAGGTGTTGGACGCCATCTCCGATCTGTGTCTCGGCCAGGGGATCTTTTGCCACTGGTCGGTGGGTCCACGAGATCGGAACCTGGCACTCGGCCCAACCGTACGACGGTGACATTCGTGGATGGGCGCACGAGGCGAGAGATGCCGGTCGCGAGGTGGTCAGCATCGGCAAGCTGCATTACAGCGGACCGAGGGACGACCACGGCTTCACCGAGACCATCGCTCCGATGTGGGTTGCTGGAGGCATTGGGTGGGTGCAGGGGCTTCCCCGCCGAAACCCGCTGCCGTATCCAGAGGCAGCGGAGATGGCCGAAGGAGTTGGTGTCGGTCACACCTCCTACACGCGCTACGACGAACGAGTGACCGCGCACGCGGTCGAGTGGCTCCACCGTCGCGAGCGTGCCGAAGATCCATGGGTGCTGTTCGTGTCGTTCGTCGCACCGCACTACCCGTTGTCGGCGCCGGAGGAGTTCGCGTCGTTGACGAAGAACTCGGACCTTCCTGACCCTGACATTGCAAAGCAGTCGATCGAGCACCCTGCTGTTCGCGCCATGGCTGATTTCTTCGCCTACCACCGGTATTTCGACAGCGAAGGCACCGACGCAGGTCGACGTGCGTACCGGGCCCTGATCGCCTTCCTGGACTCCAATGTCGGCAAGGTGCTTGATGCCCTCGACGAAATCGGGGCGACGTCGTCCACACGTGTCATCTACACCTCCGACCATGGAGAGATGGAAGGGAACCGAGGCCTCTGGGGCAAGTCGTACATGTACAGAGACTCGGTGGGGGTGCCACTGATCGTCGCCGGTCCTGATGTGGCGGCTGGGGCGACTGTTGACACGCACGCGAACCTCGTCGACATCTGCGCCACAGTGCGTGACACGTTGCCGCCCGGCCGTCAAGATGACACCGGCACCGGCCAGGGAGTGTCGTTGTGGGAACAAATGGACATCGGACTCGACCGGCCCGCGTTCTCCGAGTATCACGATGGAGGGTCCATCACCGGAAGCTTCTGCGTTCGCGTTGGTGACACGAAACTGGTTCACCATGAAGGCGAACGGCCGGAGTTGTTCGACCTCGCGACCGATCCTGACGAACTCACCGACGTCAGCGACGACCCGGACCGCCAACACGACCTACAGGTAGGTTACGAGGCGCTGGGAACGCTGGTCGACACCACAGCCGCCAACGCGGCGGCATTCGCGAGTCAGGAAGAGCTCATCGCCCGCCTTGGTGGCCGATCTTCTCTCGCCAACTTTCTGCGTTTCAATCACACACCAGTGCCCGAGTGAGTTTGGCCGGACATGAGACAGGGCCCCGTCTTGACAGGTATCGTCATCGTTGGACGGTGCTTGAAACGAAGCGTGGGGATGGGTTTGCAACGCTGTCACATCGGGATGGGTCTGGCGGCAATCTTGCTCGCTTCGGCGTGCGGTAGCGCGTCGCCTGATGCTTTGACGACCCCAGACGGTGTCATCGAACCGATCAGTGCCGCGGACCCCACTGCCTCGTCCTCACCAGGCTCCACGACCAGGGATTCTGGACCAACCGTTTCACTGCCACCGGCTTCAACGACAATCGCCCCTTCGTCGTCGACAACGATGCCTGTCAGTACGACGGTGACCCAATCGATCGACACAAGACTGTCGGCGGTGGCCGATGCCGTTCAGTTCGACCTCGCCGAGATCCCTGAACTGCTCGCCGATCTCGACGGTTCGGTTGCTTCGGGCATTCCAGCGCCACTGGTCATCGCGCAGCGTGTCGCTGGGTTTCCGATTCCTGTCGGCGTTCCCGCCGAGAGCAGCCTCTTCCGGCTAGAGGTCTCGACGTTCGTTGCGGACGAAGTGACTGAATGGCGATGGCTGTACGAGGCATTTGCCGCTGACGACGTCGGCGACATCGACATCAGCCTTCCGGGGCAAGGTTCCGGAGCGGTCGCCCTCGCCGAGTTGTATGACCCGATCTTGAGCGAACTCGGATTCGGGAGGAACGGCTCGACCGGAAGTGACCCCGGCGAGTCGGGAGGACCCAACTCCTTGAACCACGTCTATCCGCCGGATGGGGCCGTGTTCATCGCCGGCGTGTCGGCTGATGTCGCCAACATCAAGGTGTGGGCATCAGAGGATCTGCTGTTCCCAGAAGACACGCTCGAACCCGGCTATCGGATCGATCTCGACGCGGGCCTTCCGAATGGCGTCGAGCCGGTACCGCTGCTCGCTGCGCTGGGGGCGTCGATTTCTTTGCCCGCCGACACCGTCATGCGCGGATCGACCCTGCGCCTGTGGAATCGGTCAGAGGATTCCGTCGATGCTGCTCTTGGCCAGAACTACCTGGATGTTTCGCTTCTGTGGGGGACTTCGCTGAGCCTCGAAGATGTCATCGAGTTGTATTCCGTCGACGTTCCCGTCTTCGAACCGTGGCTGGCGGCTGAGCCGTCCTTCTTCAACGAGGGCGAATTCGAGTTGGAGACTGTCGGACAGACCTTCGACGCGAGCTTTGAACTGCCGGTGCTGTTGTTGCTTCGGTATCCAGGCAGACTCCGATTCACCCCGGCTGAAGCTGGAGGTTCCTTGATCGAGCTCGAACTTCGACTGGAATCTGGCCGCCAAGAGCTGCTTCCTCCTGCAGATTGAGTCCGCCGAGGTTTCAGTTCGATTCGATGTTGTGCTGATACGACGGAATGCGCCCCGGCTGAGGAGGAATGCCGGGTTCTCCCTCGTACATCGTCATCGTCGGTTGTATCGGCCGCGCATCGTGAGCGGCGATCCACAGTCGGAGGAGGTGGCGTTTCTTTGTGGGATCGGCGTCGTCTTCGAATCCCGATCGAGCGTGAAGGACCGTGAAGTTGTTCGCGAAGATCGCTTCGCCCTTCTGGAGGGTGAAGTCGACGGCTAAGCCGGGCTCGGCGACAATGCTCTCGAACAGGTCGAGAGCTTCGACGTCCCCTCGCGAGAGAACGATGTCGTCGAATTCGTCCGCCGCGATCTCGATGTACTGGCGCAGATAACGGCAGCTGACACGGCCGTCGCGTTCGCTGAAAACGGGCAGGAAGTGGGGCGTGACCTGCGGAAGCCCATCGGCTTGTTCGCCGAAGCGGTGGTACCTGAAACCTCGGTACAGGTTCTCGAGCAGGTCTGGTCGGCGCCGCGCAATCTCCTCGTGGACGGTCATCGAACTGGCGAACCTGCTCATGCCGCCTGACTTGGCGGGATGGAGGCAGAGGAACGACAGGATGTCTGCTGGGTCCGTGTGGGGTGTGAGTTCGTTCGCGTTCCGGTAGGCCCTGGCGTGCGGGTCCTTGCCAGACACGTCGATGACGTGACCGAGGCGATCACCCATCACGCTCTGAGACACGGGCCGGCCGAGGTGGAGACCTACGGCCCAGAAGACGATGGCCGCTTCTTCCACAGAGAGGTCTTCGACCGGAAAGCCTCGAAGCAGCACGAATCCCGTGCCGTTCAGAAGTTGGTCGGCCAAAGCGTCGATCGAGCGTGCCAGCGGACCGAGCGGCAACTGTTCTGGCGTGAGATCGACGACGTCATGACCGGTGGAGGCCAGCGAACGGGCCACTTCGACGAGAGAGCCAAAGTCGGCAGCGTCGAGGTTGACCGCGGCGCCATCGACTGAGCCGAGAGTGTCGCCACGCCACAGCGTGGCCGGTTCGACGAACTGGCTGAGAACGTCAGGCATGTGCGAACACTACTGCTGGGTTCGAATCTGGTGTACGGGACGTTCGGGCCTGGATGTTGATCGTTAGGAGGTCGGTGGCGACTTCATCTCGACGACTTTGCCTCTGTTGATGCTCACCCAGTCTCTGGCCTCGATGTAGGGCCGGAACACCTCACCGATCGCTAGCTCGTCGTCCACCGACTTGGGGCGTTGGATCTCATACATGTGTGGGAACTCGAGCCAGCCGATGAGGTTGTTCCACAGTCGCACCGCAGCATCGCCGCGTGGCGGATCGATGAGCACAGGTCCGAAGATGTTCTGGCCGTCGGGAAAGAACAGGGTTGGTACACCGAAGCCGCCATGATCGACAACCTTGTCGTGCTCGGCCTTCACCTCGTCGTGAGTGCTCTGATCGGCGATGGCCTCGTCCACGAGGGCTGGATCGAGCCCGATCTCCTCGAGCAGATGCCGAGCGACGTCCGGCTCGTGTGGGCGTCGACCTTCTTCGTGAAGTGCGCGACCTGCTCGTTCGTACCAGTGGTCAAGGTCGTCCATCGAGTTGCGACGAAGCAGGGCGCCGATGCGCATCATCGACCACCCATAGGACCACTCGCGCTCCCATGGATGTTTCTTGCCTTCGCGGAGGTTGACTTCCTCGAGGGAGAAGAAACACCAGTTGACCGTGAGGTCGAGTTGATCTCTCGCGTCTCGCATCCATTTCGATGTCTGGTAGGCCCAAGGGCACATGACGTCGAAATGGAAATCGACCGTGGTTGGTGCTTCGAATACATCGTTCATGGTTGATCCCTGGTTCTCGGACTCCGGAACTCACATGGTGAATGCGAGGTTTCGAGCAGCTCTCTCTCCGTACTCGGCGTTTCCACGCCACGAAACTCTTCCTGCGTCGATCTCGATCTGCGGATCGATTCGGCCGCACGCCATCATGATGAAGCTCGTCGAATGGCAGTCGACTTCGACGTCAGGTGATTCGAGCGAATCGACAACAGCGGCTCTGCCGTCGACGTTCACATGGAGGTCCCTCGTCAGCGGCCCGTTCAGATGGAAGGTGATGCTGTGCCGGTCGGGAAGGCCGATCTTTTTTCCGACGATGTATCCCAGCGACAGGTGAATCTCTTGGAGGGCGAGTTCTGCCACCGCTCCTCCGTCGTCGCCCGGCCTGGCCAGCGGCATGCGGACATCGCGTTCGTGAACCCAGAAGTCGAACGCTCGGATGGCGAGGAAGCGTCCATAGGTCTGCGGACCGACGGGTGTCATTGATGGACGATCGATGTCCTCTTGGGTAAGGCCGGCAAGCTCTTCGGTTCGTGCCCCGCACACCGAGTTGTAGGCATCGAGCAGTTCGGTGTTCGACATCGATTCTGCGGCTGCGATGAACTCGCCGGCTTTGGTGAAGGGAATCGGATCCTCGACCGAATCCGGCAGCCAACCGGACAGGACCGACTCGACCGACGCGAGGTGGATGAGAACGCCACGTGCGGTCCAGTCGGGACACAGTGACTGGACCTCGAAGTCGTCCTCAGAGAGGCCACCGAAGAACCCGCCAGCGTTCGAGTAGCTCTGCGTCATTGCTTCGACGAGACGATCACGGTTGCTCACGGTTGCTCCAAAGTCTGTCGATGGCGGTGACTGCAACGGTACCCATCTCGCTTCACTCGACCCAAGCTGGCGTGGTTACGCTGTCCGCCATGACCGAGACGATGAAGGCTGGCCGAATGCTCGATGTGGGGCAGATGGTGTGCGAAGAAGCTCCGATCCCCGACATTTCGGATTCGCAGATCCTGGTGAAGACCGAATTCGCCTCCATCTGCGGTAGCGATCTCCACATCGTCATGCAAGGCGCGGCTATGGCCATTCCGGAACAGTGCCCGCATGGATTTCCAGGGCATGAGGGTGTCGGTCACGTCGTCGCGAGCAACGATCCGTCGGTACCAACCGGGATCGACGTGTTGACCTTTCCGAACACCGCAATCGCCGAAGGCTTCTCCGGGTACCAAAGGCTGAGCTCAGGGCAGTACTGCCTCCCGCTACCAGCTTCGGACCTCCCGAACCAGCAGCTGATGATGGCCCAGCAACTCGGCACCGTGATCTTCGCCCACAACCAGCGGCTCCGCGATGTGACAGGGGAGACGGTCGCCATCCTGGGGCAGGGTTCGGCCGGGCTGTTCTGGACATGGCTGTTGAAGCGAGCTGGCGCAGCCCAGGTGATTGTTTCCGATCGCTCGAACACGCGTATTTCGGTTGCGAAGAAGTTCGGCGCCGACATCGCCGTCAACGCGAACGATGCCGACATCGGCGAGGTCGTTCTCGACATGACCGACGGCAAGGGTGCTGACTACGTCGTCGAGGCCGTCGGCAGCAGCGCCGCCCATGACCAGAGCATCGACATATCGCGTGTTGGCGGCGGGCTGATGTGGTTCGGTCTGCCTGATACCAACGCAGGTATCGAGATGAGCTTCGCCAAGTTCTTCCGAAAGAAACTGTCGGCAACGTCCGTCTACGGCGCCCAGGACGAGGCTGACGCGGTCTCATTCCAAGCCGCGATGGATCACATCGTGAATGGCGACATCGACGTGATGCCGTTGTGCAGCCACACCTACGACATCGAGCAGATCGACCAGGCCATGGCCACCGCCTTCGATCCCGTGGATGCAGCAGCAACCAAGGTTTCGGTGTCCTTCTAGAGTCGTCTGGTTGGGGTAGCCCTGCTGCGCTGGAGCGGCAGGTTCTCCGTCTTGGGCCTTCCGGGCGAAGCGAAAGCAGCAGCGCCAGTCCGAGAGACAGGCGAGGAAGAATTTGGAGAGTGATGAGACCGGCCGTCGAGGGATGCTGCGAGATCGGATCTCCTCCTCGGCCACCACGGCGCGATTCTGGTCGCTCTGCCTTCGTCTGCACGACGCGACGGCAGTACGGTGGAGGTATCCCATTGGGGAAAGGGGAGCACGATGAGTGAGCATGATCTCGTCATCCGAGGCGGCACCGTCATTGACGGAACAGGCGCCGATCGCAGGACTGCTGATGTCGCTGTCACCGGCGGGATTGTCGCCGAAGTCGGAAAGGTCGCCGGCGCCGGGCATCGGGAGATTGAAGCTGACGGCAGACTCGTCCAGCCCGGCTTCGTCGACATCCACACCCACTACGACGGTCAGGCCACATGGGACAGCCAACTTGCACCATCGAGTTGGCACGGTGTCACCACCATCGTGATGGGCAACTGTGGCGTCGGGTTTGCTCCTGTTCGCCCTTCGGATCACCAACGTTTGATCGAGCTCATGGAAGGTGTGGAGGACATTCCGGGCACCGCACTTCACGAGGGGCTCCCGTGGACGTGGGAGACGTTCGAGGAGTACCTCGACTTCCTCGATGCCCGTCACTACGACATCGACCTTGGCGCGCAGCTTCCCCATGCTGCCGTTCGGTTGAACGTGATGGGCCAGCGGGGCGCTGATCGTGAGCCGGCGACGCCTGACGACATCGCACAGATGGCCGACATTGCTCGACGCGCCGTCGAGGCCGGCGCCATCGGTTTCACGTCGTCCAGGTCGCTGAACCACAGGGCCTCCACCGGCGAATACACACCGACGCTGCAGGCCGAGTTCGACGAGATGATCGGTATTGCAGAAGCCCTCGGTGCTGCTGGCAAAGGTGTCATCCAGATCATCAGTGACTTCATCGACTTCGAAGGAGAGTTCGAACTCGTGAAGGCGATGGGAGCCAGGTCGGGTCGCCCGGTTTCGATGTCGATCGCGCAGGCGGGGCGGCGGAAGGATCAGTGGAAGAAGACGCTCGATCTGATGTCGCAGGCCACGAGTGAGGGCGTCGTGATGCGCGGCCAGGTCGCAGCAAGAGCCATCGGACTGGTGATGGGCCACCAAGGGACCCTGAATCCATTCATGCACTCCGAGGCGTACAAGCGCATCGCCCGTCTGCCTCTGGCCGAGCGCGTCGAGGAGATGAAACGAGACGAGGTTCGCTCCGCCATCCTCGGCAACATGGAGGTCGACAAGGATCTGCCTGTTCTCGGATCACGGCTCGTCACGAAGTGGCACCTGATGTACCCCCTTGGCGATCCTCCCGATTACGAGCCCGATCAGGCGACCTCGCTGGGGGCGGTGTGCGAGCGCGAAGGCACCGACCCGGCTGAGATGGCCTACGACATGCTCCTCGAACGCGACGGCACCGCCATGATCTACATGCCGACCGTGAACTACGGCGACGGCAATCTCGACAGCGTTCGCGAGCAGTTGCTCCACGACGCAGCGGTGCCGGGCCTCTCCGATGGTGGCGCTCACGTCGGCACGATCTGCGACGTCAGCTTCCCGACCACGCTTATGCAGTGGTGGGGACGCGATCGTCCTCACGGCAAGATTCCTCTCGAGACCATTGTCGCCAAGCAGGCGCGAGCGACTGCAGAGGCGGTTGGATTCATGGACAGGGGAGTGCTCGCGCCTGGCTACAAGGCCGACGTCAACGTCATCGACTTCGAAGCGCTGACGCTGCACGCTCCGACGATCGCCGGTGATCTGCCTGCCGGTGGGAATCGGCTGCTGCAGAAGGTCACCGGCATCGATCACACCTTCGTGAACGGGGTCGAGGTCGCGAGCAACAGTGAGTCGACAGGAGACACTCCCGGTCGCCTCGTCAGGGGCGCTCAGAGGCTGGGACGCTGACATGGGTTTCTCGTATCCGGTCATCAGCGCCGACAGCCACATCACCGAACCGCCGAACTGTTACGTCGATCACATCGATCCTGCGTACCGCGACATCGCGCCCCGGATCGTGCACGACGAAGAACGTGGCGATGTTTATCAGGTCGATGGAATGAAGAGCACCATTGCGATGGGCCTCGTCGCTGCGGCCGGCAAACCTGCTGAAGAACTCACCAGGAACGGAGCGAAGTTCGAGGAACTGCACCGGTCTGGATGGGATTCGACGGCACGACTGTCGGACCAGGACCGAGACGGAGTGTCGGCCGAGATCATCTACCCGACCATTGGCATGGTGCTGTGCAACCACTCCGACGTCGACTACAAGAAGGCTTGCTTCGACGCGTACAACCGCTGGATCAGCAGCTACTGCGAGGTTGCGCCCCATCGGCTGCTCGGGTGCGGCCAGACGGCGCTACGAACTGTTGAGGAAGGTATCGCCGACCTCGAACGGATCCAGTCGATGGGCCTCCGCGGGGTCATGATGCCCGGCGATCCGGGACTCGGAACAGATTTCGACGACGAGGTTTGGGGCCCGTTCTGGGATGCTGCCATCGACATGGGTATTCCCCTCAGCTTCCATATCCTGACGACACGAGGTGGACGTACCCGCGGTCCGCGGTTGAACACGTTCCTGTCGATTGTCCGAGGCGTGCAGGACATCATGGGCACCCTGGTGTTCGGAGGTGTGTTCGAACGGCACCCCGATCTTCGAGTCGTGTGTGTCGAGGCCGATGCCGGCTGGGTTCCGCACTACATGTATCGAATGGATCACGCCTACAAACGTCACCGCAACTGGTTACAGCCCGGGGTGAATCTCTCGAAGCTTCCCTCGGAGTACTTTGCCGAGAACATCTACATGACGTTCCAGGACGACTGGACTGCATTCGCCCAGGCCGACCACATGAACTGGGAGCGGCTCATGTGGGCCAACGACTTCCCGCACAGCGACAGTACCTGGCCATGGAGCCAAGAGATGCTCGCCGAGCAGACCCAGCAACTCACCGGCGAACAGTGCGAGGCCATCCTCAGCAGCAACGTCGCCGATCTCTACAACATCGATCGGGCCAGCCTGGCTGTATAGGGGCGTTACTTGGGGCAAACCGACTGCAATGGCTTGCGGCCGCCCATCGGAACTTGGGTGGTGCTTGCCGTTCTGCGCTGACTCAAGACCATCGGATGCGCCCTTGCCCAGTGCGGTTCGGTTCTCCGGGCCGAGACCGACTACTTCGGTATCGCAGCGGCAGCGAGGAGTCTGGCGGTGAGGTCGGAATGGTCGATCGTGTCCGGGAGGTGAACGTGGAAGGTGTCGACTACCCGGCCTCCTTGCGTGTCGATCTTCGCGAAATGTACGTCGATGTCGAGGTCGTGAAGCACTCGTGACACATCGTGTAATAGGCCCACTCGGTCCGGTCCCCTGAGCTCGAGTCGGTGTGTGCCATGGTCTGCGCCGGTGATGATCTTGATCTCGGGGGCGAACGTCGCATCCACGCGCGATCGGTAATGCATGTGTTTCGACGCCAACTGCTCGTCGAGTTCGAGGTGACCGCGCAGTGCCCTGCGAAGATTCGCCATCACCTTCGGCCATCGGTCTCCGTCGATAGGGCCACTCTTGAGCGAGTCGACCACCTGAAGTCGGTCGACGACGACGCCGTCGCCACGGGTGGCGAGTCTCGCTTCCACGATGGAGATGTTCGAGAGCGCGAGGACACCGGACACGATAGCGAGCAGACCGGTGCGGTCGGCAGCCACCAGTGCGATGTCCGACCAGTCGGTCGAGTCGACGACGTCGATGCGGGCTTCGTCGGTCGAAGGGGGAGGGTCGAGCATTGTCATGTGGCGGCGTACCTCCGTCGCGGGAGTTCGCAGCGCGTAGGCCTCCGGCATGGCTTTCAGATGACCCTGGATTCGTCCCGCCGGGAACTCGCCACTCCAACGTTCTGCCACTTCGGCAATGCGCGCCGTGCGGACCGGCGTTGAGATTGTGGCCCCTGACGTGATTGCGTTCATCGTTCTGATGTAGAGCGTGCGCACCAGTGAGCCTCGCCAGTTGCTCCATACGTCAGGTCCGGTTGCGGTGGCGTCGGCGATGGTGAGTAAGTAGAGCATTCGCAAGACGTCAGGCTCACCGATGCGATCGGCGACGTTTGTGATCACCGCGGGATCGTCCAGATCGTGACGGGTTGCGATCTCAGGCAAGAGCAGATGCTCTCGAATGAGCAACGCGACCGTCTCCATCGTCACCTGATCGAATCCGGCCCGTTTCGCGAAGGTCTCGAACATCTCGGCGCCCGCGAACGAGTGATCCCTGCCCGTTCCTTTGCCGATGTCGTGGAACAGCGCAGCGAGCAAGACTTCGTCGAGGCCGCCGAGCTCGTCTGCGACATCGAGGGCGAACGGCTCGTCGGTGTTGCGGCTGGGATCTGCGAGCGCGGCTGCATTGGCCGCGGTTCGGAGGAGGTGGTCGTCGACCGGGTGTAGGTGAAAGGGATCGAGCTGGGCCTGCGACACGACATGGTCCCACTCGGGGAGGACCTGCTGACGGAATCCGACTTCGGCCAGGTCGTCCATGATGAGTCTGGCCGGGGCTCCCGAGCTGATGAATGCGATGAACGATGACCGCCCTGCTTCGGTCCATGCATCTGAGGCTGCGCCCTGAAACACTGAGCGTTCTTTCTCGGTGAGTCGCTGGCGGCTGTCGCCCCGACTGGCGGCCTCGGCAGCGATCGACCACGGGTTCGCGGTGGCATGTGGCTGAGAAGAGCCTCGCCTGGAACGAACGAGCCGCAACAGTCCAGCTGACCGAGGTGAGTTGCCTGCCGTCGAGAGAAGCTCTGCGAAAGCATCCGTCGCGGCAAGGTCGATTGTGCGCGCCGATTGGTAAATCTGGCCCAGAAACTCCTTAGCGTCGAGTCCTACAGCGGCAGCAGCGGGGCGGCGAAGACTGAAATCCATGACGTCGTGCTCTCGGCCTGCGCAACGATGGAGCGCCTGGCGAGCTCGCAGCAGTCGCTCCTCGTCGGCGTCGAGGGCACCTGATCCGCGATCGCACCAGCGCATCCTGTGGATTGTCCTGAGTCCTCCGCGACCGTTCTTGAGATCGATGGCCTGGAGATGATGGGGCTCTCGTGCTCGGCGGTCCGCTTCCTCTGATGCGAGCGCTACCGTCAGCGACGAACGGCGTACGGTTCGATCTACCTCTGTTTGCAGGTTCTGGAACAGCGCGGCGTCGCCACACACGAGCCGAGCATCGAGAAGTGAGCAGAGTGTGTCGGTTCGCTCGCCTGCTGCGGTGCCGGCTTCGGCTGGCGTCCTGACTGCGTGACCAACAGTGAGCCCTGCGTCCCACAGCGCCCTGAATACTGCAGGGGCGGTGTCTACGGGCTCCTCGACGAGGATCATCAGGTCGATGTCGGAGTGAATGCACAGCTGACGACGTCCATAGCTCCCGAGCGCGACCGCTGCCATCCTCGCCGGGCCGAAGTCTTCAACCTGCTGGGAGAGGGCCTGTACACCTCGATCCATCGCTGTGGTCAGCCGGACCCACGATCCATCGAGATCAGCTGTGCCATCGATGAGTTGTCGACGAAGGTTGAGGTAGGACTCGAGCGGATGATCGCCGGCACCCGTGACCTCTTCCATCCTGCTCAGAGCGCGTCGTCCCCGCGCTCACCGGTCCGAATGCGGAGCGCAGTCTCGACGGCGGTGACGATGATCTTGCCGTCGCCGATCTCGCCGGTGTGCGCAGCGTCTGCTATTGCATCGACCGTCGCGTCGGCCAGCTCGTCGCTGACAGCAACTTCGACCCTGGTCTTCGGCACGAAATCGACCTGGTATTCGGCGCCGCGGTAGACCTCGGTCTGGCCGGACTGCCGTCCGAATCCCGAGACGTCTGTGACCGTCATGCCGGTGATGCCGGCCGCCTTCAGTGCCTCTTTGACGCTGTCGAGCTTGAACGGCTTGATGTAGGCAGTGATCAGTTTCATGAGAAGCTCCTCAGGCCGTCTCTGACAGAACGTAGCCACGTTCTTCGTGCAGGGTGATGTCGAGTCCCTCGAGCTCTTCTTGCTCGCTGGCTCGGAGGCCGATCGTGTTGTCGATTGCCTTGGCGATGATGTAGCTCATGACCCCAGAGAAGGCCATGGTCGCAAGTATGGCGACCACCTGAGCACTGAAGAAGTCGAGGCCGCCGTAAATGAGTCCCTCCACTCCGTCACCCAGGAAAGTGGCGTCGCCGAGGATTCCGAGTAGCAGCGAACCGACGATGCCACCCACGAGGTGAACTCCGACGACGTCGAGTGAGTCGTCGTAGCCGTACTTGAACTTCAGCGAGACAGCGAGGAAGCACACGACCCCTGCGACTGCGCCGAACGCCAGTGCGGCCATCGGTCCGACGTAGCCCGCGGCGGGGGTGATGCAGACGAGACCGGCGACGGCACCGGAGGCTGCGCCAAGCGTTGTTGGCTTTCCGGTCTTCTTCCACTCGGCCACAACCCAGCCGAGAGCCCCCACTGATGCCGCAACCTGAGTGGTCATCCACGCATTGATGGCGCCGAAATCGGCGGCGCCCGCTGATCCTGCATTGAACCCGAACCAGCCGAACCAGAGAATGCCTGTTCCGAGCAATGTCAGCGGTAGCGAATGGGGACGAATCGCTTCACGACCGAAACCTCTTCGCTTTCCGAGCACCATCACCAGGACCAGGGCTGCGATGCCGGCGTTGATGTGGACGACGAGGCCCCCGGCGAAGTCGGCGGCGCCGACGTTGAACAGGTCGTGGAACCAGCCCCCGTCGCCCCAGGTCCAGTGGCCTACGAATGGGTACACCAGCAGCGACCACAGCGCAGCGAACGCGACCCATGCTGAGAACTTCATCCGTTCGGCAATTGCACCGGTGATGAGTGCCGGCGTGATGATGGCGAACGTCAGTTGGAAGATGGCACCGAGCAGCTCCTCGCCCTCGACACCGTCGAGGCCGATCTTGCTGAAATCGCCGATGATGCCACCGGTCGAATCGCCGAAGATGAGGCTGTAGGTGACCAGCACCCACAGAATCGTCACGATCGAAATCGTGAAGAAGTTCATCATCAGCATGTTCAGGACGTTCTTGGCTCGCACCATCCCGCCATAGAACAACGCCAGTCCTGGCGTCATGAACAACACAAGGCTGCTCGAAATCAGAATCCACGCTATGTCGCCTGGGGACATGCGCCCTCCTCCCGGTCGGGTTCGGAGCAACATTGCTCGACCAGTGTTTCGGGCGTGTTTCGCGCCAGTGAAGCGTTCGTGCTCGGCTAGGACGCTTTGGTGAGGAACCACGCTTGTTCGCTCGGCCAGTTCTTGCTCCACTCGGCAGAGAAACCGAACATGGTTCCTGTCGCCGATACCGGAGCCCGCGGCTCTCGGTAGTCGTCGACGCGGAAGCCTGTCTGTCGAAACAGCGCGAACCACTTCGAGATCGGTCGGGTGAACTCGATGCCACCGGGGTCGGCTTCGACTGTCGTCCAGTCGAGCACGCCGAGGTCGAAGTACGGACGGTGCAGAGCGGCGTCCACGTGCTCGCCTTTCCACGGCGTGCACACGGCGCTGAGCGGCGAGTGGCCGAGGAAAACGAGGCGCCCTCCGGGGCGTAACAATCGATGTGCTTCAGGGAGCCACAGTTCGGGGTCGCACCAGATCGCGGCGCCGTATTCGCTCACCGCGAAGTCGAAGGAGGCGTCGGGCCGCGGCACCGTCTCTGCGTTCCCGTGTATCAAGGTGAGGTTGATCCTGTGCTCAGCAGCGAGCCGGGCGGCGGTCGCCAGTTGGCGTTCGGAGTTGTCGATTCCGGTCACCTTCGCGCCGCGCCGCGCCATCCAAGCCGAGACGTACCCGGTTCCACAGCCCAACTCGATGGCGTCCATGCCTGACATGTCATCAGGAAGCATCGGGCACTCGTCGTCAGGAACACCCCACTGGCCCCATCGGGGTTCGCTGGCCCACAACCGCTCTCCGGCGGCCACCCACTCGTCGGCCATGGCGTCCCAATGGGCGCGGTTTACGGCCACATGGACGGGGAGCTGGTGCGTTCCTTTTTCTGTCACGCGACAAGTCTGGTTCAGCGGCCGGGACGAGTCTTCATGATTTCGTTGAACGGGACGTCCTTGTCGACCGCCGGTTCCCGAGGGAGCCCGAGTGCTTTCTCGCCGATGGTGTTCCGTTGGATCTCGTCAGTGCCGCCGCCAAGGCTCATCCCTCTGCAATTGAGGACGTGGTAGGCGTAATAGTCGAGTTCTTCGTCATCCTCGATCCACGCGGGCGAGCCTGGGAAGGCGATCCGGGCTGCGAACTCGGCTGCGGCGCGGCCTTGCCGTGTTCGCCAGAGCTTTCCGATGGATGGATGCGATCCGCCTCGGTCTCTGATGAAGCCGATGACCCGCTCACCTGCGTAGAGCGAAGCGAGGTCTTGTCGAACCACCGGATCATTCAGGCGGCCTCGGTCTCTTGCCAGCTCGGTGAGGAATCGAACCGGAATCGGGGCACGGCCGGCCTTGGTCTTTTCGTTCGTCCGATCGACCGAAGCTACGCCGGTCTGGACGCGTTCGTGAGCAAGAAGGGCGACGGCCATACGCCAGCCGTTGTTGACCTCGCCGACGACGAAGTCCTTCGGGAGTCGGGCCTCGTCCATGAAGACTTCGTTGAATTCGTCGGCGCCGGTCATCTGCTTCAGGGGCCGAACGGTGACGTCCTTCTGACGCATCGGCAAAACGAACATCGTGATGCCGCGATGTTTCGGAGCATCGGGGTCTGTCCTCGCGAGCAGGATGGCGACGTCTGCGTTGTGTGCGCCCGAGGTCCACACTTTCTGTCCTGTGACGACCCATTCGTCACCGTCGAGAACTGCCTTCGTCGACAGCGATGCGAGATCAGACCCCGATCCTGGTTCCGAGTACAGCTGGCACCAGATCGCCCGGCCGGCAAGACCTTCAGGGAGCATCTGCGCCCTCAAGTCATCTGACCCGTGGTCTCTGATGACAGGCAGGACCATGCCGATGCCAATGCCGAACACAGATTCTTCGGGTGGGATCCGGCCGGCTGCTGCCCTCTGGAACACGCCCTTGAATGAGGGGCCGAGGCCGCGTCCGCCGAACTCACGGGGATAGTCCAGTCCGGCGAGACCAGCGTCGAAGAGTGCACCGCGCCACGCTCGGGCTCTGTCCAATGAGCCTCGCACGTCTTCGAGCACTCCCGGGAGGGTGTCGGTGAAGAAGGCGTCGACGTCGGCGCTGAACTCGGCTTCGGTGATCATCGCCCCAGATTACGTAGGTCATATCGGCCATCCAATACGGGGCTCGCAGAGCCGGGCGGTCAGCGCTTCAGCAGGTGGACCCTTTCGATGCGGTGGTCTGCTCCCTTGCGCAAGATCAACTCGGCCCGCTCCCTGGTGGGAGCGATGTGATCGGACAGGTTCAGCCCGTTGATCCTGTCCCAGATCGACGTTGCCGTCGCACGCGCTTCGTCGTCGTTCAGATGGGCATATTTCGCAAAGTAGCTGTCCGGGTCTTGAAACACCGATCCGCGGAGGGTGAAGAATCGTTCGATGTACCAGCGCCTCACGTCTGCTTCGTCAGCGTCGAGGTAGATCGAGAAGTCGAAGTAGTCGCTGACGAAGTCCGACGAACTGGTGCCGACCTGCAGCACGTTCAGCCCTTCGACGATGACGATGTCAGGACGGGAGATGGTGACCAGTTGGTCAGGGACGATGTCGTACACCACGTGGCTGTAGATCGGTGCGGTGACCTCGGGTTCGCCGCTCTTCACGGCCCTGAGGAACCGCAGGAGGTTCGCGGTGTCGTAGCTCTCCGGGAACCCCTTCCGCTCCATGAGGCCTCGTGACTCGAGCGTTGAGTTCGGGTGCAGGAATCCGTCGGTGGTTATGAGGGCAACTGCTGGATGTTCTGGCCAGCGGGCAAGTAGCGCCCTCAGCAACCTCGCGAACGTGCTCTTGCCGACGGCGACGCTCCCAGCAACACCGATGACGTACGGGACGCGTGGCATGTTGGTTCCGAGGAAGTTCGCCGTTTCCCGGCGGAGATCCAAGGTCATCTGAACGTCGAGGTTGAGGAGGCGGCTGACAGGAAGGTGGATGGTGGCGACTTCGTGAAGATCGATCGGATCATTGAGACCGCCGAGTCGGTCGAGGTCAGCTTCGTTCAGTGTCAGTGGTGCCGACGCGCGGAGCTGTGCCCACTCTTCTCTGTCGAAGTGTCGGTAGCGGTCCGACGTGATCGGCATCATCTTGGTCGAGGGTAGGGGCGTGTGGTCGTCGTGGACAAGCATGCGACCATCTATCGGATCTACCTGCCATGGACGAAGCTGCTCTCGCCGGCTGAACGGTCAGCGGGTCAGACCCTCCCAATACGGGTCGCGCAAGAATCTCTTCTTCAGCTTGCCGGACTCTTCGCGTGGCAGGGAGTCGGTGACATCGACGGTCTTCGGGACCTTGTACTTCGCCATGCGCTCTGCGGCCCATGTGATGACCTCGGCCCCATCGACGATTTGACCCGGGACGGCCTCGACGACGGCCTTGATCTCCTGACCCATGTCGGCGTGGGGAATGCCGAACACCGCCACGTCGGCAATATCGGGGTGCTGACTGAGGGTGCCTTCGATTTCGGCCGAGTACACGTTGCTACCTCCGACGAGGATCAGATCGACTCGACGATCGGCGAGAAAGAGGTAGCCGTCATCGTCGAGCCATCCGACATCGCCAACGGTGAATCGGCCGTCGGGTAACCGCATCGCTGCGGTTTTCTCCGGATCACCTTCGTACTCGGGAGCACCTTCCTGTCGCCTGGCATAGATCGTGCCGATCTCACCGGGAGGAAGATCGTTCCCCTCGTCATCGACTATCGAGATGTCCACGGCCGCGGAAGCCTTGCCGACGGTGCCTGGCTTGTCGAGGAAGTCTTGTGACGTCGAGATGACGGGCCCGACGCCTTCGGAAGCTCCGTAGAGCTCGACGATCGCCGGTCCGAACCAGTCGATCATTCCGCGCTTCGCCCACCTGGGACATGGCGCCGCCGTGTGCAGAACCCACTCGATGCTCGACACATCGTGAGCGGCCTTGACGTCGTCGTCGAGCTTCAGCAGGCGGATGAACTGCGTAGGAACCATCGCCGTGGTGGTGATCGATTGTTCGCTGATCGTCCTGATCGTCGTCTCGGGGTCGAATCGCTCGAGAATCGTCAGCGGGTGTCGTCTTGCCAGCGTCGACTGGATCACGGCGTTGCCAAGTGCGTGATATGCCGGCGTCGTGAGCATCGCCACGCCGGAACGGGGCATCTTCGTGAGCTCGCCCCACATGCTGTAAGTGGTTGCAAAGGAACTCGCCGGCCGGTTCTGATCAGAGCGGGTCACGCCCTTCGATCGCCCTGTCGTGCCTCCGGTGTACATGAGGGGAGCGCCGCACTTGTGGTCGGGGAGCACGTCGTCCCGCGCTGACCCGATCCAGTCCTCGTACTCGTCGCCGAACACGACGATGCGCTCGACAGAGGTTCCGCCAGCGGCCTCTTTCGCGACCGCCTCATTGGCGTCGTCGACGACGATGATGGGGCAGCCGGAGTCGATGAGCAGCTCGCGGATCTCAGCGGCTTTGAGGTGCCAGTTCAGCATCACGAGCCTGCTTCCAGCACGGGCGGTTCCCACGTACAGTTCTGGCCATTCGAGACGGTTGAAGGCCAACACCCCGCAGCGCTCTTCATCTCTGATACCGAGGTCGTAGAGCGCTGTCGCCAGCTTCCGAGCCCGACGTTCGAGTTCGGACCAGGTCAGCATCGTGTCGCCGAATCTCACAGCGGTCGTGTCCGGCATCTCGTTGGTGGCTTGCAGGATGTTGACGGGCTGGAGTTCTGTCACGGGTGTGACAGTACCGGTGGCGCTTCGCAGAGAAGAAGTCCGCAACTACTGTCGTCACATGGACTTCAGGTCAGATTCGGTTGCCGCTGTTGCCGAACGAGTGCGGTCGGGTGAGCAGCCCGCACGAGAGGTGGTGGAGACGGCGTTGGCGAGGATCGACGCGGTCGACGGTGTGATAAACGCGTTCACATCCATCGACTCTGAGCGTGCGCTTGTCGCAGCTGATGCGATCGACGCCGCGGTACGCGACGGCAGGGATCCAGGGACGCTGGCCGGTGTCCCGATCGGGGTCAAGGATCTCGAACCCGCCGAAGGATTTGTGACGTCGTTCGGGTCTGCAGGTCGGGTCGACGATGCTCCCGCAGATGCCGACTCGGTGCTCGTCGGTCGACTTCGCTCTGCCGGAGCGATCATCGTCGGCAAGACGAACACCCCCGAGTACGGTCACAAAGGCGCGACCGACAACGTTCCGTTCGGTGCCACACACAACCCGTGGAACATTGACTATTCGCCCGGTGGGTCCAGCGGCGGCACAGCAGCAGCAGTTGCAGCAGGAATGATCCCGCTCGGCACAGGATCTGACGGCGGCGGTTCGATCCGAATTCCGGCGTCGCTGTGTGGTCTCACTGGTTTGAAGACAGAGACAGGCCGAGTGCCGATCGTAGGCCGGGCCATGCCGGGTTCGGGACTGCTGAGTTGTAACGGACCCATGGGCCGCACCGCGATGGACAGTGCCATCGCTCTCGATGCGGTGTCGGGTCATGATGGCCGTGACCCGCTGAGTCATGTCGCTCCTGTTGTGTCGTTCGTCGAGTCGGTCGAGCGAGCGGAGCCCCCGACGAGGGTCATCTGGTGCCCGACGTTTGGTTTCGCCGAACTCGATTCGCAGACTCTGGGAGTGTGCTCTTCGGCGGTCGATGCGCTCGCAGCAGCGGGAACAGAGGTGATCGAGATCGATTCGGTCTGGGACGAAGATCCCGTTCAACAGTGGTTGGTGCTCTGGGTCGTCAGCCGATTTAAATCCCAGGGCAATCTCATGGGCACCCCGGCTTGGGACCAGCTCAGCGATTCGATCAGGCCGCAGATCGAGGCTGGCGCCAAGCGATCAGGCGAACAGTACGCACGAGCCCAGGACTACGCCTTCGAGCTGAACTGGAAGCTCGAGGAGGCCTTCGAAACGGCGCCCTACATCCTGTGCCCAACCAACGCGGGGCTGGTGCCACGCATGGGTCACGACGGGACGATCAACGGGGTCGACACACCGGGCTGGGTCCAGCTGACCATGGGCCTCAACATGACGAGGAACCCCGCAGGATCGGTGTGTGCAGGCCTGAACACCGAAGGGCTGCCCGTGGGACTGCAGGTCATCGGCCGACACCATGAGGATCCTGCGGTGCTCGGCGTCATGAAGTCGCTCGAGGACGTGATCGGTTTCTCCGACACGGCTCCGACGTGAACAAGGAGAGACAACAATGAGTCGCGACCATCATCACGATCATGACCATGGCGAGTACAGCGAGCTGAGTGACGTGGAACTGCGCGTTCGCGCCCTCGAGTCGCTGCTGACCGAGAAGGGCTACGTCGACCCGGCCACGCTCGATGCCCTTGTGCAGTATCACGAAGAGAAGATCGGACCGAGGAACGGTGCCGCAGTCGTGGCCAGAGCCTGGTCGGATAACGATTACAAGCAGTGGCTTTTGTCGGACGCGACGGCTGCGATCGCTTCGGTCGGGTTCGAGGGACGCCAGGGGGAGGACATGCTGGTCCTCGAGAACACCGATGATGTGCACAACATGGTCGTCTGTACGTTGTGCTCCTGCTACCCGTGGCCTGTTCTCGGTCTTCCACCGGTTTGGTACAAGTCGGCGCCCTACCGGTCACGCGCGGTGAGCGAGCCCCGTTCGGTGCTTGCCGAGTTCGGCACACAGCTTGGACAGGACGTCGAGGTCCGGGTCTGGGACTCAACCGCTGAGCTTCGTTACATGGTGCTGCCCAAACGTCCTGCTGGCACCGAAGGATGGTCCGAGGAGCAGTTGGCTGAAATCGTGAGTCGGAACTCGATGATCGGCACCGAGGTCGTGGCGGGGCCAGCCTCATGAACGGAGCTCAGGACATGGGCGGGAGCCACGGTTTCGGTCCTGTGGTCGAGGAGATCGACGAGCCTCAGTTCCACGCCGACTGGGAGGGGCGCGTCCTCGCGCTGAACCTCAGCGCCGGCGGCGGCCGCTGGAGCATCGACACCGGGCGTTTCGCGCGTGAGGACACGCCCCCTGCCGACTACTTGTCTCGGAGCTACTACGAGATGTGGCTGTACGGCCTCGAGAAGCTCGTCGTCGAGTACGACATGGTGACGGTTGACGAGCTTGCGGCCGCCGGGAATGGCGCCTCCTTCGACGAAGTCACCGATCGACGTCTGCGGCCAGAAGTTGTCGAGCGGGTCATGAGAAGCGGAGGAAGTGCCCGTGTGGATGTTGAAGTCGATGCGCTCTTCGGTGTCGGCGACCGAGTGCGGGCCAAAGTCGGAGCACCAAGGACGCACACTCGTTGTCCGCAGTATGTCCGCGGCAGGATCGGCACGATTGAGATCGATCACGGGGTGTTCGTTTTTCCCGACACCAACGCCCACGAACTCGGCGAGAAACCGCAGCACGTGTACGCCGTTCGTTTCGAAGCCGAAGAACTGTGGGGGCACGATTCCGAAGGCGGCGCCGTGTACGTCGACCTGTGGGACGACTACCTGGAAACGGCGTGACGATGGACAAGTCAGTGACAAGCGGAGACCCGGGACCGGAGGTTCTCGGTTCGCTTCCACGCGACGAGGAAGGTCCGGTGTTCGCAGAGCCGTGGCAAGCGCAGGCGTTCGCCATGACGGTGAGGCTGTACGAGCAGGGCCACTTCACGTGGCTCGAGTGGGCTGCCGCGCTCAGCGACACGATCGCCGCGGCCGGTCAGGGTGACACCACCGACTATTACCAGCACTGGCTTGCCACCCTCGAGATCGTCGTGTCCAGAATCGGACTCACCAGCGATCCGGAGCTCAGAGCTCGCAGGGATGCGTGGCAGCGAGCGGCTGAGGTCACCCCTCATGGTCAGCCCATCGAACTCGGCGCTGAACTGGCCTGAAGTCGAGACCCGCCGGCACACTTTCGCGTCAGTTGTCGAGGAGGGTGAGGACGTCGGCCATGAAGTCGATGCTGGCGTCGGTGATCGGGTCGAGCACGAGCTGGACATGGCCCGCGCCGACTTCGGCGAAGGCGGCGATCTCATCTGCGATTTTGGTCGGTGATCCGCTGATCGGTTCCGGTCGACGGCCGAGGTAACTGCCCATCTGGCGACCTTTGCCGCCTGCTAGCTGGACCAAGATGGCGCAGGTTCGCTCGACCTCGGCCGGGTCACGGCCGACGTCCTCACAGGCGGCATCGACGTCACGGCTGAGATCGGCGAATCCGGCTGCGGAGTTGCCCATGTGGGACCACCACGTGTTCCACGAGTCGGCGTGGGCCATGGTGAGGCGAAGCATGCGTGGACCGTTAGAGCCGATCATGATCGGGGGGCCGTCTTCGCGAGGGCCGCGCGGGTGGATGATGCAGTTGTCGACGCAATTGAACTCTCCGTCGAACGTGCAGCTGCCGGTGCGGGCCAACTCACGAATGATGGTGAACGACTCCGCGAACCGGTCGACCCTGCGGTCGAATGCGCAATCGAAAGCTGAGAACTCGCGTGCGTTCCAGCCAGCACCGAGACCGAGGATCAAACGACCATCCGACACTGCTTCGACGGTTGCGGCCTGCTTGGCGATCATGGCGGGGGAGTGGAACGCGGTCGACGCTACGAGGGGTCCGAGGTCGACTCGGTCCGTCACTGTGGCCAGGACCGACAGCGACGTCCAGACCTCCCACGGCCCGCGGGGTCCGACATCGAGGTCGTACAGCAGATGATCACCAAGCCAGATCGAGTCGAACCCGACAGCTTCGGCTCGTTGCGCCATCGAGATGAGTTCGGGCCACGAGACCTCCCACTCGACCTCGGGCAACTGGACTCCGACTTTGAGTGGGCGCGTCATGGGCCCGAGTTTGTCAGCCGCGCATCCGTGTTGCTTCGGTGTCCCAGAGGCAGCCGTCGACGCGGTTCGCCACGCGGTTGACGCCCACGATCTCGACCTCCCATGGTCCATCGGACTCAGCGAGCGCAGCTGGCACGTAGCCCATCGCCACAGAAGTCTCGCTGTGGTGGGCGTAGCCGCCAGACGTGATCCACCCCACGACCTCTCCACCGTGCCAGATCGGTTCATCGCCGATCACGTCGACACCGTCGCGACCCCCGTCGCTCTCGACTGTGAACGTCAGCAGCGCATGGGTCGCACCTGGGCCGTCGTCGGCGTACTTCGCGGCGAGGGCGTCGCGTCCGATGAAGTCCTTCTTCATCTGGACGAAGCGGTCGAGGTTGGCTTCGAACGGGTCGTAGATCGGACGGTACTCACGGGCCCACGAACCGAAGCCTTTCTCCAGCCGCAACGAGTTCAGGGCATGCAATCCGAACAGTCTCAGTTCGAACTCCTCACCGGCTTCCCGCAGCAGTTCGTACACGTAGCGCTGGTAACGAGCCGGCATCCAGAACTCGTAGCCGAGATCGCCTGTGAAGGTGACTCGACCGCACCACACGGGTGCCAGCCCGATGTTGATCTCTTTGAAGGCCATGAACCGCATTCCGTGCCGGCTGACGTCGGTGTCGGTGACCTTTTCGAGAAGCGCTCTGGAGTTCGGGCCTGCGATCGACAGACCGGTCAGCTCGAACCCGAGGGTTTCGTACTGCACTGAACCGTTGGCCGGCAGGTTCATGTCGAACCAGCGCTCGTAGTAGCGCTCGGCGATACCGGAGCCAAACAAAATGAATTCCTCGCCTCGGCGGATGTTGCCCGTCGCTCCCCCGGTGACCGAGGTCTCAGGACCTCGGGGCTCGCCGTGGGCGGCGCCTAGCGCTGCGACGGTGAGATCACCGATGAGCATGCCGTTGTGGTTCGTCATCGGGGTGAGCGCCATTCGCCCCTTGTCAGGGATACGGCCCGCGAGCAGATGGTCGAGGTAGGCCCGGGCTCCGGTTCCGGTGAAACGGAACTTCGAGAAACCGGTGGTCTCCCACATGCCGACGCTGCCGCGTACGGCCAGCACCTCGTCTCGGACCTGTTCCCACGCGTTCGATCGGCCGAAGGTGACCTCTTCGACCGGCTCGTGGCCTTCGGCCTGAAACCACAATGCAGCTTCGAGGCCGAAGCCGTCGCCGAACACAGCGTTCTCATCGACGAGTCGGTCGTGGATCGGGGACGTCTGGACATTGCGGCCCATGGGGAGGAACTCGTTCGGGAACTGGATCCGGAACCGCCGGGAGTAGTTCTCACGCACCTTCTCGTTGGTGTAGGCCATCGTGGCGTAGTCGCCGTACCTGCTGATGTCCATGCCCCAGATGTCGGCGCCTGGGTCGCCATCGACGATCCAGCTGGCGAGCGACAGCCCCACACCACCTGACTGCGACAGACCGGCCATCACTGCGCATGCCGACCAGTAGCCGGGGAGTCCCCTGACGGGGCCGACGAGCGGATTGCCGTCGGGCGCGAAGGTGAAGGGGCCGTTGATGACCTGTTTGATGCCGGCCTCGGCGAAGACCGGGAAGTGCTCGAAGCCTGTGTCCAGCGACTCCGCGATGCGATCCAGGTCTGGGGTGAGCAGCCTGGCACCGAAGTCCCACGGGGTCTGTTTCGGCGACCATGGCTTGCCTGCCGTCTCGTATGTGCCCATCAAGAGACCGTTGCCCTCCTGGCGTAGGTAGATCTCGCCGCCGAAGTCGACGGCGTGGATGATCTGCTTGCCGGTGTCCTTGTTGTACTGAACGACCTCCGGGATCTCCTCAGTGAGGAGGTACATGTGCTCCATGGCCAGCAGCGGCAACTCGAGGCCGACCATGCGGCCGACCTCGCGGGCCCACAACCCGCCGGCGTTGACGACGTGTTCGCAGTGGACGACGGCGTTGTCCTCATCGGTGTTGGTGTCATAGACGGCAAGGTCCCAGCCCCCGTCGGCGGCCCGGTTGATGTCGCGTACCCACGAGTGGCGGTAGGTCTCTGCTCCAGCCTTACGGGCGCACTCCAGATAGGCGTGAGTGATCTGTGACGGGTCGAGGTGGCCTTCGTGGGCGTCCCACATGGCTCCGACGAAGTGCCGCTCGTCCAGAATCGGCAGCAACTCCTTGGCTTCCTTCGCAGAGATGAGTTCGGTCTCCATCCCGAGATAGCGCCCGCGGGCGTGGGTCATACGGAGCCAGTCCATGCGGGTTGCCGTGTCGGCGAGCGCGACACCGCCGGTGATGTGCATCGAAGCGTCGATGCCAGATTCTTCCTGAACGTCGGCGTACAGATTGATCGTGTACTGCTGAAGCTTGGCGACGTTGGGGTCGCCGTTGAGGGTGTGCATGCCTCCAGCCGAGTGCCACGTCGAACCCGCCGTGTATTCGGTGCGTTCCAACAGGACCACGTCGGTCCAGCCAGCTTTCGTGAGGTGATACAGCACGCTGGCGCCGACTACGCCACCACCGATCACCACGACCTGAGCACTCGTCTTCATGCTGTCTCGACCTTCGCTGAATGTAGCCGAGCCCCATGACGCGGCCTGTCGAATCTCGCACACGGTAGATGACGCGTAGAACCAGTGAGACACCAACTTTCCTGAGCGCCGGCAGAACCGATTGACGAGCTGAGCCCGATGTGTTGCGTTCGACTTCCGGATCTTCTTGAGAGCTCGCGCACAGCCCAGCGGTCGAAGAGTGGACCTGCTGCGATCACCTTGGAGGCCACATCACGGGCGAACAGTATTCTCATCGACATGGCTGACACACCACCTCACCCGTTGTCACTCGATGGTCGTACGGTGCTCGTCACTGGCGGGAACGGTGGTATTGGTTTGGGCATGGCTTCGGCTTGCGCGGCCGCCGGCGCACAGATCGTCATCTGGGGTCGAAAGGCCGACAAGAACGCCGAGGCCGTTGCCCGACTCGAGTCCGAGGGAGCGACTGCTCACGCGTTCGTGTGCGATGTAGCGAACGAGGACGAGACGATCGAGATGTTCGCCCGATCGGTCGATGCGGCTGGAGGCAAGATCGATTCGGTGTTCGCCAACGCCGGTCGGGGAGGCCCTGGCGTCAGGTTCCAGGACATGTCTCTCGAACAGTGGCGAGACGTGATGGCGGTCAACCTCGATGGTGTGTTCCTCACCTTGCGAACGGCGGCGCAACACATGATCGACACGGATGGTGGCTCACTGGTCGCGATTTCGTCGACATCGGCGATCCACGGCGCGGCCGGCAATGAGGCCTATGGAACGGCCAAGACCGGGCTGCTCGGCTTGGTTCGAGCCCTGTCGGTGGCACTGGCGCGTCATCAGATCAGGGTCAATGCGCTGCTGCCGGGCTGGACCATCACCGATCTGGCGTCCGGCGGCTATCACAGTGACGTTTTCCGGACCGCGACGACGAAGCGGACACCGGTGCGCCGCTGGGCCGACCCTGACGAAATGGGTGCTGCCGCCGTCTTCCTCGCCGACCCCACCCAGACCTTTCACACCGGCGATCACCTCACAGTCGACGGTGGGTACACGGTCTTCTAACGGAGGTAGCCGTCGCGAGATTGAGGGAGCTTCTGCTCGAGGATGCGGCTTGCGACCACGGTGCGGAGGATCTGCGCCGTTCCGCCGCCGATGGTGAACATTCTGACATCGCGGTACATGCGCTCCAGTTCGTTGCGGCGGCTGTAGCCGGCTGCACCGAACACTTGGAGAGCATCGCTCACGACCTTGATCGATGCCTCAGCGGTGAAGATCTTCGCTTGTGCCGCGAGATTCGCATCGGGGAACGGACTCGTGCCGGGGCCGTCGGGGCCGGCGCCACGTGAGCATGCAGCGCGATAAGTGAGAGAGCGCGCGGCCTCGAGTTGCACACTCATGTCGGCCAGCATCCATTGGAGCCCCTGGAACTCGGCGATCGGTCGACCGAATTGTTCCCGCTCCTTTGCGAAGGCGACGGCACGCTCGTAGGCGCCGGAAGCGATGCCGAGGGCAACGGTTCCTGCGCCGACCCGCTGCGAGTTGTACGCGTTCATGAGATCCGCGAAACCGCGACGGAGTCCCGACGGTGGCAGGACGACCATTTCGGGCCCGACTTCCATGTCGTCGAACAGCACTTCCATCTCCGGGATGCCGCGGAGGCCGAGTGTGGGTTCTCTGAGCCCATAGCTGAGGCCAGGCGTGACGTCACGGATGGCAAGGAATCCACCGATGCCGAGTTCTTCGCCTTGCTCGTCGAAGACTCTTGCGAAGATGAGGTGAAGCTTCGAGACCGACCCGCCGGTTATCCAGTGCTTCATGCCGTTGATGATGTAGGAGTCACCTCGCCTGTCGGCGCGTGTGGTCATCAGCGATGCGGCACTGCCGGCGTCGGGCTCGGTGATGCAGATCGCGGGCTTGTCCCCACCAAGTACGAACTCGGCCGCCATCTTGCGCTGCTCATCAGAGCCGTACGACAGTACGGCTGAGATGGCGCCCATGTTGGCTTCGACGGCAATGCGGCCGGTGACCCCACAGACCTTCGCCATCTGCTCGACGACGAGGACGGCTTCGAGGAGCGAGTGGCCTGGCCCGCCGAGGTCCTTGGGTACCGTCATGCCTGTGAAGCCGTTCTGCTGGAGCGCTTCGACGTTGTCCCAGGGGTATTGCTCACTGCGATCGACCTCGGCTGCCCGCGGAGCGACGACTTCCTCAGCAAGGGCGCGAGCTTTCGACTGGAGCTTGAGCTGATCGTCGGTGAGTTGCCATTGATTCGTCATCGGGAGATCTCCAATGCGGTGCTCGCTGCGAGTTGCGCAGCTTCAGTGTGGCCTGTTTCGCCGAGCACCCGCGAATAGCGCTGCCACGTCGGAACCGAGTTCGGCCACCGACGTGTGCGCGCTCGAAGGAGGTGCAGGGCCATTGCCGCGTCTCCGGCCAACTCGGTCGCCGAGATCAGGATGAGGTCGAAGATGTCGCGCTGCGCGTGGCTCCCGCCGATCGGAGCAAGGTCGCCGCGCACCCGAGCCATCGTCGTAGCGGCTGCAGCGAACTCCTGGTGAGCGATGTGCCAGAAGCCGCGCCCAAGTTCAAGAGCGAGGTCGATGCCGGTTGTCGAGATGCCAGGCGGGCGTGACGATCTGTGTTGCGAGAGCGAGGCGAGAAATTGTTCGAGTTCGTCTGTTCGTCCAGTCCTGGCCAGCGTCATTGCCGCGTGGACATCGGTGAACGTCAGGACATGGTCGCCGATGCGTTGCGCCGCATAGTCCGCCAGTTCGTCCCATCGGTCGCCGACATCGACGCCGCTGAGGTCGAGCCGGATGAGGAGTGAACTCAGGTTCTGGAGATCGAGAAAGAACTCGGTGCTCGCCGGTCGAAGACGCTGGTCGTAGATGTCGAGCACGGCGTCATATGCGCCTTTGTTCCACGGGAACAGCGCTGAGTGCCACCAGATGTGTCCGATGAATGGATTCTTCCCTGACCAGATATCGGGATCGACATCGAAGAACTCGATACCAGCGTCGAGCGAGCCCTGCATCTCGAGCGCGTGGGCGATGGCGTGGACCGACCAGAGATCGTCCGAATTGATGGCCACCGCGTCACGTCCGACGCGTTCGGCGTCCTCGAAGCGCCCGCACTCGTTGAGCGCGAATGCGTTCATCCCAAGCACGTGGTCGTAGCCGGGAGTCGAAGGATCCCACGCGTCGATCACACCCTCGACGGTGGCCCTCAACACCTGGGCCCGACCTGTCCAGAACGTTGTGTAGTGATGCAGCTTCAGGGCGAGAAGGTCAGTGGGGTGATCGGCGAGGATCCGATCCCACATCTCTGCCGCGGCAATGACGTCCCCACCCCCGGCCCAACGGGCGAGCGCGGCGAGATGGAGTCGCTCTCTGTTGTTCGCATGGTCGGCCGTTTCGAGAAGACCTGTCGCCGTCGCAGCCACCTTGTCCTGCACGCCGACTGACTCGAGCATCAGCACCGAGTAGCCACGGAGCACCGCACCCATGACCGAAGTCGGGTGATCGGCGAGCAACTGCTTGACCGCGGCCCCGGTCGAGAGCTGGTAGTTGCAATACAGCTCGAGCGCGGCATCGAACGCAGCCACCTCGGCCTTGTCGGACGCGCTCGTCGGGCAACCTCGGCAGTCGTTCAACATCAGAGACATTCTGGCATTGCTGTCGCTCTGAGGACCGGTCAGATGCCACGGAGGCTTGCCCGGCGTCGTTGCACTCTGTTGACAGGAGAGAATCGTGCTCTGCTGCGTTAGCTCAACGATGCCCGGTAGATCTCGGCCAGCCTCGCGACGCCGGTGTTGATCGCGGCCGGGGTGGCGTCACCGAAGCAGAGACGCAGGCGACTCTTGCCCCATTCGGGATGCGCCGACCAGCCGGCTCCTGGGTTGAACAGGATTCCGTCCTCTGCGGCTTCTGCGGCGAACGATCCTGTGTCGACGTCGGCGGGGAATGTCAGCCACACGTAGATGCCGCCTTTGGGGCGGGTCACATGTATGTCGGGTCCGAACTCGCGCTCGACGGCTTCGACCATGACGTCTCGTTTCGCCTTCAAGGCAGTCATGAGCCGCTCGACGTGATCGTCGAAGTGGGTCGGGGCGAACTCGGCCAACGTCAACTGTTCGAGGGCACCTGTTCCTGCATCGGTCTTCAGAGTCGAGAGCTGAAGGATCACGTGTTCGTCAGCAACGATGTAGCCGACCCGAAGAGCGGGTGCGATCGATTTCGAGAACGATCCGCAGTAGATGACTGCGCCCCCGACCTCGTCGAGCGCCCTCAGGGTCGGTGGCCTGGTTCCGTCCCACACGAGGTCGGCATAACAGTCGTCCTCGAAGATCGGCACTTGGTACTCGTGAGCGAGCCGCACGATTTCCCGTCGACGATCGGCGGGCATGACCGACCCAGTCGGGTTTTGCACCGTCGGAATCGTGTAGATGTACTTCGGTGTCACGCCTTCGACGGCCAGACTTTGGAGGAGCTGTTCGAGATGGGCCGGGACGATGCCGTCTTCGTCGAGATCGACTCCGAGCCAGTTCACCCCGAGACCAGCGAGCTTGCTGACCATTCCGCCGTATGTCGCCTGCTCGATGATGACGGTGTCACCCCGGGTCAACAGCGCCTTGTTCACGAGGTCGAGCGCCTGGAGCGACCCGGAGGTCACCAGGATCTCGTTGGGATCGACGGCCATCGAAGCCCGGGAGCCGAGCGCATCGACGAGGAACTCGCGAAGTGGTAGGTAACCGAGTGGCGAGCCACCGAGATTGTAGGTGGCAAGGGACTTGCCTTCTCGCTTGAGCACGTTGACAGCGGCTTCGGCGAGGCTGCCGAACGGGATGCTGTCGGCGTCGTTGTTGCCGCCGACGAACGCGTAGTCGGGCGGTTCCTCCCACGGCGTGGCGGCTGGCGGAAGGTTAGGACGGAACATCGTCGTCATGTCGAAAGCCATTTTGATCCCTTGGTCTCGGCTCATGATGTGTCTCGAGTCATGAGCAGATCTTGGTCAATGAACATAGTGTCCGCCTCCGCCATGGCTTGCGCCCGTCGGGATACTGTCCGTCCATGCGCATCGCAGACAAGTGGTTCGTGCGGCATTCGGTCGACGGCGGGATCACGCTGCTCGTCGAGCAGCACATACACCCGGTCTTCAGGTGCAACATCTGGGTGGTCGAGGGTCGTGACGGCAACATGCTGGTCGACTCTGGCATGGGCGTCGTATCGCTTCGGGACGAGATCCAGGACTTCATGGACAAACCCCTCACCGCGGTGGCAACGCACTATCACTCTGATCACGTGGGCTCGTTTCACGAGTTCGACGAGCGAGTGATTCATCAGGCCGAGGCCGACTTCATGTCGCCGTATGACTTCACGGTTCCGCTTCGGGTGACCGAGGCCTACCGCGACGACTTCACCGGCACGGGCTACACGCTCGATTGGGACGTGTTGATCGACGCCGTCCCGTACGACGGCTATGACATCGAGTCGTACGCGGTCCCGGGTGCAGAACCGACCCGCATCGTTGACGACGGCGACCGCATCGATCTTGGCGATCGAAACTTCGAGATCATTCACCTGCCTGGCCACAGCCCAGGAAATCTCGGGTTGTGGGAGGAGTCGACAGGCATTCTCTTCACGGGCGACTCCATCTACGACGGGCCGCTGCTCGACAACCTTGATGGCAGCAACGTGACCGACTACATCACCACCATGGAACGCCTCAAGAAGATTCCCGTGTCGGTGGTCCACGGTGGCCACGACCCGTCATTCGGCCATGAACGACTCGTCGAGTTGGCGGACGCGTACATCACATCGCGGAGTTGAGCACTCGGTCAGAACAGCAGGATTCCGAGGCGGATGGTGTAGCCGGCCATCACCGTCCAGAACAAGATCGCGAACATGTGCTCGCCGAGCTTGTCGTTGAGCCAAGAGCCTGTGTAGGTGCCTGCGGCCATCAGCGGGACTGATGCGAGGGCGATGAGGAACGCTGATCTCCCGAGCAGTTCGGCGTCACTGAAGATCGCCGTCTTGGTCGCGTCTCCAGCGAAGGAAGCGAGAGAGGCAGCTCCTACGAAGTGACGACGATCGAGATCGAGGTTCCTGATGGCGACACCTTTGAGGGGTCCTGATGTTCCCGAAAAACCGCTCGAAGCGCCGGAGACGAACGCCAGCAGCGGCGCGAATCCGGTCCGGAGTTTGCCGAGCCCGAGTCGTTCAGCGAGCAGCGAGGCACAGAACATGGCAACGATGGCCGTCGTCACCGTCCAGGTCGGAGCCTCGACGAGCAAGGTCGCTCCGACTGCGGCTCCGATCACGATCAGCGCCGTGATCAGTGCCGCTGCCTTGAAGGGCAGCGTCTTGCGATAGGCGATGATCTTCATGACGTTGTTCGATGCGAGGAGCAACGCCGCCAGCGCGATGCCTTCCTTGGAGCCGAGAAAAAGGGCCAGCGTAGGGACGAGCAACAGCGAGCCGCCGAGCCCGGCAGAAGCCGAGATCGCGAACGACATGAACACGAGCGCCAACACTCCTATCGTTGCAAACGCCTCCACGAGTCCTGCCAAGCTCCTCGGTCGGAAACGTGCCAACCTACTCCGTCGTCAATTGGCACGACAGCGCACGATGCTTGCTCGCCTACCTGCCAACCGAACGCTCGACCTTGCAGTAACGACCGTGATCATTGCTGGTCTTCGTGATGGCGAGACATGGAGGCCAGTCGCTGGAGTTCCGATACATGTGCGTCGAAGGCTTTGCGTCCTGACCGTGTGAGTCGTGCCCAGGTTCGCCTTCGACCATCGAAGTTGCTCTTTCGGACCTTCACATGGCCAGCCTCGACCAGTTGTCTGATGTGTTTGGACAGCACCGAGTCGCTGATGTCCATCTCCTCACGAAGCAGCTGAAATTCGGCTTCTTCCAGCAGCACAAGCAGGGCGCAGAGTTCGAGCCGCTTTGGGGCGTGAATGACCGGGTCAAATCGGGGATTCGTCATGTATGGCGCACGTCAGCCGAGCTGCAACCTGCGGTCAGACTCGCTGACGAGAAAGAGTGCGATAGCGGCCACCGCTCCTGTGGCAACCGGTCCCCACGCCACGTCGTAGGCATTTCTGAGGATGATGCCGCCGGCGAAGAGCGCGAGGAAGACCAGGACGACAAGGATGAGAGCGACACTGCTCTTCGCGCCTCGTGTTGGGAAGACTGCCGGCGATGCGCCTGATCGTCTGCGTTGCTGATCGATGATGATCGCCAGCGCCAAGATGAGCATGACCGTCACCGTTGTTCAGCATCGGCGAGGCGACCAAGCAGCTGGCGACGACCGAGACTGCGACGCCGAACCAGACCGACGGCGCAGCGCGCCGTGACGCGGCGCTCTGCATCTCATCGATCGAAGCGGTCGCTTCGAGTGCTTGCTGTGGATCAACTCTCACCTGGACGGCCGGCCGTCTTCAACCAGTCCGGTGGTTGGCACGTAGCCTCAACGGCGTGTCAGTCCGGCAGCAGCGATTTCACATCCACACACTTGGGTGTCCGAAGAACGATGTCGACAGTGACAAGCTCGTCGGCACGCTCGTGGCCGACGGCATGATCGCGGTCGACAACGCTGAAGATGCAGATCTCGTTGTCGTCAACACCTGTGCCTTCATCGAGGAAGCTCGCCAGGAGTCGATCGACACTGTGCTTGCCCTCGACGAAGCTCGCCGCGACGGCGCGAGGCTCGTTGTCACCGGTTGCATGGCGGAACGGTACGGAGACGAGTTGGCAGCGGCTCTTCCCGAGATCGACGCTGTCGCCGGGTTCGGCGTGCCGGTGCAGCTCGGGGTGAAGCCAGTCGGTTTGTCGATCTCTTCGGAGCCTCTTCCGAGCTTCGACTTGCTGAACTTGCCTCGACCCGCGTCAAGTCGCCCGTGGGCGTACATCAAGATCGCAGAGGGATGTGACCGCAAATGCGGCTTCTGCGCGATTCCCTCGTTCAGGGGTAAGCAGCGGAGTCGTACCGTCGAGTCGATCCTCACCGAGGTCGACCAGCTCGATACCAAAGAGATCGTCCTTGTCGCCCAGGATTTGGCCAGCTACGGCAACGACGATGACCGTCGAGGGGCCATTGTTCCGCTCGTGAAGTCTGTTCGCGAGCATGTCGAACGGGTCAGGTTGCTGTACCTCTATCCGACCGACCTGACTGACGGACTCATCGACACGATCTGCGACACCGGCCTTCCGTACTTCGACCTCTCGCTCCAGCACGTTTCCGCTCCACTGGTGCGACGCATGCGGCGCTGGGGCAACGGCCAGAAGTTCCTCGACCGCATCGCCGACATTCGCGGACGCGAAGCAGGCGCAGCATTTCGATCGAACTTCATTGTCGGGTATCCCGGCGAGACCGAAGACGATCATGCTGAGCTCGTGCACTTCGTCGAGCAAGCCCAGCTCGACTGGTGTGGTTTCTTCACCTACAGCAAGGAAGAAGGCACATATGCCGCCGATCTCGACGGCGAGGTTCCGAAGGCGCTCATGAACGAACGCATCCGAGAGCTGACCGAACTCCAAGATCGCATCACTGCTGAGCGGCGTACGGCCCTGATCGGGACCGAGATGTCCGTACTGGTCGACGAGCCTGGGGTTGCCCGGTCGTTCCGCGAGGCACCGGAGATCGACGGAATCATCACCGTTCCCGCCGACTTCGCCGCGGGCGAGTTCCGTACCGTGACCGTCACCGACTCGATGGGCCCCGATCTCGAAGCTGAATGAGGCCTGGGGTCAGACCCACGGGCTCAAACAGGCCAGGCGGGGTGCCAGCTGGACAAGATGCTGATTCGTCCCCGGCGGGAGTGGTTGCTCGTGGTTCGCAGTTCGGTGACCGAGCACCTGTCGTTTCCTCGCGCCGTCGCCGCGATTCGACCGACCGGTCATTCAGCGAAGGTGCTCCTCGGTGCCGCGTGGTCGGCAGCGCTTGCCCACCCTCCTTCACTGCAACACTGGTCCGATGTCCAACAGCGGCCCGATCGATCTCGTCATCTTCGATTGTGACGGCGTGCTCGTGGATTCCGAGCGGCTCCTCGTGAACGTGGAAGTCGAGATGTTCGCCGAGATGGGGTTGGCGCTGACGGTGGACGACATTGTCCGTGACTTCGTTGGAAGGTCGGACGAGTTCGTCCGCTTCGAGGTTGGCAGACGTCTCGGACGCGAACTCGCGCCCGACTGGGATGCTGCCTACGCCGATCGGTATCGCGAGATTCTCGACCGCGATCTCGAGGCTGTCGACGGCATCGTCGATGCGCTCGACAGCATCACGCTCCCGATGTGTGTCGCCTCGAGCGGTTCGCACGAGAAGATGAGCTTCACCCTCGGCAAGACCGGCCTCTTCGAGCGTTTCGAGGGTCGGATTTTCAGCGCCACCGAGGTCGAGCGTGGCAAGCCGTTCCCCGACCTCTTCCTCCACGCGGCCGCCAGAATGAACACCGAGCCATCCAGCTGCGTTGTCGTCGAAGACAGTGTTCCCGGGGTCGAGGCCGCTATCGCGGCGGGAATGCGTGTGTTCGCCTACGGCGGGGGAGTGACCCCACCGGAGCGATTGGCACGCGACGATGCAGTTGTGTTCACCGACATGGGAGATCTTCCCGGTCTTGTTGCCTCGGTCGGCGGTTGAACCACGGCACACAAGACCTGAGTTGAGCTTCGACACGTCGAGCGTCAGCCTTCGCGCCGCCGACGGCGTAGGGGGTCAGGCCGGTTTGTTGGCCTTGATCGAGCCAGCTTCCCAGTCCTGCATCGCCGGCGCCACGTCGAGGGTGCCGGCGATGTTCAGCTGAGGGGCTTCGCGCATCGACCGCTTCATCTCCGAGAATCCGGGAAAGCTGGCCAACTCGACAACGGCATTCCACAACGGCACCGCCTGCTCGTCACTCGGCACGCGAGAGATCACGGGACCGAAGAACGACAGCCCGTCGGGTGGCTTGAACGAGATGATCGGCGTGCCGACGTCGCGGCCGGTCCTGGTCAGAGCAAGCTCGGTCTCGGCGTCGACGATGGCGTCCCACGATTCGTCGTCGGCGGCAACGGCGTACTCGACGGGAAGTTCGGCTTCGGCGAGTGCCAGCCCGATGTGCTCCACCGTCCCGAGATGCGCCCTGTCGAAGGACCCTTTCGGCAGCTCCCAGTAGTTCGCTCCGTATGCGGCGTAGAGCGGGCCCATCTTGTCTCTGCCCAGGTCTTCTCTCACCTTCGCTGCGACGCGAAGCATGCGCAGTCCCGCAGTGTGACCCTGCTCGTATCCGGCCGGGAAATCGGTGTCGTAGTTCTTTGCCTTGTTGAGGAGACGGAGCGAAATGAATCGCCAGTCGACCTTGTAGCCCGTCTGCTTCTCGACCTTCACGATCCAGCGTGAGGTGATCCATGCAAACGGACAGACCGGATCCCAGAAGAACTCGATGTCGTACGTGTCGTCGTCCATCCTTGAACGATACGTCTCGACTCGGACCGGCCAGGTATCTGCCGTCCGCGCTGGTGACTGAGGATCTCGGCGATCTTGTTTCCGGCGGTCCTCGGCTGCCAAAGGCATGCGGTGTCGATGCCTGCAACCCGTGCTGCATCTCTCCCGAGTTTTTCAGGAACTACGGCCGCGCCACCTGGCTGCGCTGATCGACGCTGGCGGTGGATGTAACAAGGGTCTGACCCTTGTGGCAGATCTTGAGCGGTCAGATCTGGGTTTCGCGGTCGACTTGGTCGACGACTTCGCGCAGTTGGCGCATGCGGAGTGCACGCTGGCGCTGGGCTTCCGGGAGCGAGTCGATGTCGATCTCGGCCACCGAATTGCCATAGGCAGGAAAGACGGGGATGTCCTCGAGGCTGAGTTCTTCCATGTAGCGCTTTCGCTTGAAAGCAGCCTCCACATGCGGCGCCAGTTCCTCGTCCTTGCGGGCCTGCCGGTCGACTTCGTTGATCGCGAACGGTTCCATCACCTGATCGGCGAACAGTTCGAGGCCCTCACAGATGTGCTCGTGCCGGTTCTTGCCACCCTGTTGGATGAATACGGTCTGGTCGACCCCGGCCTCCTGGAACGCTCGAAGGTGTTTCGACTGCTCGGATGGTGTTCCAATGCCGCCTGTTCCGCCGCCGAGAAAGTCGAGGCCGACCTTGTCGCGCACCTGGGTGTAGTGGTTCCAGATGTTGGTGCGGCCAGGAACGTGGTTGCCGAAGGAGTAGTGGTGGCCGAGCGCGAACTGGAAAAACCTGAACCCGTCCATGCCTCGGAGGACCGCCTCGTCGTGGTCTTCGTGGACCGAGAAGCTGGTGACCATCGCGATGTTCGGGTTCACGACGTGGCCGACAGGCACGCATTCACGTTTGAACGTCTCGTAGTAGTCGTCGACCCAGTGCTTCGCTTCTGCAGGGTCGACGAAGGCGAACGTGAGAGCTCCGAGTCCGAGTTGCGCGGCGAGGTGGATGGTCTCCCGATTCGAGCACGCGACCCACATCGGAGGGTGCGGGCGCTGTACGGGCTTTGGCACGACGTTGCGTGTCGGCATCGAGAAGAACTCGCCCTGGAACCCCGGGTATGGGTCCATGGCCATCATGTTGGCCACTTGCTCGATGGTCTCTCGCCACATGGCGCGCCGTTGCGTGGGATCGATGTCGAAGCCCTCGAGCTCGGCGCGGCTTGCCGATTCGCCGGTGCCCCATTCGACGCGTCCGTTCGAGACGAGGTCGAGGGTGGCGATGCGTTCCGCGATGCGGGCCGGGTGGTTGTATCCAGGTGGCATCAGCACGATGCCGTGACCGAGGCGAATGCGTTCGGTGCGCTGACTCGCAGCAGCCAGGAACACTTCTGGCGCCGAGGAGTGTGAGTACTCCTCAAGAAAGTGGTGCTCGACTTCCCACGCATGGTCGATGCCGAGCTTGTCGGCCAATTCGACCTGCGAGAGGGCGTCCTGGAACAGCCGTTGCTCGGACCCCTCTTCCCATGGACGAGGCAACTGGTGCTCGTAGAAGATGCCGAACTTCACGTGTGACCCCCGAGAGAGGTTGCTGTCGGTGTGCAAACAAGCTGCCCGCAAGGTAGCTCGCGGAGCCGATGTGTCACTAGCTTGAAAGCGAGGGAGAACATCACATGACGACAGCTGAGACCTCGGACACAGACCTCGGAAGCCCCCAGTTGGTGTTCACCGAAGACGAACTGATGCGCGAGCATGAGTACGCATCGCCTCACCTCGTCGGTAGCGAGCGGTTGCATGGCGGGTTCCTCGCCGACGGCGCCTACCAGCCACCACGGGCGCTTGTCAGAGAAGCCGCTTTCGACGCATGGGAAGCCCAGCTCGCAGATGGCGGCGGAGCACCGCTCGACGCCGATTCGTCGCTGCTCGACGGAATCAGGATGCCAACGGTCGAGCAGCAGCGAGTTCTGCTTCGCAACGATCTCGGCCAGACCTTCTGGAATGGACTCACCATCATCGGCAAGATCGAAGCTCGGGGGCGCCTTCTCGCCCAGATCGACTTTCCCGAACTCCAGCCCGCCATCGTCGAGGACATCTCCGAGATGGCCATCGGTCACCTGAACAAGGGCTTGCTGGTCGCCCACGGCCTCGACGAAGGCGGCCAGCCCGAAGCCGGTATCGGAGGCCACGACGCCATGTGGTTCGTCGCCCGCGACATCGCGTTCGGTAAGGGAGCGTTCCCTGATGTGGATCCACCGGACAACATTTCACGTCCCGACTCTGGTGAGCGACTCTGCCCGGAGATCACTCCTGAAATCGAGAGCCTCGTCTCGTTCCTCGCGAATCTGCTCATCATCGAGTTCCGCGCCGAGATCGGGTTCCGTGATACCCAGGAAGTGTTCCGTACCCCGGATCTGTTCGTTCACAGGCGGCCCGGAGCCGAGGAAGCCGCCGAAATCGTCGGTCGAATCCGCACCGACGAGGAGATCCACGTCCGGTCGTTATGCCTGTATCTCGGCGAGCTGCAGTCGGTGACATTCAAGATGGTCGACGGTGGAAGTATCCCCGGTCGCGAGCTCATCGACCGCTTCTGGCTCGGGCTCGTCCGGTGGGCCACCGTGGAGCAGCCCGAACTCCAAGCCGAGCGAAGCCGCCATGACATCGAGCGGCGAATTCTCGTCCACGCCGAAGCCGAGCGCGTGCTTTCCGAGTTCGACGCGGCAGGGTGACAAACTACGACCGTGGTTGACCCGAACTCTGTCGCGAACCTCGCCAATGTCCTCACGCTGACCCGACTCTTCGCGTCGCCGGTCTTCATCGTGATGATCGTGCAAGAGGGTCCGAGTTGGATCACGTTCTTCGTCGGAGCCGTCATCGCCTTGACCGACGCTGTCGACGGGTGGATCGCGCGCCGCCACGGCACCACCACATCGGGCGCATTCCTCGATCCGTTGGTCGACAAGGTCTTCGTGCTCGGCGGTATGTATGCCTTCGTGGAGATCGGTCAGTTTCATTGGGTACCGGTGTCGATCATTGCCGCACGCGAGATCGCGATGAGCCTCTACCGGATGACCGTTGGTCGCAATGGTGTCTCCGTCCCGGCAACGGTCGCGGCGAAAGTCAAAGTGACGGTTCAGATCTGGGCGCTCGGGTTCGCCCTGATCCCTCCGATTGCCGAGGAAGCCCACTGGATCGTGACGACGACGCTTTGGGTCGCGGTGGCGCTCACGCTGTGGACCGGTTTCGAGTACTTCGTCGATGCCAAGCGGATCTCGGCCGGCGGGGCCATGTCGACATCGGAAGAGACCTCATCGTGAGATGCGAAGTCATCGCCGTCGGCACTGAGTTGCTGCTCGGCCAGATCGTCGACACCAACTCGTCGTGGATCGGCGAACAGTTGGCGCTTGCCGGCATCGACACGCACTACCAGACGAAGGTCGGCGACAACACCGACCGGATCGCAGCGTCGATCGAGCTCGCGTTGAGTCGATCCGACGCCATCATCATGTGTGGCGGACTCGGACCCACACAGGACGACATCACCCGCGACGTGATCGCTGCGGTGATGGGCGTCGAACTGGTTCGTGACGACATGATCGCAGAGCGAATTCGGGCCATGTTCGAGACGCGCGGCCGCAAGATGCCGCAGAACAATCTTCGCCAAGCCGACGTTCCCGAGGGAGTTTCGACGATCGCGCAGATGCCTGGCACCGCACCTGGGCTGGTGTGTCCGGTGGGCGATCAGGTGATCTACGCCGTGCCGGGCGTTCCGTCCGAGATGCGCACGATGATGAAAGGAACCATCATCCCCGACCTCCAAGCTCGTTCGGGCGAGACCGCGGTCATCGGCAGCCGGGTGCTGCGTACGTGGGGCCACAGCGAGTCCGGCCTGGCGGAAATGCTTGGCCCCCGAATCGCCGAACTCGACGAGGGCGGCCACGCAACGCTGGCCTTTCTCGCCAGCGGGGCCGAAGGGCTGAAGGTGCGCGTCACCGCGAAGGCCGAGGACGATGCCGCTCTGCTCGCGATTCTCGATGCCGAAGAAATCCTGCTCAGAGACGTACTCGGCGACCTCGTCTTCGGCCTCGACGACGACACGATGGAGTCGGTCACGCTCCAACTCCTCGCCGACAAGGACATGACGCTCGGTGTATTCGAGCAAGCGACGGGCGGGTATCTCTCGTCGCGCCTTGCTGGACAAGCGGCATCCGACACGGTGTTCCTTGGATCGCTCATCGCAGGAAACCCCGCTCTTGCCGACCAACTCATCGGCGGCGGCCCCGCCGACCCGGAGGAAGCGGCCGATCTCTACGCCGAGGCGGCAAGGAGCCAACTCGGCGCCGACGTCGGTCTCGCTGTCGGCGCGGCAACACCCGGCGATCGGGGTGGGCTCAACGTGGCCGTTGCGTGGGTCATGGGCGATCGCGGCAAATCCTGGTCGCTGTCGTTGCCGGGCGATCTCGACCGCATGCGCCAGTTCAGCGGCATCACCCTATTGAACGATCTGCGTCTTCATCTGACCTAGCCCCGGCACGCCGACGCCAAGAACGAGCGTTCTGAAGCGCGAAGTCAGCGTCAGTCGAGACCGCTGGCGAAGTCGGCGATGCGACGGGCAGCCTCGGTGACGATGTCATCGGCGACGGTCATGCTGATACGTATGTGACCCGAGCCGCCACGGCCGAACGACTCACCTGGCATGACGCCGACGTTGGTGGCCTCGAGGAGTTGCTTCGCAAAGGCTTGGCCGGTCATTCCGGTGGCCCTGACATCGGCCATCACGAACATCCCGGCCTCTGGCATGGGCGCTCTCACGGGCCCGACCCCATCGATCATCCTGCACATGACTTCGGCCCGACGTCTGAATGTTTCGCGCATGTTCTTCGTGATGGTCATGTCGTCGCGCAGCGCAGCGGCTGCGGCGTCCTGAAGGAACGGCTGGGTACCGAAGAGCATCGATTCGGCGACAGGAAGCAACGCGTTGACCGTTTCCTCGCTGGCCACCATCCATCCGGTTCGGAATCCCGGCATTGCGTGTGACTTCGACAGGCTCCCCGTCACGATGGAGCGTTCAGCCATCCCGGGAACGTCGAGCATCGATGGCGCCGGTACACCGTCGTAGGTGTGGTCGGCGTACACCTCGTCGGCCACGACCCACAGGTCGTGCTCGACACACACCTCGGCGATGGCTTCGATCTCGTCAAGACGAAGCGTGGCTCCGGTCGGGTTGTGCGGCGTGTTGAGCAGCAGCACCCTCGACGCAGGAGTGACGCGGTTCCGAAGCACGTCGACGTTGAGATGGAAAGCCTCGTCGGGGTCGAGTCGTACCGGGACGATGGTTCCGCCAGCAGCCTGGATCACACCCTCGTACGTTGCGTAGTAGGGGTCTGGCACGAGCACGTCGTCGTCAGGGTCGACGGTGCCGTACATCGCGATCGACAGGCCGTTCTGGGTGCCTGACACGACAATTACCTGCTCGCGGGTGATCGGCCGGCCGTAGTGGTGCGTGAACTTGTCGACGATCGCGTCGAGTATCCCTCCCTCGCCACGGCCGCTGGTATAGCCGGTTCGGCCGGCATGGAGGCTGGCAATGGCTGTGTCGATCACGTGTTTCGGCGCTGGGAAATCGGGTTCGCCGATCGTCAACATCAGAACGTCGTGTCCGTCAGCGCTTCGTTGTTGGGCGAGCCAATGCAGCTGCCACTTGTCGGATCCTGAGCCGGCCATCCGTTCGGCCATGGTCGAGTGACGCATCAAACCGAGGCTATCGGCGATGGGTTCACCCGATCGTCTCGTCCGTTCTGGATGCTTCGGGATAACTTCAGGCAATGCGCTTCAGCTTCTGGACAGGTAACGCTCACCCGTGGTCGGAGATTCTCGACGGCTGCTCTCATGCGGAGGCAACAGGTTGGGATGGCATTTGGATTGCCGACCACTTTCTTCCGTTCATGGGCGAGGACATGGGTGACATGCACGAGGCATGGTCGATTCTGGCTGGCGTCGCGGCAGCTGTTCCTCGGGTGCGGGTCGGCCCGCTCGTCACCGGCAACACCTACCGCAACCCTGCGGTCCTCGCCAAGATCGCGACCACAGTCGACCACATCAGCGGTGGACGTTGCGTCCTCGGCATCGGATCGGGGTGGCAGGAGAACGAACACATCGCGTACGGCATCGAATACGGGACTGTCGGCAGCCGACTCGACATGCTCGAGGAGGCTCTTCAGGTGATCCGGAGTCTGTTGCACAACGAGCGCACGTCGCTCAGCGGCGAGTACTACGACATTTCGAATGCTCCGCTCCAACCGAAACCGGTTCAGGAAACGATGCCGATTCTCGTTGGCGGTGGTGGTGAGAAGCGGACGTTGCCCATGACCGCCAAGTTCGCCGACGAGTGGAATGTGTGGGCAACGCCCGAGATCATGCAACACAAGAACAACGTTCTCGATGGCTGGTGCAACGACATTGGTCGAGACCCTTCCGAGATTCAGCGCTCGGCTGTAGCGCTCTTGTTGCCTGGCATGACTGAGGAACAGGTCGATGCGATGGGCGAGTTCATGGTGGGTCGTCCAAAGGTTCTCGGCACTCCGGAGCAGATGATCGACACGATCGGTCAGTACGCCGATTCTGGCACCGACGAGTTCATCGTCCCCGACTTCACCCTCGGCCCGCTCGAGCAGCGAAAGACCTCGATGGACATGTTCATCAACGAGGTCGCGCCGAGCTTCAGGTAGCTCGCGGCCGATTTCGGATCGGACCGGTCCGTTCACGACGATTGGTTCCAGGGAGGACGTCATCAGCGGCGTCGACGTTGACAGTTTTCGCCCGGGTTAGGTCCCGGTCAGAGCGAGTCGATGAGGCGCTGCATAGAGAGTTCGCCGTCGCGGGTTTGACCGCCGTTGGCCATGAACGTCCGCATGGCCGATTGAGCTGCCGGATCGCGGAGCGTCGTCTGGAACAGATAGGACTCCTCCGCCAAACCCTCGGCGAGTGGGAGCGAGCCGACATTCAGGACGGACTGTTTCGCCATCTGGACCGCGGTTTGCGGAAAGCCTGCGATGCGGCCGGCAAGCCGGTCGACGTGATCGCCGAGGTCGGACGAAGGGAGCGCTCGATTGAGCCAACCCCACTGTTCCGCTGTCGGTCCGTCGAGATCGATTCCGCCGAGGACGATCTCCATGGCCCGGCCCGGTCCGACCAGCCGAGGGAGACGTTGAGTCCCTGTCCCGCCGGGAAGGATCCCGAGCGGCACCTCCATCTGACACAGAGCGAACGTCTCGATCCCGCCGAACCTCATGTCGAACGACGCTGACAACTCGGCTCCTCCTCCGCCAACCCGTCCGTCGATCTCGGCGATCGTCACCGTCGAACCGGTTCTGAACCTCTCGCACATCGCGTGGAATGCGTTCTCTTCGGAGTTGCGTTCGGCCGGGTCTTTCACAGGGAAGCCCAGAATCGCCTCCACGTCGAAATGCGCGATGAAGAAGTCAGGATCTGCACTTCGAAGGACGAGCACTCGCGTCGCGTCGTCCATCTCGATCTCCATCGAGAGTTTTGACAACTCGATGAACAGTTCTCCCGTCATCACGTTGATCGGCGGTGCCGAGACCGTGGCAACGAGCACGCCGTCTGCGAGTTCCGTTTGGATGAGTTCGTGGTTGTCGTAGCCCATGGGACCAGCCTCGCGCGGTGTGGTATCGACATGGGACGAACCTGTCCGATTGTTGCGGGGTGACCTGGCGGGGTCAGCCGGAGTCGCCACCGCTGTTCACAGCCCCAGGACAAACACCTGTTCGGTGCTTGCTCGAACAGGTGTTCGCAACTACAGTGGCGTCATTCGCGGTGAGTGTCCCACCCCATTTCTAGGGTGATCGACACAACCAGAAACCACCCAGACACGACCGGAACTCCGGTCCGAGGAGGACAACCCGTGGAGCGTGACAAGGCCCTCGAAATGGCCATGACGCAGATCTCTCGTCAGTTCGGCGACGGCGCCGTGATGAAGATGGGCGACAAGCCTGCACTGAATGTGGAGGCTGTTTCCACTGGCAGCCTCGCACTCGACATCGCCCTTGGTATAGGGGGCCTTCCGCGCGGTCGCGTCTGTGAGATCTACGGACCTGAGGCATCTGGTAAGTCGACCCTCGCCATGCATGTCGTGGCCGAAGCTCAGCGCAACGGCGGCATCTGTGCCTACATCGACGCAGAGCATGCGATGGATCCCCTGTATGCGCGCAACATCGGCGTCGACGTCGACGAGCTGTTGATTTCGCAGCCCGACACGGGTGAGCAGGCACTTGAGATCACCGACATGCTCATCCGTTCCAGTGCCATCGATGTCATCGTCATCGACTCTGTGGCTGCGCTCACGCCCCGGGCCGAGATCGAAGGCGAGATGGGTGATACCCATGTCGGCCTTCAAGCTCGCCTGATGTCGCAGGCGTTGCGGAAGATCACCGCCAACTTGAACAAAACGAAGACGATCTTGATCTTCATCAACCAGCTTCGAGAGAAGATCGGTGTGATGTTCGGCTCTCCGGAGACGACGCCAGGTGGTCGTGCGCTCAAGTTCTACAGTTCGGTCCGCATCGACATTCGTCGTATCGAGGCCATCAAGGCCGACGGTGAGATCGTCGGAGGTCGTACTCGCACCAAGCTGGTGAAGAACAAGGTTGCACCGCCGTTCAGGCAGGCCGAGTTCGACATCATGTACGGCAAGGGAATCAGCGCCGAAGGGTCTCTGCTCGATGTCGGTGTCGAGAACGGCATCGTCAAGAAGTCGGGTGCTTGGTACACCTACGAAGGCGAACAGCTCGGTCAGGGCCGTGAGAACTCGAAGTCGTTCCTCACGGCAAACCCCGAGATCATGGTCGAGATAGACACTCGTATCCGCACCTTGTTGGGTGTTGGCGTCGACGCCGCCGAGGTCACCGAAGACGATGAGGCGGATTCGGTCGAAGACGACGCCGTCGAGGTCGACTGACCCCAGGAGGGGGAGTCACAGAGGGAGTCAACTCGCCCGGTTGGTTCGGTCGAAGTTGTTGGCCAGAGTGACTTTCTCGGCCATGGAACGTCATCTGGTCGACTCCGGTAGATGTCGTGTGTGTCATCGCTTCGTGTGAACAGCGTTGACATACACGACATCTACGAGAGCCAAGGCAGAGACGTGCGACACATCATCATCACGATTTCGACATCGGCAGTGGTCGTGTTGCAGGCGGTGGCTTTGGTTCTGGTGCTCAGCTGACGCTCTGGTCAACGGCGCGAATCCCCAACGTGCGGTGGCCACGCGTCGGCTGATGTGTAGCCTCGCTCAGCGGGGGTGTGCGGTGTTCGATGTATTGCCCGACAGGGTGCCCTGGTACGTGGTGGGCCCAGGACTCGGACTGTTGATCGTGGGCCTCTTTGTGTTGGCGAACCAACCCCTCGGGGCGAGTGGTGCATATGTTCAGACGAGCGGATTCCTGAAACGCCGAGACGGAGTCGCTGTATGGCGCGTCTGGTACTTCGTCGGCATGTTCGTCGGTGGTGTCGTGGTGACGCACCTGCTGAGGGCGAATGCGGGGGAGTTGCGATCTGGCTACGACGCGCTTCTCGACGTGTGGTCGCTCGGCGTGGTGATCCCGATGGTGTTTCTCGGGGCGACGGTCCTCGGCTATGGCGCCGGTATGGCTGGAGGATGCACGTCGGGACACGGTCTCTGCGGTACAGCGCAACGGTCCATGGCCTCGGCTGCTGTGACAGCGACCTTCATGGCGACTGCGATCGCGACGACGTTCGCGCTCAGCTTCGTCACCGGCGGTGACCTGTGAAACTCAACATGATCGGGCTCATGTTCGGTGCCCTCTTTGGCGGGCTCCTCGCCGGCGCGCAACTCCACGAGTACGACACGATCCACGCCATGCTCCGTCTCGACGAGCCCGACGTCTTCCTGATGATGGGCTCTGCCATAGCGGTGTCGGCACCGATGCTGTGGTGGCTTGAGCGAAGGGGAGTGGCCACGCCGTTCGGTGGTGAGTTGAAGCTGACGCGCTCGCGCCCGCGCGCCGAGCACTACAAGGGAGGAGCGCTGTTCGGCATCGGTTGGGCGATTGCCGGAACGTGTCCTGCGCCGGCGCTGGTGATGGTCTCCTCGGGAGCGATGTTGGGACTCGTAGCGATACTCGGCATCTTCCTCGGACTGCACCTCCGGGAGCGCCACGCGATGTCGGGTCTACACGTGGGCGACGGCGAGCACCGTGAGATGGTGTCGCCTTAGCCACTCAGCAAGGCAGTCCGAGGATCGATTCCTCCCGATCTCAAGCTTGGCTCGATGAGGCAGTGGGGCGCCGATATTGCAACCGGGACGCGTTTTGACACGTCTGCGATGAGGTGGAGGCGGTGATGGCCGTCGACCGCTCGTGATCGGTCTGGTGTCGCCGTACGCTGGCGGGATGGTTCGGCGGTATCTCGTTCAGACATATGGATGTCAGATGAACGAGCACGACTCGGAACGCATTGCCGGCCTTCTCGAAGAGGACGGCCTCGAGCAAACCGATTCTGTCGAGGATGCCGACGTGATCGTCCTGAACACCTGCTGCATCAGGGAGAACGCAGACAACAAGCTGTACGGTCACCTCGGCAACCTGAAGCAGCTGAAGACCGACCGCCCCGGCCTGCAGATCGCCGTCGCTGGATGTCTGGCCCAGAAAGACCGTGACACGGTCCGTCAGAAGGCGCCATTCGTCGATGTCGTGTTCGGCACCCACAACGTCGGCAGGGCAGCTGAACTGCTCCACGAATCTCGCATCAGCGGCCCGATCACCGAGATCATCGAAGACTCTGAGGAGTTCCCATCCGCTCTGCCCGTCCAACGCGAAGCGGGCCACGCGGCATGGATGACCATCCAGATCGGCTGCGACAACAGCTGCGCGTTCTGCATCGTCCCCGCTGTCAGGGGCAAAGAGATCTCACGCCCTTTCGGCGAACTCATCGACGAAGTCGGTGAGTTGGTGCGCGATGGTGTGAGCGAGGTGACGCTGCTCGGCCAGAACGTCAACTCCTATGGTCGAGACCTGACCCTTGCCAGTCGCGGTGCCGATATCGACGACGCCGTCCGATTCGCCACTGGAACCGCATGGAGCGACAGTGACCGCAGAGCACGTCCGCTCTTCGCCGATCTACTGCGGTCAGTCGGTTCAGTCGACGGTATTCGGCGGGTTCGATACACGTCTCCCCATCCCAAGGATCTCCGTCCGGAGACCATCGCGGCCATGGCTGACACGCCCACGGTGTGCGAGCACCTGCACCTTCCGCTCCAGTCCGGTAGCGATGAGACGCTCGCTGCCATGCACCGCGGTTATACCGCCGACCGTTATCTGGAGAAGCTTGCTGCGGCAAGATCCGGGGTCGGCGATCTGGCCGTCACCACCGACATCATCGTCGGCTTCCCTGGCGAGACTGACGCCGACTTCGAAATGACGCTCGACGTTGCCGCCGCCGCTGAGTACGACAGTGCCTACACCTTCGTGTTCTCGCCTCGGCCTGGCACCGAGGCAGCCGACATGACCGAGATGTCCGTCGATCCTGACGTGATCCGAGAGCGATTCGATCGACTGCGTGTCGTGATCGAGCGTTCCGGTAGGGCAAAGCATCAGGCTCGCGTCGGTCGGCGTGAAGAGGTGGTCGTCGAGGGGCCTTCGAAGAAAGATCCGAACGCGCTTACCGGCCGAACCCGCCAGAACAAGCTCGTTCACTTCCCGGTTGATGCTCCGTTACGCGCAGGCACATACGCGATGGTCGACATCGTTGGCGCGCACGCACACTCACTCGCCGGTGAACTCGTCGAGGTGACTGCTGCTCCTACCCACCGGACACGCATAGCGGTGGTATCGGCCTGAAGTCGCTCGCCATCGTCGGGCCGACGGCCAGCGGTAAGTCATCGCTCGCGATGACGCTTGCCCTGTCCGATGAGCGAGTCGACATCGTCTCGGTCGATTCGATGCAGGTGTATCGAGGTATGGACATCGGTACGGCCAAGCCGACTCCAGCCGAGCAGGCCGGCGTCCGACATCACCTGATCGACGTCTGTGAGCCCTCCCACGACATGTCGATCGTCGAGTTCAGGGAGTTGTTCGACGCCGCGATCGCCGACATCGAACGCAGAACCGGTACCCCGCTCCTCGTCGGAGGGACTGGGCTCTATCACCGAGCGGTGGTTGACCGCCTCACACCGCCGCCGCAGTTTCCAGAGACTGCCACCGAACTCGAACGCGAGCCGGACACCGAGGTGCTGTACCGCCGTCTCGTCGAGCTCGACCCTCTTGCGGCATCGCGAATGGAGGCGACGAACCGACGTCGGGTCGTGCGGGCGTTGAGCGTCACAGTCGGGTCAGGTCGGCTGTTCAGCTCGTATGGTCCCGGCATGGATCACTATCCCGAGGTCGAATACACGATTGTCGGTGTCGACATCGACCGAGATGTGCTCGATGCTCGAATCGAGCGTCGCTACGACCTGCAGATGGAGATGGGGTTCCTCGATGAGGTCGAGCGCCTGCTGAGCGCCGGCAGACTCGGAAAGACAGCTGGTCAGGCGCTGGGATACAAGGAGTTGGCGATGTACCTCGCGGGCGAACTCGGCCTCGCCGAAGCCCTCGAACTCGCTGTGACCCGGACCCGCAGGTTCGCTCGTCGGCAGCAGCGGTGGTTCCGTCGAGATCCCAGAATTGTCTGGATCCCATATGACATCGATCCCGCCGACCTGGTTGTCCGGTTTCGAGAAGGCTCTCTGGCTGGGACAATGGACCCGTGAAGCTCACGAAGCACCACGGACTCGCCAACGACTTCCTGGTCATGATCGACATCGACAGCACCTCTGCGATCAATCCAGACCTCGCACGCGCAGTATGTGACCGCCGTGCTGGCGTCGGAGCGGACGGGTTGATCCGTGTGTCGGGCGGAAGCGCCGGCGCGAACTTCACCATGGAGCTTCTGAACAGCGACGGCAGCTTCGCCGAAATGTCAGGCAACGGCATGCGCTGCCTGGCTCAGGCGGTCGCCATGTCAGGCCACGAGCCAGGTCCGAGCTATACGGTGGCCACCGCCGGAGGAGTTCGCGAAGTACGACACAGGGTCGGCAACCGGCCCGGTGAATCGTGGGTCTCGGTCGACATGGGTCCGACCTCGGCCTCCTCCGTCAGGTCTGATTCGTTGTCACATGGCACGGTTCCTGCGGGGGCAGCTCCGATGAAGACAGCAACCATCGACATCGCCAACCCACATGTGGTGATGCTCGTCGACGACGTCGAGTCCGTGGACGTCGGAGCGCTCGGCCCAACGTACGAGTCACAGTTCGCAGCGGGCGCCAACGTCGAGTGGGTCGAACCAATCGACAGAGGTGCGATCAAGATGCGTGTCTGGGAGCGCGGCGTCGGTATCACCCAGGCATGCGGCACCGGCGCGTGCGCGTCGGCACGGGCAGCGCACGACTGGGGCCTGGTCGACGAAACGGTGATGGTGAGGATGCCAGGCGGCAGTGTCGAGGTGCACCTCGACGATGTCGTCACCCTCACCGGGCCGGCGGCGTACATCGCGACAGTCGACTTCGATCCAGATCTGCTCGGGCTCTGATGGCCAACCTCGAGTCTCAAGAGACCCAAACTGATCAGGTGGAAGAAGACCGGTCCGATGAGAGTCACCGCGGCGCGTTCGGCGAGTACGGCGGAGAAGCCGGTGGTCTCATCGACAGAGCCTTCCGCGAGAAGATCGTCGTCGTCGGCATGCAGTTGCCACAGCGAACAGAAGAAGCGCTCGCCGCGAACCTCGACGAACTCGAACGTCTGATCGACACCGCCGGCGCCGACGTCGTCGATCGCATGACCCAACGACGCGACACTCCTCATCCGGCGACCTACATCGGATCCGGAAAGGTCGACGAGCTTCGAATGGTGTCCGAAGCGCTCGATGTCGACACCGTCGTGTTCGATGACGAGCTCTCTCCTGGTCAGCAGTTCAACCTCGAGAAGAAGCTGAAACGAACCGCCATCGATCGCACAGCGGTGATTCTCGACATCTTCGCCCAGAACGCCACGACCCTCGAGGGCAAGGCCCAGGTCGAACTGGCCCAACTGCGCTACCTGCTCCCTCGTCTCAGGGGAAGGGGAGACTCGCTGTCACAACAGGGCGGCGGAATCGGCACCCGAGGACCTGGCGAGACGAAGCTCGAAGTCGACCGTCGGCGAATTCAGCGTCGCCTGAACAAGCTCGAACGCGAGCTCAGGAATCTCACTGGAACCCGGCGGAACCAACGCAAGTCGCGCCGCCAGTCACGTTTCTCGACCGTAGCGATCGTCGGCTACACCAACGCAGGAAAGTCGACGCTGCTCAATCACCTCACCGGTGCTGGCGTCCTGGTCGAAGATCGCCTCTTCGCCACGCTCGATGCCACCACGAGGCGTCTTCAGCTTCCCGGCGGTGAGACAGTGCTCATGAGCGACACGGTCGGGTTCATCCAGAAGCTGCCGACGTCGCTGGTCGAAGCGTTCAAGTCGACCCTCGAGGAGGTCGGTGAGGCCGATCTGTTGTTGCACGTTGTAGATGGCTCGGCTGCCGACCCCGAGATGCAGATCGACGCTGTTCGGTCCGTGCTTCGCGAAATCGGTGCCGGCGAGGTCCCCGAGCTCATTGCCTTCAACAAGATCGACGTCGTCGACGGGGGTGGCGATGGGGTTGCCCACCTGGTACGCCGGTTCGAGGGCTCGGTTGCCGTCTCAGCCCACACCGGCGAGGGTTTCGAGCGTCTTCTCTTGGCCGTCGGCGACCGCGTCCGGGTGATGACGTCGATCACCGAACTGGTCGTTCCGTACGACCGCGGCGACGTCCTGGCCGCCATACATCGCGAGGGTGAGGTGCTGGTCGAGACGCACGAGGCCACCAGTTCGAGGATCAGAGCTCGCCTCGACGCGGCCTCGAAGAACCTTCTTCGAGAGTTCGTCGTCGAGATTCCTGGTCTCGACGGAGATCCAGAGCTTGCCGGACAGACAGGAGACGAGGCGTGATTCCCGCCGGGTTCGAACCACCTCCATATCCCTACGATCGGCTGGACGCGCTTCTGCCACTTGCGGGCGACCACGAGGGTGGTCTCGTCGACCTGTCGATTGGTACCCCGAACGACCCGCCGCCAGCGGCAGTGATTCGAGCACTGAGTCGGTCAGGTGCTGAGCGCGGCTATCCGCCGTCGATCGGTACGCCGATTTTCCGTGAGGCGGTGAGTCACTGGTTCGACCGGCGTCTCGGCGTCGATGTCGAGCCCGGCCACCTGGCCGCCGCTGTGGGGACAAAGGAGTTCGTAGCCGGTGCGCCGCACTGGCTCCGTCTGCGATATCCCGACAAGGACACGGTCCTGTATCCGGCCATTTCCTACCCGAGTTACGCGATGGGTGCGACCTTCGCCGGGTGCCGGGCCGTCCCGGTTCCCGTCGATGACCAATGGCGCATCGATCTGACAGCGATCGATCCCGAAGATGCCTCCAGGGCACTGATGCTGTGGGTGAACACGCCGGGAAACCCCGCCGGCGGGCTTGACGATCTTGAGGCAGCCGCAGCTTGGGGTAGAGCCAATGGTGTTCCGGTGTTCTCCGACGAGTGTTATGTCGAGTTCACGTGGGATGGGTCCCGACGCACGATTCTCGAGCATGGCCTCGAAGGCGTCGTCGCCGTCCACAGCCTGTCGAAGCGGTCGAATCTGGCCGGTGTGCGTGTTGGTTTCTACGCTGGCGACCCCGATCTCGTTCACTATCTGCGAGAGGTTCGCAAACACGCTGGCTTCATGGTTCCCGGCCCCGCTCAAGCTGCTGCAGTTGCAGCGCTCGCCGACGATGTTCACGTCGAGGAGCAGCGTGGCCGCTATCTCTCGAGGCTCCAGCGGATGGCTGAGGCTTTCAGCGCGATCGGTGTCGAGTCCTCACTGCCTTCCGGAGGCTTCTATCTCTGGACCCGCTCACCGGAAGGCGACTCATGGGCGTTCGTCGAGCGTCTGCTCCGCGAAGGAGGTGTCCTCGTCAGTCCGGGAGAGTTCTACGGTGAAGCCGGCTCAGAGCACGTGCGCGTCGCCGTGGTCGCTGACGATGCCAAGATCGAAATGATCGCCCGCCGCCTCGGCGCGTGAGTCTTGCGGTGCGAGGCCATGCCGACCTCGCCTCATCACACCCCGAGTTGGTCATGTCGGTGCTGCCGAGCATGCGTTGGGTGGGGCCGAGTTTGCGAGGTAGACGCCGTCGCCGGCGGAGAGCACCGTTACCGGTGGCAAGTTGCGGGAACCATCTTGCTCGAGCGTCAGGCTGGCCTCCGATGACCCCGCATCGAGATGTTGCTACGAGTCCACTGCCAGGACCGTGCAGATGCCTCGACTGTTGCACTCAGCGGGTCAAACCCGGTCGACCTGGTGTTTGACTGCATCGTGGAGGCTCATTGGCTTTCCGTACATGAAGCCTTGGGCCACGTCGCACCCGAGTTCACCGAGAATCCGACTCTGGGCTTGGTTCTCCACTCCTTCTGCGACGACGACGAGGTCCATTCCGTGGGACAGCGAGATAAGCGAAGCCACGATGGTTCTGCGGTGATCGTCAGTCAACAGCCCGGACACGAAGGACCTGTCGATCTTCAGTGAGTCGATCGGGTATGACACCAGATGTGTGAGAGACGAGTAGCCGGTACCGAAGTCGTCGGCAGCGATCTTGACGCCCAGATTCTTGAGCGCCTGGAGTCCCGCCATCACCGAGGTCGAAGGACCTTGCGTGGACCGTTCCAGAATTGTCCGCTCCGACACCTCGATCGTGAGTCGTTCGGGAGCAATGCCTGCATTCATCAGCATCGATCCGACGGCTGCGGGGAAATTCGGGTCGATGAGTTGTGCGGCAGCGGCATTGACGTTCATGTGCGTTGCGAGTCCAGTCGTCTCATCGAAGGCCGCCAGATCTCGGAGTGCTTTGGAAAGAACGACCCCGCCCAGAGCGGCCTCGTGGCCCAGCTCTTCGATGACGTCGAGGAACTCGGCCGGCATGAGTAGACCTTGCTCAGGGTGCTGCCATCTCACGAGGGCCTCGTGGCCGATGGTTCGCTTGTCGCGAAGGTCGACGATCGGCTGGTAGTGGACAACGAATTCGTCGAGTTCGAAGGCACGGTTGAGCGCCTCGGCCAGCGCCCTACGGTCGGTGACTGACCGACGAGTGTTCTGGGGCGTGCCGCGGCGACCGTTCTTGACCGAGTACATCGCTGCATCGGCATCGGTCAGAAGTGATTCGACGGTTGAGTCTGCATTCGCCGTGACCACACCGATGCTCGCGTAGATCTGGACGGAACCACACGACAGAGTGAATGGCTCCGCGATCCTGTCCTCGAGTCGCTCTGCCATCTGCAACGCATCGCCGAGTCCGTCGGCCGCGGCCACGATCACGAACTCGTCTCCGCCGAATCGGCCGACGAGGTCGCCTTCTCGCAGAGAATTCGTCAGACGTTGTGCGACAGCGACGAGAAGTTCGTCGCCCGCCTCATGTCCGAAGAGGTCGTTGACGGGTTTGAACCGATCGATGTCAACGAAGCCCACAGCGAACTTCCGGGCATTCGCCGGTTCGAGAAGGAGATCCGCCAGATGATCTCTCACGGCAGTCCGGTTGGCCAGCCCGGTCAGCGCGTCGTGAGAAGCGGTGTGGACGAGTTGGACGCGTGTCTCATGGAGTTCCGTCACATCGTTACCGGTGACGACGAAGCCGTTCACGGTCGGGTCGTCGATGAGGTCGACAACGGTCAACTGAAACGGAATGGTGTGACCCAATTTGTGTCTGACCTGCACTTCACAGCTCACACGGCGTTCGTCGGCGGAAAAATCCCGGCGTTCACGCGCTGCGACGAGAGCCTCAAACATCACCGCAGCGTCTTCGACTCGCATCAGATCGGCCAAGGGTTGACCGATGATCTTCTCGACGTCGTAGCCGAGCTGTCTGGCAACAGCACCGCTGATTGACTCGACATCGCCGGTCGCAGAGACCAGTGCAGTGATTGCAGCGCCGTTGTGGAGCAGCGCCCTGAACTGGCTGTCATTCTGAGCTGCGATTTCCCACTTCCGTCGCTCGGTGAGGTCGCGCATGGTGAGGATTACGCCGCTTTCGATGTCCACACCTTCATACGGGGCGCCGATCAGCTCGACGAGTCGCCACCCGGTCTTCGATCTGACACGAAGCTCGATCGGAGAGCCAACCTCCTTCTCCGCGACGCTCAGGAGCGACAGCAGCGCGAGATCGAGGTCATCTGGGTGCACGAGTTCGAACCCGTTCTGGCCAAGCTTCTCCTCCAGCGACCAGCCGAACATTCGCTCTGTTGCCTTGTTGGCATGGCGAAGCCGGCCCGATGCGTCGATGACGACGAGCGCGTCAGGTAGTGCATCTACCAGCGTCGAATGGTCGGTGAATGTCACAGTTATCGATCACAACGGAACATCGAAGCCGTTCATGAGGGTGTTTCGAAACTTTCGCGACGTGTGTGATGACTACGCTTTGCCTCCGGTGACTGATCTCCTTGAACTGGCTTCGACTCTTGTCGCTGTGCGATCCGAGAGCCTCGACGAGGCCAGGCTTGCCGATCTGGTCGAGGAGAATCTGCGCGCGCAGCCACACCTCGATGTCCATCGCCACCGCGAGAACGTGGTGGCGCGCACTGTGCTCGACAGGCCGATGCGGCTCATCATCGCTGGCCACCTCGACACTGTTCCGGCCAACGACAACCTCGAGGCCCGGATTGTCGGTGACCGTCTCTACGGACTCGGCGCGTGCGACATGAAGGGCGGGCTCGCGGCCATGTTCCAGACGGCGATGGACGTCGTGGAACCGGCTGTCGATGTGACCTACGTCTTCTACAGTGCAGAAGAGATCGCGGCGAAACACAGTGGGCTGTTGCAACTGTTCGAGGAGCGGGCCGAGTTGATGGGCGGGGACGCAGCCTTGCTCGGCGAGCCGACCTCAGCGATGATCGAGGCCGGCTGCCAGGGCACGATGCGGGCGAGGGTGACCTTTCTCGGCGAGCGTGCCCACACTGCTCGGCCCTGGATGGGTCGAAACGCGATCCACCGCCTTCGCGAGGTGCTGGCTTCGCTCGACCAGTACGAGGGACGTCGTCCCGTCATAGACGGATGCGAATACCGAGAGGCAATTCAGGCCGTGTTCGTCGAAGGTGGCGTTGCCGGAAACGTCGTTCCTGATTCGGCGACGGTCACCATCAACCACAGATTCGCTCCTGATCGGACAGCCGAGGAAGCCGAAGCTCATCTCCGTGAGGTCGTCGGCGAGTGCGATGACTTCGAGGTGACCGACATGTCGATCGCAGCGATGCCGTCTCTGACTCATCCGCTGCTGAGAACCCTGGCTGACAGAAGCGGGCTCGAGGTTCGAGCGAAGCTGGGCTGGACAGATGTCGCGAGGTTTGCCGCGTATGGGATCCCGGCTGCGAACTTCGGCTCTGGTGACCCGACACTCGCCCACACCAGAGACGAGTTCGTCGACCGTCACGAGATCGAAACGGTCCACGCGGCGCTGTGCGACCTCTTGCGGCACAGCCCAGACCTTGGATGAAGAGTCCCGGGGCGAGAAACAGCCCGGTCGGGCTGCCTGCCACCGGAGAACCGATGTAGGAGGGACTTGCAGCAGGCCCGACCGGGCCGAGTACTACATCTATGACTACACCATCGGGACAAAGGTTTCAGTTCAGCGACGAATTGATGTCAAGAATCGCGAACTGCCAGGTCAACCGGGGTACCTTCTGACACGCCGCCGCGGTACCAGGCGTCGCCGAACGTGTAGATCGATCCGTTTGTGCCCATTGCGTAATAGCCGGTGCCGGCAGTCGTCGGGCGAAGCTCCATTGCCGGTACTGGGCTGCACAGTCCGATACCGGGAACGCTGCCCCAGAACGGCACCGAGAAGCTGAAGACGCCACCGTCGCCAGCGAGGAGCCAGTAGCCAGTTCCTGCTGGGTGCACTGCCATCGAAATCACGGGAGCATCAAGGGTCATCGCTCCGGTTGATCCGTGAAACACGGCGTTGCCGAACGTGAAGACGCCACCGTCTGCTGCGAGCAGCCAGTATCCCTGGCCATCAGCAGTCGGTGCCATCGAGATGATGGGTGCGTTCAGCGTCATAGCGCCAGTCGACCCGTAGAAGCCGGCATCGCCGAACGTGAACACGCCACCATCGGCGGCCAGCATCCAATAGCCGTCGCCTGTGGGCAGAGCTGCCATCGAGATGATCGGTGCCTTCAAGTCGAGTTCGGCCGTGTCGCCGTGATGGGTCGCGTCACCGAAGCTGTAGATCGCTCCGTCCGAGTCGAGGATCCAGTACCCGTTTCCGGAGTGGGTTTCGGTGATGGCCACGGCTGTCACGCCCGCTCCGAGCGTGATCGACGCGGTGACGAGATCGCCATGGTGGGGAGCATCAAATGCGGCGACTGATCCTCCGGCATCGAGGATCCAGTACCCGGAACTTGACGAAACATGAGGTGCTGGTGTCGGGTTGAGCGAATCGGAGCAATAGCCGGGTGGCAGCGGTTCGATGTCGGTCGGGGGCGCAGCAGTGTGGGCCTGGTTCCCGCGCCACATCGGCCACAGCTGGTCTGATGGACTCTGTGCTGCGATCGAGTAGGCCCTCACTGAGCCGCCAGACCCAGAGGGGTGGAAGCTCGGAACGATCAACAGCCATCCGTGTTCGCCGAAGTCAGCAGCGAGCGGAGCGCCTGCCCCCGCCCATGCTTCGTCTTGGTTCAAGCGACCGCCCGGCAGTCGGTGGCCGTCGGCACCGTCGACGACGAAGGTGAAGATGTTCGACTGAGCGACGATGTCGAGGCCGCCGTCGCCGTCGACGTCAACGATGATGGGGGAAGCCATGTAGTTCACGACCGCGCCCGGGAAGTCACCTTCCAAACCGTCGACCTGCCACTTCACAGAACCGTTGTTCTCGATCACCGTGATGTGTCCGCTGGTCGAA
>JABABU010000017.1 GCA_014238065.1 Actinomycetota bacterium
CCACACCACCAGACGCCTCAGCCAACACCTTCGTAATCGCAGCCGTCAACGTCGTCTTACCATGATCAATATGACCCATCGTCCCAACATTGACATGCGGCTTCGTCCGCTCAAACTTCTCTTTCGCCATAACAAACTCCTAGCAACTACTGATTTGGTCTTGGTTGAGAACTGAAACTTCTGGATTCCGGAACTCGCCGGCGACTATTCGCCGCGGATCCGCTTGACGATCTCTAGTGCGATCGCCCCGGGTACTTGCTGGTACGAATCGAACTGCATCGTGTAGTTCGCTCGACCCTGTGTCTTCGACCTGAGGTCGCCGACGTATCCGAACATTTCCGACAGTGGCACCGTCGATGAGATCACCTGGTTGCCACCACGGGTTTCCATCTGGCCGACCTGGCCGCGACGGGAGTTGAGGTCTCCGATGACGTCGCCCATGTAATCCTCGGGGGTGACGACTTCGACGCTCATGACCGGCTCGAGCAGCACAGGCTTGGCCTGGCGTGCCGCTTCACGAAGCACCATCGAACCGGCCAGCTTGAACGCCATCTCCGACGAGTCCACGTCGTGGAAGCTGCCGTCGGTGAGCTTGATGGAAACATCCACCATCGGGTACCCGGCGACTGGGCCATTGGCGAGCGACTGCTGGATGCCCTGATCAACAGCGCCGATGTACTCCTTGGGGATTGCACCACCCTTGATGGTGTCCTCGAACGAATAGCCGTTGCCGGCGCCGGAGGGAAGTATCGATACGGTGACGTCGGCGAACTGACCTGAACCACCGGTCTGCTTCTTGTGCACGTATCGAACCTTGTCTACAGCCGACGTGATGGTCTCGCGGTAAGCGACCTGCGGCTTGCCGACCGTGGCATCGACCCTGAACTCACGCATCATACGATCGACGAGCACTTCGAGGTGAAGCTCACCCATGCCCGAGATGATGGTCTGGCCGGTCTCTTCATCGGAGTGGACCCGGAATGTCGGGTCTTCTTCGGAAAGCGCGTTGAGCGCCTTGCCCATCTTGTCCTGGTCGACCTTCGAACGGGGCTCCACGGCGACAGAGATGACCGGCTCTGGGAAGATCAACTGTTCGAGAATGATCGGGTTACCAGGGTCGGTGAGCGTGTCGCCGGTTCTCGTGTTCTTGAGACCGATGCCGGCAACGATGTCCCCGGCATGGATGTTGTCGCGGTCCTCGCGGTTGTTGGCGTGCATCTGGAGGATGCGTCCGAGACGCTCTTTGTTCCCAGTGGTGGTGTTGAGCAGTTGCTGGCCCTTTTCAAGCGAGCCGCTGTACACCCTGAAATAGACGAGTTTTCCGACGTGGGGGTCGGTCATGATCTTGAATGCGAGTGCAGCGAAGGGCTCGTCGTCATCGGGCTTGCGCTCGAGATCTTCGTTGCCGCGAATCGATGTGCCGGTGACCGGTGGAAGGTCGAGTGGCGACGGAAGGTACATCGTCACCGCATCGAGAAGCGGCTGAACGCCCTTGTTCTTGAATGCGGTGCCCGTGAGGATCGGGACGATCTGGTTGCTGATGGTCCCCTTTCGGATTGCGGCGTGGAGTTCTTCCTCGCTGAGGTCCTCTTCTGCGAGATACTTCTCCATGAGGTCGTCGTCCACCTCAGCCACAGCCTCGAGAAGCATGGCACGGTATTCGTCAGCCTGATCCTGGAACTCGACGGGAATGTCGACGACGTCGTAGGTGGCGCCGAGATCCTTCTCGTCGGTGGTGTCCGGCCAAACGAGAGCCTTCATCCTGACGAGATCGATGACGCCCTTGAACTCGGACTCTGCCCCGATCGGCAGCTGAAGAACGGCAACGTTCTTGGTCAGGCGATCCTGGATGGTGTCAAGACAGAAGTAGAAGTCGGCACCGGTGCGATCCATCTTGTTGACGAAGCACATACGAGGAACCTGGTACTTGTCGGCTTGACGCCAGACGGTCTCGGTCTGAGGCTCCACCCCTGCGACACCGTCGAAGACAGCAACCGCACCATCGAGGACACGCAATGAACGCTCGACCTCGACTGTGAAGTCGACGTGACCCGGCGTGTCGATGATGTTGATGGTGTGGTCGTTCCACACGCAGGTGGTGGCAGCAGACGTGATTGTGATGCCACGCTCCTGCTCCTGTTCCATCCAGTCCATCGTCGCGGCGCCATCGTGGACCTCACCGATCTTGTAGGAGACACCGGTGTAGTAGAGGATGCGCTCGGTGGTGGTCGTCTTGCCCGCGTCGATGTGGGCCATGATGCCAATGTTGCGGACTGTGTCGAGTGCGTGGGTGCGGGGCATGACTATGCCTTCGTTCTTGTGCTCGCCTCGGGGACAAGCTTGTACTTTCGATATGTCCCGGCGGAAGCCAGGCCCAACTCACCAGTGTGCCGAATCGGTGCACCGATGTGGTGGTTTACCGGCGCAATTACCAGCGGTAGTGGGCAAACGCCTTGTTCGCCTCTGCCATACGGTGGGTGTCGTCCTTCTTCTTGACAGAGGAACCAATGCCGTTTGAAGCGTCGAGAAGCTCGTTGGCCAGGCGTTCGGCCATGGTGCGTTCGCGACGATCGCGGGCGAATGCGACGATCCAGCGAATGGAAAGCGTGGTGGCACGACGAGGACGGACCTCGATCGGCACCTGGTAAGTGGCGCCACCGACTCTGCGGCTCTTCACCTCGAGCTGCGGGCGGACGTTGTCGACTGCGCGCTTCAGGGTGCTGAGAGGCTCGCTGCCCGTCTTTTCTTCGATGATGTCGAGCGCGTCATAGACAACCCGCTCGGCGAGCGTGCGTTTGCCGCGCTGAAGGACCTTGTTGATGACCTGGGTGACGAGCACCGAGTCATAGATCGGGTCTGGCGTCAATTCTCTACGGGGGGCTGCGCCGCGACGGGGCATCTCAGGACTCCTTCTTGGCGCCGTAGCGGCTGCGGGCTTGCTTACGCGCGTTCACGGACGACGCGTCGAGCGCGCCACGAACGACCTTGTAACGAACACCGGGAAGGTCCTTCACGCGACCACCGCGCACGAGCACTATGGAGTGCTCTTGGAGGTTGTGACCTTCGCCTGGGATGTAGGCAGTGATCTCCATGCCCGAGGTCAGACGCACGCGAGCAACGCGACGAAGAGCCGAGTTCGGCTTCTTCGGGGTCATCGTGTACACGCGGGTGCACACACCCCGGCGCTGCGGGGACCCCTTCAGGGCAGGCGTCTTACCTTTCGTCGGCTTGGACTGGCGGCCCTTGCGGACGAGTTGTTGAATCGTGGGCACGGGAGACCTCAGAACTTGGCTTCGCAGATAGATGAATGTGCTCCTGGAAACGCGGACGCGCGTCCCGGCAAGAGCCAGCGACACAGCTTACGGCGGCAGCTCACGCGCGGCAACCCGCGCGTGAGCTTTAGGTGGTGGGTTCAGCTTGCCGCGCTTCTGGTCGTGTTCCTTCTTCAAAGCCGGTAGCCGAGCACAGTGGGGACGAGAACCGTGTTCACGAGCGCCAGCGACGGGTAGATCCCCGGTGAGATGCTCTGCCCAACTCAGCTGGTACTTGGAGGATCATTTGTGCCTGACTCGCTGTCGGAGAACCGCTTCAAGCTGCTCCTGACACCTTCAGCACGTTGCCTACCGAGGGCCGGGCGCCCACGCTGGCGGGTCATGGCTCTGTGGTCGACGTGGACGTCTCGGCAGGAACACAGGTCGGCACCGTCGTCTCGTCCGGCTCGGCCTCACCATCAGCCGCGGCACCGTCCTCACCATCAGCCGCGGCACCGTCCTCACCATCAGCCGCGGCACCGTCCTCACCATCAGCCGCGGCACCGTCCTCACCATCAGCCGCGGCGGCAGGGTCTTCATTTTCGGGACATGGCGGCAACGTCGTTGCCGGAGGCGGGGGTGCGATGACCATCGTGACGATGGCTTCTGCAATGTCGCGAACCAGCAACGGGTCGCGGCCACTGACGATGAGGAACACGTTCTCGAAGGACCAGAGGATATGGCCGGTATCGGCGACCAACCACGACGTGAGCTCTTGATCGAGCACAGACACCGGCGCAGGGTTGATGACACCTCCGCCAGTGGCCCCGTCGACGAAGCTTTCGGCGAACCCACTCGTGGCAGCGGCTCCTGGGCTCACCGCCACACCGATGGCAACCGCGACCAACGAGTCCTCGTTGTACACGCCGCGGGCGTCGACCTGCTCGAGGAACACGTCAACCCGTTCGTCCTCTCGGAATCTGGAGTCAAGACGATCGAGATCGCCGCTGGCGAGAGCTCGCAAAGACAGCTTCGGGTCGATCCGACTGATGTCGGGGAACACCACAGCCACCGACAAGTCCATGACGACACCCGACGCAACAGTCGAGGAGGTCGTCGAACCGGTGCCGCCCTCGGTCACACCTTGAAGTGGGGTTTCGGGGACCAGAGTCGTCGTCGACGCTGCACGTGCAAAAGTCGCCCCGGGGGCTGAGGGGCCGGAGATGTCGCTACAGCCCGACACGAGCAACACGACCGCGAGCGCGACAGCCCCGAAGCCGGCTCCGCCCCTCGTTCGCTTGCCCATCGAATCCCCTGACAATCCGGCAGCCGCCGACATGTGAGCGTACTTGCACAATCCCCACTGGATGACTCACGAAACCCATGCTCGGCGAAACTCATGCTCGGCGAACGCGTGAAAGGCCCCGGGCGAACCCGGGGCCTTTCACATCACTTCCTCTTCAGGACATCACTTCACTGCGGCCGAAGTTCGGTCAGGAAACAGAAGCTGCGCCACCGGCAGCCTCATTAACTCCAAGATTGGCCAGCCACTCAGAAGGATCCTGAGAATCATCCTCTGAGGTGTAGAAGTCCATTGGCTCGTACTCGGGGGCCGTCGTTCGGAACGCCCTGTACTGCTCGAGACCGGTACCAGCCGGGATGAGCTTGCCGATGATGATGTTCTCCTTCAGACCCTTGAGGTCATCCGAACGGCTCTCGATGGCCGCCTCTGTGAGAACACGTGTTGTCTCCTGGAACGACGCTGCCGACAGCCACGAATCGGTCGCGAGTGACGCCTTCGTGATGCCCATAATGACCGGACGACCCTCCGCAGGACGGCTGCCCTCCTGCACCAGGTTCCGGTTGGCCTGAGCGTACACACGCTGATCGACCTGCTCCCCAGGAAGGAAGTTAGATCCGCCTGGCTCAGCAACGAGCACACGGCGCGTCATCTGACGAACGATGAGCTCGATGTGCTTGTCGTGGATCGACACACCCTGATCGCGATACACGCTCTGCACCTCATCGACGAGGTACTGCTGGGTCTCGCGAACGCCGCGGATCTCAAGGAGTTCCTTCGGGTCGCGAGGACCATCGACGAGTGGATCACCGGCCCGGATCTCCTGGCCATCGGTCACCGAGAGGCGAGCCATGGACGGAACTGTGTAGGAGTCTTCTTCACCATCATCGCCGACAACTTCGATGACCCGACCACGGCCGTCGTCCTCACCGATGCGAACAACACCGGAACGCTTGGCCAGAACGGCTTTGCCCTTCGGTGAGCGAGCTTCGAAGAGCTCGACAACGCGGGGAAGACCGCCGGCGATGTCGCTACCAGCAACACCACCCGTGTGGAACGTACGCATCGTCAGCTGGGTACCAGGCTCACCAATCGACTGGGCCGCGATGACGCCGACGGCTTCACCGGTCTCGATCAGATTGCCTGTCGCAAGCGAGGAGCCATACGACCTGGCCGACACACCGAACTCGCTGTCATCGGTGAGAGGAGACAAGCAGCGAACCCTCGTGACGGTCTCGTCGTCTCGCATCGCGAACATCTCTTCTTCACCGATCAACGTTCCCGCCGGGATGGTGGTGCCATCGGACAGTTCGACATCGTCTGCCAGCGTTCTGCTGGAGAGTCGAGTCTCCAAGTAGGTGCGCTTGTCAGCAGTGTCAGGACCGATGTCATCGATCCAGATGCCCCGAATCGATCCACCCCGATCGAATGGATCTTCGTTGTTGATGATCAGCTCTTGCGCCACGTCGACAAGACGACGGGTCAAGTAGCCCGAGTCAGCGGTACGAAGCGCAGTATCGACAAGACCCTTGCGGGCGCCCGGCGTCGAGATGAAGTACTCGAGCATCGAGAGGCCCTCGCGGTACGAGGACTTGATGGGACGAGGAATGATGTCACCACGAGGGTTGGCCACAAGACCGCGCATACCGGCGATCTGGCGCACCTGCATCATGTTTCCGCGGGCACCGGAACCGACCATCATGTCAATCGGGTTGAAGACCGTTGCCTTGAGTTCGATCTCCATCGCGTCGCGTACCTCTTCGGTGGCCGAGGTCCAGATCTCAACCTCTTTCTGGCGACGCTCACCATCGGTGATGATGCCTCGGCGGTACTGTGTCTCGACCCGATCGGCTTCCTGCTCGTAGCGGTCGAGAATGGCGCCCTTCGACGGCGGGACAACGACGTCGTTGATCGAGACCGTCAGCCCCGACTGCGAAGCAAATCGGTACGACTGATTCTTGATCGCGTCGAGCGAAGCCGCAACATCGGCCTTCGGATAGCGCTCGGAGAGTTCGGCAACGATGTCACCCATGTCCCGCTTACGTACTGCCTCGTTGACGAAGGGGTAGGTCTCGGGAAGTGAAGAGTTGAACAGCACGCGACCTGCGGTCGTCGGCATCCAACCATCTTCGGTCTTCAAGCCATCGTCACCGCGATAAATGATCGGGGCGTGAAGCTTGAGTCCGCCGAGTTCGATCGCGCGCTCGACCTGGTAGAGGTGACGGAACGACACAGGACTCTCGGCATCGCCCTCCGCGTCACGTCGCTCGGTGAGGTAGTAGGCACCGATGATCATGTCCTGTGAAGGCACCGTCATCGGGCGACCATCGGCCGGCGAGAGGATGTTGTTCGACGACAACATCAGAACGCGAGCTTCGGCCTGAGCCTCACTCGACAACGGCAGGTGGACCGCCATCTGGTCACCGTCGAAGTCGGCGTTGAACGCAGCACACACGAGCGGGTGAATCTGGATGGCCTTGCCTTCGACGAGGACGGGCTCGAAGGCCTGGATTCCGAGACGATGAAGTGTCGGCGCGCGGTTCAGCAGCACTGGATGTTCACGGATGACGTCTTCGAGGACATCCCAGACCTGGGCCCTGCGGCGCTCGACCATGCGCTTGGCCGACTTGATGTTCTGGGCCAGTTCATGATCGACCAGCTTCTTCATGACGAAGGGCTTGAACAGCTCGAGTGCCATGAGCTTCGGAAGGCCGCACTGGTGCAACTTCAGCGTGGGGCCGACCACGATGACCGAACGGCCCGAGTAGTCGACTCGCTTGCCAAGAAGGTTCTGCCGGAAGCGGCCCTGCTTGCCCTTCAACATGTCGGAGAGCGACTTGAGCGGACGGTTGCCTGGTCCTGTGACCGGGCGGCCACGTCGGCCGTTGTCGAACAATGCGTCGACGGCCTCCTGCAGCATGCGCTTCTCGTTGTTGACAATGATCTCCGGCGCGCCGAGATCAAGGAGCCGTTTGAGGCGGTTGTTCCTGTTGATCACGCGACGGTACAGATCGTTGAGGTCCGATGTGGCGAAGCGGCCACCGTCAAGTTGCACCATCGGCCGGAGCTCTGGCGGGATCACCGGCACGGCATCGAGGATCATTGCTCTCGGGTCGTTGACTCGCCGACCGCGATCGTCACGGCGGTTGAACGCCGACACGATCTTCAGGCGCTTGATCGCCTTCTGCTTGCGCTGGACCGAAAGGGGCTTCTGGCCTTCCTCAGGGTCGATCTGGGCACGAAGCTTGATTTCTTCATCGTCGAGGTCGATACGGTCAAGAAGCCGAGCGATCGCCTCTGCGCCCATGCCGCCCTCAAAGTACTCGCCATAGCGATCGACGAGCTCACGCCACAGCATCTCGTCTTCGAGAATCTTGCGGCTGTGCAAGTCTTTGAACTCGTCGAAGACACGCTGGACAAGCTCGAGTTCCTCCTCGTACTCCTCGCGAAGCGCCGCGATCTCCTTGTCGGCGTCGCGCTGGCGAGCCTTCAGCTCCTTGTCCTTCGCGCCTTCCTTTTCGAGGGCAGCCACGGAAGCTTCGAGCTCCTTGAAGAGCTTGTCGATCTCGATGTCACGCTCGGACTCGATGACCTCGAGTTCTTCGCGCATCTCGGCTTCGAGGCGGGGAACATCCTCATGCCGCTTCTCTTCGTCGACCCAACAGACCAGGTTGGCTGCGAAGTAGATGACACGCTCGAGTTGCTTGGCCTTCAGCTCCTCGCGGGCCTCGGTGCCCATGAGCAGGTAGGCAAGCCATGAGCGAGTGCCACGGAGGTACCAGATATGGACCGTGGGGGCAGCGAGTTCGATGTGGCCCATGCGCTCACGACGCACCTTCTGGCGCGTCACCTCGACGCCACAGCGCTCGCAGATGATGCCCTTGAAACGGACACGCTTGTACTTTCCGCACGCGCACTCCCAGTCCTTCTGCGGACCGAAGATCTTCTCGCAGAACAGGCCGTCTTTTTCGGGCTTGAGAGTGCGGTAGTTGATGGTCTCTGGCTTCTTCACCTCACCGTTCGACCAGGTGCGGATGGCGTCGGCTGTTGCCAGTCCGATGCGGATGTCGGAGAAATCGTTGACATCGATCACAGTGTTGTCCCTGTACTTTCTGGTCGCCTTCGGGCTCGCTGCGCTCGCACCGTGCGGCTCCCGTGAATGCTTCTTCGGATACGGATGTGGCTGGTTTCGCTACACCCGTTGTCTCCGCAATTCGTCTTCCTCGTCGGTGCCACGCTCAGGACGACTGATGTCGATACCCAAGCTCTCCTCGGCGCGGAACACGTCCTCGTCGAGGCCCTGCATGTCGATCTGATCTCCCGCCAAGGAGAGCACTTCGACGTTGAGGCACAGTGCCTGCATTTCCTTGATGAGCACCTTGAAGGACTCAGGAATGCCAGGCTCTGGAATGTTGTCGCCCTTTACGATGGCTTCGTACACGCGAACGCGGCCGAGAACATCGTCGGACTTGATGGTCAGCAGCTCCTGCAAGCAGTACGCAGCCCCGTAGGCCTCGAGAGCCCAAACTTCCATCTCACCGAAGCGCTGGCCGCCGAACTGGGCCTTACCGCCAAGCGGCTGCTGGGTGATCATCGAGTACGGACCGGTTGAGCGGGCGTGAATCTTGTCATCGACCAGGTGGGCGAGCTTCAAGATGTAGGAGTACCCGACCATGGTCGGCTGGTCATACGGCTCGCCACTGCGGCCATTGAAGAGCTGCGCTTTGCCCTCGTCGGTCATCATGCTGTTGCCGTCGACACCATCAGGACGCAGATTGCCGAGGATCGCCTTGATCGTGGGGTGCGTGCCCGACAGCTCTGTTTCGTCCCACTTCGCTCCATCGAACACCGGTGTCGCGATGAACGTCGACGGGGCAGTGTTCGGGCGGGTCTTGCGAAGCGTCGGACGACCCGGGTCGTCACCGATCATCTTGCCGTCGTGCTCCCAGCCCCAACGTGCTGCGTAACCGAGGTGCGATTCGAGCACCTGGCCCACGTTCATGCGGCTCGGAACTCCGAGCGGGCTGAGGATGATGTCGACCGGCGTGCCGTCGGCAAGGTACGGAAGGTCTTCCATGGGAAGGATCTTGGAGATGACGCCCTTGTTGCCGTGACGGCCGGCCAACTTGTCCCCGACGCTGATCTTGCGCTTCTGGGCCACATACACACGAACCAGTTGGTTCACGCCTGGCGGAAGCTCGTGCTGGTCGCTGCGGGAGAACACCTTGACGTCCGTGACGACACCGTTCTCGCCGTGAGGGACTTTGAGCGACGTATCGCGTACCTCACGAGCCTTCTCGCCGAAGATGGCACGAAGCAGACGCTCTTCTGGGGTCAGCTCCGTCTCGCCCTTCGGGGTGACCTTGCCGACGAGTACGTCACCGGGTCCGACCTCGGCACCGACGCGGATGATGCCGCGCTCGTCGAGGTCGGCGAGGACCTCTTCGCTGAGGTTCGGAATGTCCCGAGTGATCTCTTCTGGGCCAAGTTTCGTGTCACGAGCATCGATCTCATACTCGTGGATGTGGATCGACGTCATGACGTCGTCCTTCACCAGGCGCTCCGAGAGAATGATGGCGTCCTCGAAGTTGTAGCCCTCCCACACCATGTAGGTGACGAGAAGGTTTTTGCCGAGCGCGAGTTCACCATGATCGGTCGACGGGCCATCTGCAAGCAACTGACCCTTCTTGATCTTCTGGCCGATCTCGATGCGGACCTTCTGGTTGATACAGGTGTCCTGGTTGCTACGGCGATACTTCGACACGCGATGACGCTGCTTGCCCAGCTTCTTGTACTCGACGTCGATGTAGTCACCTGACACGTCGGTAATCTGACCGTCGTCAGCAGCGAGAATCATGTCGGCCGCATCACTCGCAGCGCGGGCCTCGATGCCGGTGCCGATGTACGGGGCTTCGGCCCTGACCAACGGAACTGCCTGACGCTGCATGTTCGCCCCCATGAGGGCGCGGTTTGCGTCGTCGTGCTCGAGGAACGGAATGAGTGCTGCGGCGACAGAGACGATCTGCTTCGGCGAGACGTCCATGAGCTGCACCTCGTCCGGCGGGACGAACCCGACCTCTGTGGTGGCAGCGAAGTACGTGTCGCGCTCCATCTGGAGTTTCAGGTCGGCGAGGCTCGCACCCTGCGGGCTCTTGCGTACAAGCACGCGCGGGTTGATGAACTTGCCCTTGGCATCGATCGGTGCGTTGGCTTGGGCGACGACATAGAGCTCTTCCTCGTCAGCGGTGAGGTAGCGGATCTCGTCGGTGACAACACCGTCCTCCACGAGGCGATACGGCGATTCGATGAAGCCGAAGTCGTTCACGCGAGCGAAGGTTGCCAGCGCACCGATGAGACCGATGTTCGGGCCTTCGGGGGTCTCGATCGGGCACATACGTCCGTAGTGGCTGAAGTGCACGTCGCGGACCTCGAAGCCAGCACGCTCACGCGACAGACCACCAGGGCCGAGCGCAGAGAGGCGGCGGCGGTGCGTGAGGCCAGACAGCGGGTTGACCTGGTCCATGAACTGCGACAGCTGCGACGTTCCGAAAAACTCTTTGATGGACGCCACGACCGGGCGGATGTTGATGAGTGTCTGGGGCGTGATGGCCTCGACATCCTGGGTGGTCATGCGCTCGCGAACCACCCGCTCCATCCGGCTGAGGCCGATGCGAACCTGGTTCTGAATCAGCTCGCCCACGCTCCGGATACGGCGGTTGGCGAAGTGGTCCTGATCGTCGAGGCGATAACCAGGCTCGGCATCCGCGAGGCTCAGCAGATACGTCACCGCGGCAAGAACCTCGGCACGCGAGAGCACGTTCTGGTCCAGATCCGGACGCTCGAGCTCGATGCCGAAGGTCTCCTCGATGACGTCGAGCTCGGCGCCGAGCTTGCGGTTCAGCTTGTAACGGCCGACACGGCTGAGGGAGTACCGGCGCTCTTCGAAGAACGCGTTGTTGAAGTAGTTCGACGCGGCCTCAGGAGTGGCCGGCTCGCCAGGACGAGCGCGCTTGTAGATCTCGATCAGCGACTCTCCCTGAGTCGGAGCAATGTGCTGATCCTTCTCCCACTGGCCCTCGAGGAACGAGAAGTGCTGGACGAAACGATCGAGGAACCCGGGATGGCTCTCGTCGTCGTATCCGAGCGCACGCAACAAGGTGAACAAGCTCAGACGACGCTTGCGAGCAACACGACAGCCGGCGGTGACGTCCTTGCCTGGCTTGTGTTCGACGTCGAACTCGATCCATTCACCACGGTACGGGTGAATGGTGCCGGTGACGAGCTGGTGTTTCGCCATGTTTCGGAGGCGATAGCGCTCACCGGGCTGGAAGATCACGCCCGGCGAACGAACGAGCTGGCTCACCACCACGCGCTCGGTGCCGTTGATGATGAACGTACCCTTGTCGGTCATCATCGGGAAATCACCCATGAAGACCGTCTGCTCTTTGATCTCACCGGTGCCGGAGTTCATGAACCTGGCGCGCACAAAGATCGGTGCCGCGTAGGTCATGTCCTTCTCTTTGCACTCCTCGACCGAGAACTTGGGAGGAGGACGAAGATCCTCATCGTTCGGGTCAAACTCGAGTTCGAGCCTGAGCGATCCACTGAAGTCCGTTATCGGGCTGATGTCGGCAAAGGTCTCAGCGAGACCATTGTCGAGAAAGCGCTCGAAAGAACCACGCTGGATGGAGATGAGGTCGGGAAGCTCCAGAACTTCGCCAAGGCTGGCGAAACTGTAGCGATCCCGGACTGCGGAGCGAGAAGACAAGACAGAACTCCCGAAACGTCACGAATGCGCCCGACAACCGCCGAAGCGATCGGGACGCTGAAAAGGCACCTGGGCGCGCGTGGACGCGACAAAATCGTCTGAGGGAGACGAACGAACGACCACGGCAACTCAAGAGGTTACTCGGCGGTAGCCGAAACGGCAAACCCCGCATGACGAAACAGACGTCAAAGGCACCCACGACGTGACCTGGGAAGATCTCTTTCGCCGAACTTTCGGCAAGAACTGCGTCTGGTCGGAGCCAGCCAAGGCCCCGTTCTGATGTGACAAGACGTTACGGACCAAATCAGCGCCGGTCAAGCTCTTCGCTGCGAGTTCGCGCCACGAGCGCAGCATCTTTTTTTCGACTCGATGTGGGTATCAGACGCTCCCGAGACAGCAGAGCGACTCCCGACAACAGCCAGATCGTTCTGGGTCGATCGATCGGCGGCCTCCAGGATCCACGACTATCGTTCACTTGATGGGCGAAAGGTGAACGACGAGTCGAAAGTCGATACATCATCGGACTCGCAGACCGAACGGCCACCGCACGCCTTGACCGTTCCTGCGTTCAGGAACCTGTGGCTGAACAACCTCGCTTTCTTCATGGCATCGAACGCCCAGAGATTCGTCTTCGGTTGGTTCGTGCTCGATGGCATGAACGGCACAGAGAGCGACCAGGGCCTTGTTGTATTTGCGCTCGGAGTTCCCGGTATCTTTCTCGTGCTCCAGGCCGGTGTCTGGGCCGACAGGTGGAATCGTAAGCGACTGCTGATCGGGACTCAGCTCGCATCAGCCGCAGCGATGGCTGCCGCCATAGCTGTCGTCGCGACCGACAACGAGTCGCTGCCGATCCTCGTCATGTTGAGTCTTGTTGCCGGTGCCGCAGGCGCGGTCGGTCAGCCAGTGCGCCAGGCGCTTGTTCCGGCGCTCGTGTCGAAAGCGCAGCTGTATAGCGCCATCGCGATCAACGCCATCGCGATCACGTTGTCCCTCATTCTCGGAGCCGCCGTTGCGCGAATGTTCGGCAACATCTGGGGGTTCACCGGAGCATTCGGTTTCCTACTCGGGCTCTTTGCCGTCGGAATCCTGGCGCTGGTCCCGATCGTGATCCCTGAACATGGCAAGCTTCCGCCCCGACGAACGCTCAGGGCCGAGATGGGCGACGCGGTCCGGTTCGTCTGGGAGAGTCATGCGCTACGAACCCTGTTCGGACTGTTGATGCTCGCTGGCTCGACATTCAACCCGCTGGTCATGGTCACGATGCAGGCTCATGTGAAGGAGGCCCTCGGCCGCGACTCCGGCGACACGGCGCTCCCCTTCGCTCTGATGGGGGTCGGCATCGCCATCAGTTCGGTCGTGGTGATGCGCAAGGGCAACATGAAGAACAAGGGCGCCGCCTTCATGCGGGCAATGGTGGGCGGTACAACAGTTGTTGCGCTCATCGGGCGTACCGATGCCCTGTGGCAGGTCACGGCGCTTGCACTGTTCATGGGGATGTGTGGAGGCTTCTACATCAACATGAACATGGGCCTGATCCAAGCGCACACTCCGGCGAATCTGATGGGAAGGGTCATGGGTCTGTACACGCTGATCCAAGTCGGCCTTCTACCGATCGGCGCTCTGTTCTACGGGATCATCGCCACCAAGATCGGCACCAGCGACACGATGTCGATCTTTGCGTTGGTCGGGCTCGCGGGTGTGTTGTGGGTGTACTTCACCGACGCAGATCTGCGGCAGCTGTCCTGAGTAGCCGCGGCGAGCAGCTCGGAATCGACGGGTAGTGCATGAACGGCCCTTACTGCCCTCGCCTTCAGAGTTCAGGACCTGAACAACATGGGTTATCTCATTGCTTCGGCAGTGGCGAAGGTGCGACGCGACTTCCTCGGTTTCCCAGTCACGCCCGACGTGAAACATGAACCAGGGTCTGATTCACGCTGATGTGCGCGCCAATGCGGGCCATTCCGCTCTACTCTCGACGCGGTGCGCAAGATTCTCACCATTGGCGTAGCCACCCTGATCCTGACCGCTTGTTCGGGTAATGACGACACGGCTGATCCACCTGCGTCGATCGCCACGTCGACCACGACGACCACCGCGCCGACAACGACAGCGCCGCCCACCACCGAGGAGGCACCGACGGCGACCTCGACGATCGTCGCTCCGACAACAAGCTCTGCTCCGACCACGACCGCAGCGCCGACAACGACCACCACGGCACCAGGACCCGGCGGGATGTCGATCAGCAGCACAGGAATAGGGCCACTGGTATTCGGATCGAGCCCGGAACCGAGCATCGAGTTCCTGGAGGGCGCGCTTGGGCCTGCGACCGACGACAGTGGTTGGGGGCCGTCGTTCTCGGTCTTCGGCACATGTCCGGGCAGTGAAGTCCGCGGCGTGACATTCGGTCCGCTCGTTGTTCTGTTCGGGGATCCCGAAGGTGTCCGCACGTTCTACGGTTGGAGGTATTCCGCGTTCGGATCGGCGGACACATTCGGTCTGACCACCCCCGCAGACATAGGCCTCAGCAGTTCCATCGCCGACGTCATCGCCGCCCATCCTGGGACCGTCATCCACCCCGCAGACGAGGTCACTCACGTGCGCACGGCCTTCTTCGGAGACCTCTTCGCGACTTTCGATGACGACGACATCGTGCAGTACCTGAGCGGAGGCCTTCCCTGCGCCGATTGATCTCTGGGAGATCGCGAAGCTATGAGCCTGTGGCGCCTGAAAACGAGAGCGACGGCGCCCGAAGACGCCGTCGCTCTCAGTTCATCACGGTAATTCTCTTACTTGAGCTCCACGGTGGCACCCGCACCCTCGAGTGCTTCCTTGGCTGCTTCGGCGTCGACCTTGGCAACACCCTCGAGAATCGCCTTGGGCGCCGACTCGACAAGGTCCTTGGCTTCCTTCAGACCGAGGCTGGTGAGGCTACGGACCTCTTTGATGACCTGGATCTTCTTGTCGCCAGCACCAGTGAGAACGACATCGAATTCGTCCTTCTCTTCAACAGCCGCGCCACCGGCATCGCCGCCAACAGGTGCAGCCGCAGCCGCGACCGGGGCCGCGGCAGTGACGTTGAACTTCTCTTCAAATGCGGTGAGCAGTTCGCTCAGCTCGAGGACCGACAGATTGCCGATCGCATCGAGGATCTCTTCCTTGTTCATGATTCTCCTGAAAGTGACGTCGGCTCACACCAACGTCGAAACGTGTGGCGAGAGCTTCAGCTCTCTTCTGTTGACTCTTCTTCGTCAGCTTCGGCATTGTCTGCCTCTGCCGCTACAGCCTCTTCAGCGGGTACAGCCTCTTCAGCAGGTACGGCCTCTTCAGCCGCGACCTCATCTTCAGCCGGGGTTACAGGACCACCGTTGGCATCGATGAGCGCCGACAATGCGTAGGCGAACTTCGAAACCGTTGCCTGCAAGAGCGCTGCGAACGTCGACATCGGAGCCTGCAAGCCACCTGCGAACTTCGAAAGCAATTCATCACGCGACGGCAAACTCGCCAGCGCCATGACCTGAGCCTCTGAGAGAAGATCGTTGCCAAGGACAGCGCCCTTGATCACCAAGCTGTCGTTGTTTCCCTGGAAATCCTTCAGCGCCTTCGCGACTGCAGCAGCATCGTCATCCACGAAAGCAAGTGCAGTCGGTCCGACCATCAGTTCAGTAAGGCCATCGACGCCGAGATCGGCGATGGCGAGCCGGACCAACGTGTTCTTGTAGATCTTGTACTCACCACCAGCGGCACGAAGCGACCGGCGCAACGCGCTCATATCGGTCACGTTGATGCCTCGGTACTCCGTCAGCAGCACGGCAGCCGCGCTTTCGAAGCGCTCACGCACTTCATCGACGACCGCGACCTTTTCGGGGCGGGGGGTTCGTTCCATTTTCACCTCCTCTTGGATGGTTGGGGCTCGCACCAGCGAACGCCCCACCACCCGTTACGGGAGATTCAGGAGTCCACCTCGTCAGGCGCAGTAGCTACTGCTTTCAGGCGAAGGACCGACGATCCTTACGCCACCGGATGTCTTCGGCGAGCAAATCAATTGTGAGTCGCAGGGTAGCGGTAGCGACCCGACAACAGAACTCGAAGCGTTATTCAGGGGTCTCGACGCGGATGCCAGGACCCATCGTGGTGCTCATCGTCACCTTGTTGAAGTAGCGACCTTTGGATGAAGCCGGCTTGGCTCTGGAGAGTTCGTCGACAATGGCCTCGTAGTTGGCGCCGAGCGCCTCGGCCGAGAAGCTGGCCTTACCGATCGAGAGGGCTACGTTGCCATTCCTGTCGGTCCGGTACTCGACTCGGCCACCCTTGAACTCAGTGATGGCTTTTGCCACATCTGCGGTGACGGTGCCGGTCTTCGGGTTCGGCATCAGGCCACGAGGACCAAGCACGCGACCGAGTTTTCCCACCACCGGCATCATGTCCGGCGTCGCGATCGCAATGTCGAAGTCGAGCATTCCGCCCTCGACCTGGGCCGCGAGATCGTCGGCGCCGACAAAGTCGGCGCCTGCTTCACGAGCGGCGTCGATCGCATCGCCCTGGGCAAAAACGGCGACACGAACGTCGGTGCCGGTACCAGACGGCAGCGCTACGGTGCCGCGAATCATCTGGTCGGCCTTACGAGGATCGACCCCGAGGTTGAACACGACGTCGACGGATTCGTCGAACTTGGCTGTGGCGATGGACCCGACCATGGCGACCGCATCGGCCGACGTGTGGATCGCTTCTCTGTCGTAGCGACGAACAGCGTCGCTGTACTTCTTGCCCTTGGGCATTGTGTGCGCCTTTCGCTCCCTCAGATGCTGGTGTTATGCCAGTGATCCGAGGCGAGGTCTTCCCCAGGGTGGCTGTACTGCTTGCGACCGGTCGGCCGCGAGTGAACTCGAATCTAGTGGCCCTCGACTTCGATGCCCATGGAGCGAGCGGTGCCTGCAACCTGAAGCTTCGCAGCTTCGAGGTCGTTGGCGTTGAGGTCCGGCATCTTCGTCGTGGCAATCGACTCGACCTGGGCATCTGAGATCGTGGCAACAACCTCGTCCCGGCCCGGGTTCTCTGCTGCCTTCTCGATGCCTGCCGCTTCGCGAATGAGCACTGACGTCGGAGGCGTCTTGGTGATGAACGTGAACGAACGATCCTCGAAGACCGTGATCTCGACAGGGATGATCGTTCCGCGCTGCGACTCGGTCTGCGCGTTGTAGGCCTTGCAGAAGTCCATGATGGCTACGCCGTGTGGGCCCAGCGCAGTACCCACGGGCGGTGCAGGCGAGGCAGCACCGGCCGGGATCTGGATCTTCACCATTGCGGCGACCTTCTTCTTCGCCATGACAACTCTCCGTAGTGGATTCGGGGATGTCTCGACGCATGCAAGCGCCGAGAGCAAGGGACAAGTATGGGTGGAAACGGCGGAAAACCGCCGGACAACTGATCGGAACTTAGAGCTTGCCCACCTGGGCGAAGTCGAGTTCGACCGGGGTCTCGCGACCAAAGATGTTCACGAGGACCTTGAGCTTGAGTTGCTCCTCGCTGATCTCTTCGATCTGCCCCTGGAAATCGGCGAACGGGCCATCCTTCACGCGGACGGTCTCGCCCACCTCGTACAACATGCGTGGCTTCGTCTTGCGAGTCGGCGCAGAGTCGTCGCCTTCGACCTTGACCTGGAGGAACGACTCCACCTCGCGGCGCTTCATCGGCGTTGGTTTTCCACCGGGACCTGCGAAGCCGGTGACTCCCGGCGTGTTGCGGATCGCGTGCTGGGTGTCACCACCACGATCAGCGCGGATGAGCAGGTAGCCAGGGAACACCTTCTTCTGCACCACCACCTTGCGACCTTGTTTGAACTCGATGACGTCTTCCATCGGGACGACGACTTCGTAGATGTTCTCTTCCATGTTCAACGAGACGATGCGAGCTTCCAGGTTCTGCTTGACCTTGTTTTCGTACCCGGACTGCGTGTGAACGACGAACCACCGCCCCGGGCGGTCATATGGGCTCTCGATGATCGTTCGTTCTTCGAGAATGTCGTCTTCGCCAAGAACGTCCTCAGCGGGGCCGGCATCGTCGTCTTCGACATCGACTTCGACGTCATTGGTGATGATTTCGCCCGTCTCGGGATCGATTCCGATCGGAATGTCGGCATCGGCCGGAATGACCTCGGCAGCGACCGACGCCACCGAAGCCGTTCCGGCCTGCGGTACGTCCTCGGACGCCGTGTCTTCGGCGGGGACCTCTTCGGAGTTCATCTGGTCAATCATCAGTCAGTCTTGAAGAGTTGCAGCACACCTTCGCCGGTCAGGTAGTCGAGACCGGCGATGATGGCGGTGAGAAAGACGATGGTGAAGAACACCACCACCGAATAGTTGATGAGTTCTTCGCGGCTCGGCCACACGACCTTGCGAAGCTCGCCACGCACCTCTCCGACGAACTCGCCGGGGCCAGTGCGTGTCTCCTTCGGTGGCCCAGAACTCGCTTGGCGCCTGCGCTGCGCGGTCGGTGATCCGTCCGCGTGCGCGTCGCCCGACTTCTTTAGCTGACGTCTCTGCTGGCGATTCATCGACATGTGGTTGGACGCTCCCCGGTAACCGGGACGAAGGGTGATTTGGTAGAGGTGAAACTAGTTCGGACTGACGGGTGATCAGACCATCGCAGGGCGGGCGGGACTCGAACCCACAACCCTCGGTTTTGGAGACCGATGCTCTGCCAAATTGAGCTACCGCCCTAAGGTTGGGAGCCCACCGGTAAGGGCAGGTATCCGACCGAGCAGGGTATCAGCCCATTCACTTCAATCAGCCAGCACGGTGAACAAAGAGAGCGGCCTCGAACAGAACTCAGCTGGCAACCGTTCGCACTTTGCGCGCCGCTATCGCAATGGCAATGCCGCTGGCCGTTGCCGCAGCACTGCCGATCGCGACTCGGCGACGAGTGCGCAATCGGAGGATGAGAGCTGCTTCGTGATCGACGGCACCAAGCACCGAAGACAGCAGCGTCGCGTCGGGCGACAAATGGTGGGCACGGAGTTCACGGAGCTCGCGAACGAGTCGTCTGTCGCGGGCAACCTCAGCCTGGCAACGAAGACATGCGGCGACGTGCCTGGCTTGAACAACGTCGGACGCCTGCTCGTCGGTCGCCAGCGATGCAACGGCTTCGACCGCTTCGTCACATTGCATGGCTCGCCTCTCCGCTCTCTCCATCACCCGGTTCGACCTCTGCTGTGCCCAAACCGTTACCAGACATGGCATTCGGGGGTGCGTCGTCGGTGGGAGGATCGAGGTCGACAAGCTCGCGGAGCTTCTTTCTCGCTCTATGCAGCCGCACTTTGGCCGCAGTCACAGATATGCCGACCTCGTTCGCTAGGTCCTCGTGAGTGAGGTCGTACACGTCGCGAAGCACCACGACCTCGCGCATGTGCTTCGGCAACAACTCGAGTGCGTCGACGAGTCGGCCGTGAAGTACGCCGTTGTCGATGATCATCTCAGGATCGTGGGCAGTGACCGAATCGACCACGGCGTGATCGTCGTCGAGCACCTCGTGATGATTGCGACGCGACTTGCTCATGTGCGTCGAGGCACAGTTCGCGGCGATCCGGTAGAGCCAGGTCGTGAACTTGGCGTCACCTCTGAACTTCGACATCGACTTGAAGGCGCGGACGTAGGTGTCCTGAACCACATCAGCGGCATCCGCGTCACTTCCGGTGAGCCGGAACGCAAGGGTGTAGGTGTCGGTGTAGGTCCTGGCAACCAGTTCGGTGAACGCGTCACGATCTCCGTTTCTGGCTTTGGCAACGAGCGCAGCGAGGTCGGCCATACCCACGACGTTATCGATGCAGGGTGACGGAGTCACCTCGCGCCCGTGATGCAAGAGGGCCCAGTGCGATACACCGGGCCCTCTGAGTTCTCAGTCACCTGCTGCTGAAAGGTCTCACGACCGTTGCAGTTACCGCTGTGGCTACGCGAGGATTTTGGTGACGCGGCCTGCGCCAACAGTGCGGCCACCCTCACGGATAGCGAACCTCAAACCATCATCCATGGCGATCGGGTTGATCAACTCAACCGTCATCTCCGTGTTGTCACCCGGCATA
>JABABU010000043.1 GCA_014238065.1 Actinomycetota bacterium
ACGCAGTACAGCACCCTGATTCCAGGCGGAGAGTGCAGGTAGGCCTCGTCAGTGTGCGGGTACACGTGCTCGTTCGTGTTTCCGATGACGGTGGGATGGTCCTCGGGGATCAGATCCCAGATCGTGCCGTAGGTCGATTCGACGAGGGGACCAACGACGCCCGCAACCGCCTCGATGCCAACCGGCGCGCTGCTTCCGGCGCGGATCACGACGTAGCCGTTATCGCGAAGTTGGCGCATTGCCTCGAACCGGACGGCTGGGTCCGACGCCGCCCTCGCGTAGTCGACCTCAGTGGTCGTCATTGGCGGAATTGGTTCACGAGGTCCATGTTCAACTCGATGCCGAGCCCTGGGCCTTCCGGCGGCGCAACGATCCCGTCCTTGATCTCCGGCATCGCGGGATGGATGAGGTCTCGACGCAAGATCGACGTGACCGGTTCGATCGTTCTGAACTCGACCATCGGTACCTGCATGCTCGCGATCTGGAGATGGATGTTGCAAAAATCAGAGATCGCCGTTGCATAGCTGTGCGGCATCAGCAGCGCTCCCGCGAGCTCACACATCTCCGAGATCCTGCTCAGCTCCGTGAACCCGCCAGCGCGACTGATGCCGCAATGGAGCAACGGCACATTTGCGCGTTCGAGCCATTCCTTCGCTTCCCAGCGTCCGGTGGAAAACTCACCGGCACCCACAAGCACCGGGCTTCGTGCGGCGAGCTCGCGGTATCCCTCGATGTCATCGTGGCGTAGCGGCACCTCTGCGAAGTAGACGCGTAGATCATCGAGTCGGTTCAGAACCCACAGGGCTTCTTGCCAATGGCTCCACCGGTACCCGGGGTCGGTTCCGAGCGTGATGTCGTCACCGACCAGTCGGCGGCACTCGGTCATGAACTCGACGATGTCGTGGTCAGCCAACTCCGTAAAGCCGATGAACGGCACCTTCATCGCCGTGAAGCCCATGCCATGGGCCAGCTCGATGATCTCCTCCATCTTCTTCAGAATCTGGTGTGTTGGCTCTCCTCTGGTGTCTCCCGGATAGAGCGTGACGTACGGACGTGCACCAGGCTGACGCGCTCCACCCAGCAGCTTCCACACCGGCTTGTCGAGCTGCTTACCAGCGAGGTCGTACAGCGCAATGTCGACAGCCGAGAGCGCATTGATCCAGCTCCCTCTGCGGCCGTGATACGACGAGGCATGATAGATCGAGTCGTAGATTGCGAGAGCCTCGATCGGGTCCCTGCCGACCACATGCTCCTTGATGCCGGTACTCCAGAAGTGCTCGCTCGGATGCTCGATCATCTTCTTCAGTACGTGCGGCGTAGCTCCACACTCGCCGAAGCCGACGAGCCCATTTTCGTCCGTGACGAGAACGATCAACATGTCTTCAGTGTCGGTCTCGGTGAACGCGTTCCCTTCGGCAGGAACGGACACGACGACCGCCTCAACGTCGACGACAACAGACATCGCACCTCCCAGGAACAGCTCCCTGCTGAACCTACTTTGTTGCGGACGATCGGGTCGGCCCGCCACCTCACCGCGATCACACTTGCGCGTGCGGCAGCGACAACGGGTGAGCGTTCAACACCACCCAACAGCCATCACCGCCGACGTGTTCGAGGACACGCGCCATCAGGGACTGGTCGAGCGGATACCCAGCGGGTTAGAGGCCGGGCAGTGGCCATGCTCAAGTGCCGTTCTCGGGCGGGGGGTGGGCGCTGTGGCAGGCTGATCCGGCTCCTCGCCCACTGGCGTCAATCCGCTGAAAGGTCCGACCACCATGGCCAAGTCGATCGACTTCCACATCCTCTTTCAGAACGGGATGGCGAGGCAGGCGATCGAGCGCTACGGCGAGATCTTCGATGAGTTCGACCTCGACCGCCTCGACCTCTTCGAAGCCGACGCTGGCGAACTGGAGGGCCAGGTACAAGTCGCCGAGTTCCGAGCGTTCGGTCGACGGTTCGTGTGCGTCGACTCGCCAATCCAGCACGAATGGGACATGACACCTGGCATCGCGCCGTTCATCGTTTGTAATGACGACCCCGAGATGGAGCGGCTCTTTGAGACGCTTTCCGACGGCGGGAAGGTCCACATGCCGCTCGGCGACTACGGATTCGGCAGGCGCTTCGGCTGGGTCGAGGACCGTTTCGGCGTGTCCTGGCTGTTGAACATCACCTGACCGAAGCCGCAAACTCCTCATCGCCGATCGTTCGCCCACGTCCTGAGGCAGCCAGCGGCCGCAGCGAGCAACGGCAGCGCCTCACTCGGGCCCTGATGCGGCGCAACGTAACTCCGGAGATTGGTGGAGCGGAATTCGACAACGCCAACTCATGGCTGGAAGATCACCCAATGACCTCGCGTGAGCATGGCGATCTGTCGAGGGTGATCTGGCTCGTCGCGGAGCGCGGCTCTGAGATCGTTTCTGGTGTGAGCTTTCTGTGAGCTGGCCAGTCTCGACCGGTTTCCGCTCGCTAACGACCAAGGCCCGGAAACTTCGAGTTTCCGGGCCTCTGA
>JABABU010000052.1 GCA_014238065.1 Actinomycetota bacterium
CCCCGGTTGGCCTACGTGCTCAGACGACGACCCGACACTGACGGCAACCCGCTGCACGACCTCGCCATCCACCAGATCCGAACCTCTTTCACCCCCACATCGGAACGCCCCAACGATGAGCGAGCCGCCGGTCCTGTACGGCCCGTCAGGTCCCGAACCCCGACCTGGCAGATGGAGGGCCGCTCTCGACGACCAGTTCATGGACCACAGCCTGGACAGCTGAGCTGGCAGCAAGCCCTCGCGGATCTCGCTACCCACCGTGAGGAGGATCCGAGCAAAATCCAAATTCAGCGACAAGTAGCCAGGTTGCGGCAAGTGGCTACTATCGGTCATGCACACGGAGGTTGCAGTTGCTCTTTCACATTCATCACCACCACGACGAAAAGACGTGCCCGGCAGGCGACCCAGAACGGCTCAGCGCCACCTTCGCCGCTGTCTTGCCCGCGCTCAAAGAAAACGGCGTCGAAGTTGTCGGGGCTTGGGTCGACCCTCCTGGCCATGATTTTTTCTTCGTCGTCGAAACCGACGACTACGGAGCGCTCGTGGAGGGACTTCGACCGATTGTCCCGGCAGGGTCGGCGACCATCCGCCCCGTCGGAGACGTCCAGACGCAGGTTCAAGCGGCAATGTCACAGAACTGAGGCGGTCCCCCATCAGCATCGATCTTCAGCGAAGGTGTCAACTCGGAAACGACAAGGAGATCCCGAAGCAGCAGAGGTGCTGGGCCGGCAGCGACGTCTACCAGCGCTGGCATTGACACCGCATTTTCCCCATCGCCAACGTGCCGGTCCCCGCCTAGTCACCCATCGAAGCGGACCGCGCACGGTGCTGCTCGTCGAGGTCAACACAGGGAGATGTTGATGCCAGGAAACGACACGACACACGTCGCTATGACCACTGGTGGGACCTATTCGCTGGCCACCCGGGGAGCGAAGGACGTCATCGACGGCGCCTGGCCACTTGTCCGAGCGGCGATCGGCCGCATTCCGGACAGACCGGGCAGGCCCTTCACACTTTCTGACATGGGAACCGCAGATGGCGGAACCTCGCTCGACATGATCGGCGATGCGATCGCGGCGATACGCGAGCGTTTCCGCGAGCGTGATGTCCAGGTCGTCTACACCGATCAGCCCCGCAACGACTACAACGCCATCTTCCGTATGGTTCATGGCCTCACCGGACAAGTGAGCTACCTCGATCGCTTTGAGAACGTTCAGGTCCTGGCCTCGGCCACGTCGTTCTACGATCCGATCCTGCCGTCCGGCACGCTCGACCTCGGGTTCTCCGCAACAGCGATGCACTGGATGTCGCGCAAACCCTGCGACATTCCCGATCATGTCCAAGCGGTCGGCGCTTCTGGCGCCAGTCTGGCCGAGTTCCAGCTTCAAGCGACAAAGGACTGGGAATCGATCCTGCTTCGCCGCGCCGCAGAACTGGCACCGGGCGGTCGCCTGGTGCTGGTGAACTTCGGGATCGATGACGAAGGTCGCTATCTCGGCAACACCGGCGGAATCAACATGTTCGACACGTTCGACGCGATCTGGCGCGGATTCGTGGAGAACGGCACGATCAGCGAAGCCGAATACGCCGCGATGACCCTGCCGCAGTACTACAAGACCGTCCAGGAGTTCCGTGCTCCGCTGGATGATCGCCACAGCCAGGTCAGCCAGGCTGGGCTCAGTGTCGAACACTGCGAGACCAGGGTCGTGCCGTGCCCCTTCGCTGCCGAGTTCGACAACCATGGCGACGCCGCCCGGTTTGCCAGCGACTATGTTCCGACGCTTCGCTCCTGGAGTGCGGCAACGTTCCGCGCCGCACTCGACACCGGGCGTCCCGATGATGAGCGCGACAGGATTGTCGATGACTTCTATGGCGCCTACGAGACCATGGTGCGTGAATCTCCTGAGGGCCACGCCATGGACTACGTCCACGTCTATCTCACGATCGCCAAGACGGAGCCGTGAGCGTTTGGCCAACCCTGTGGGTGCCCGATATTCGGTCGTGAGCTTTGACCTGGCGTTTCGCGGCGTGGTCGTGGACGGCCATGTTTCGTGTTATGTGCCGGCTGTCGGCCCGTCTGGCCGCTTACCGGTACGTTCGGGCGCGTCGGCCCGACCTCAGTACTCGCGCATCACCCGGCGGCTGCGGATGGTGAGCATCCCGACCTCGCCCTGCCAGGGATGCGGTCACCGTCGTTGGGGTTCGAGACGGTGATGTCGGTCTCCGACATGCCGTAGATTGTTGCGCGACGGCGCAGATCATCAGGGTGCGCCATAACTAGTTAGCGACCATGCGGAAGATCATGTCAACTATGGAAGCTCCCACCCTCACGTGCACGCCGATCACGCCGCGGCTCGGTGTCGAACTCCGCGACGTCAAGCTGACCGAGATGTCCGACAACGAGGTCGAGGCGCTCCAACAGTTGGCAGCCGAGCGAGGAGTCGTCGTCGCCCGCGATCAGGTGATGACGATGGAACAACAGGCCCAGTTCGCCCACCGTCTCGGCC